>JAQTSY010000025.1 GCA_028711065.1 Minisyncoccota bacterium
CATCACTTTTGACCGGTTTTGTTTTGGTGCTTTCGCTCAAGGGCGGATATGGAACGAAGGATATTACGCGTTTTGATAAAATATGTCTCTTCCTTTCTCTGGGAGCAATTCTTCCTTGGCTTTTAGTCAGCAGCGTTTTATGGTCGGTCATTCTTGCGACAATCATCGATCTCATCGCCTTTTTTCCTACGATGCGAAAAACTTGGCATGCACCAAAGAGCGAATCGCTCGGATCAATGTGGGTTGATGCCGTTAAGCATTCTCTTTCAATGTTTTCGATGGGAAGCTATTCATTCATCAATGTGATGTATCCCGCATCAGTTCTTTTGACGAAATTTATTATTATAGGAGAAATCGTTTTCTTGCGAAAATTTAAAAAGGCTAAATAAAAAACTCCCGTTATAAATGGAAAAGTCATTGAAAAATATTCTCATCTTGTGCCTCATTTTGAGTGGCGCTGTTTTGGGTTTTCTTTTGCAGGGAAGAATGCAGAAAATCTCTACTGTTCAATATGCTGGATGCAGTAAGGGAATTCATCAATCATATTTAAGCGATAAAGATTTTTTTGATAATGCTTATGCGGGTGTTGTGAAAAAATACGATATGCCCGAGAAAAAAGATCTTTTGGGTGTTTTTGTAAATCATCATCTGCTCGCTCCGGCAATTATTGCGGACACGATGAATGCTGTCGCTAGCGATGCTCCGATAGATATTTTGCTCGTAAGCCCAAATCACTTTTCAGCCGGTAATGGTCAGATCATTTCTTCTATCGATAATTGGGATACGCCATACGGAAACTTAAATCCCGATTGCGACACTATCCGTTTGCTTGAAAAATCCGGCACAGTATCTATCGAAGAAGCTCCATTTGAAAGGGAACATGGCGTATCTGGGATTGTGCCTTTCATTAAAAAATCATTTCCGAATGCGCGAATTATTCCTATCATCGTAAAAGATACTGCTTCAGACAAAGTAATAGATGAAGCGGTAGAAAATATCCGCAAAGCTTTGCCGGAAGGGACAATGTTGGTCGGCTCTTTTGATTTTTCTCATTACTTGCCCGACACGGTTGCACAATTTCATGACGAGAAAATGCTCGCTGTAATCAACAATTTTGATTTTGACGGACTTAAAATGACAGACGCCGACTCTCTTCCAGGTTTGCGTTTGTATTTAAAATATATGGAGGCCGAAGGTGGGCACGCCTTCGGGATACTGCATCACACCAATTCGGCAGAGGTGACCAAAAATCCAGACTTAGAAGAAACGACAAGTTATATTGATGGATTTTTTGAGCGGCGTGAAAGTGCGCAAGACAAACGTGTGACGGTTCTGGCATTCGGCGATCTTATGCTCGACAGGCAAGTGCGCAATCTCATTGCGGTCAATGGAAGCGAATATCCATTTGCAAATATAAAACGGTTTCTCAAGGGAAGTGATATTGTTGTAGCGAATGCTGAAGGAACGTTCACCAATTTTTCTTCGGTGACGGCTGATTTGCATAACAAAGAGCTCCATTTTACTTTTGATGAAGCGATGCTTCCCGTGCTTAAAAAACTCGGCTTCACTACTTTGAGCCAAGCAAACAATCACGCTTTGGATTTCGGAAAAGTCGGGCTCACAGAATCACAGAAGGCGATAACACAAGCGGGACTCGAAACTTTTGGAGATCCGCTCAATAGCCAAAGTGAACCGATCATTGAGACGGTACGAGGCCAAAAAATCGCTTTTGTTGGTTATCACGAATTTGGTCCGCAAAATGATGACGCGATTCTTGGTGCAATTGGAAAAGCAAAAGCCCAGGGCGCATTCACCATTGTCTACCCGCATTGGGGAGTTGAATACCAAAAAAATCCTACTTCTTTACAAGTGGAATTGGCGCACCGTTTCATCGATGCAGGAGCTGACCTTATCTTGGGCAGTCATCCGCACGTCGTTGAGCCGATAGAAGTGTACAAAGGAAAAGCAATCTTCTACTCGCTTGGGAACTTCGTCTTTGATCAGGATTTTAGCAAGGAGACGATGCGAGGTCTTTCTGTCGGGGTTTCTGTCGATGATCAAGCGGTATCCTATTACTTGTTTCCGCTCGATATCCGACGGGGACAAGTTTCTTTGAGCCACATTTCCGATAGTGATACAATATTGAAGAAGCTCGCTGAAGATTCGTCTGCGGAAACTTCGGTAAAAAAGGGAATAGAAAAAGGGATTTTTACGCTTTCTCGTTAAATTTATGCAAAATTCATTACCAAGAATAATTTTTGTCGGAATTCTCGTTTTCCTTGTTGCCGGAGGAATCGGATATTTTTCTGGCGGGTATCTGGCTTCTCGCCCACAGCAGGCCGCGGAAACTTCTCCCACTCCAGTGACGACTTTAGAGACTGGAGTAAAAGTAGCAGGTGCTATATTTTGGAACGAAAAAAGAGAAGTTCCTATTCCCAATATTTTTTTGGGTCCGCAACCGAAATCTTTCTCGGCGCCCTCCAACATCCATGCCTTTGGGGTGGGCACATTTACCGACGGTCCTTACAAAGGAGGCACGCTTCTTCTCGTTGAATATTATTTGGAGGGGGAGTTAGGAGGAGATAATAGTTTTGAGCATTTCGTCGAGCTCGGAGATAAGCTTATTCTTTTAGGGAAACATTCGCCGGCTCTTTATGATGGCGATGGGCTTGATCAATCTAAATTTACGGTTGACTCTAGCTATGAAATCCCAGAGCTCGTTGCGCCCGAGGAGATTCATTATGGGAAAGCAGTGCTTCGGTCAATGAGTGGTCAGATTAGTGAAGAATTGTTTGATGGGACAAATCTTGTTCCGGTATTTTTCGATCCAACCGTCGGACAAGTGTTCACCGATAAAACAAGTGGTCAGAATGGATTTTATTACAAGGCTCCGGATGGTACAAAACGCGATTACGACCTCGTTATTGATTTCATGAACAAGGACAGCGTGCCGGATATCGAATGGACGGGGGGAGAGAAAAATACGACATCATATCTATGGACTGATAGAGGCGGATGCGGGAGAACAAACTACACATCTGTTGTTACTGGAATTCTGTCATCTGATCTCTTGCTTGCTGGCGTAACAAATCATGGGGACAAGGTCTATACGCTCAAGGATATAAATTATCCGATACTTCACAATATATATGATCAATTTCGGGGAATTTTGTCCTACGATTCAAATGGAAATCCCGTCCAGATTTCATACAATGACTTTGTAAATAGCCGTCCAGCAT
>JAQTSY010000026.1 GCA_028711065.1 Minisyncoccota bacterium
CGGTGATGGTCGCCGTAAACTTTTTGAGTTGCCACGAAGCCGGTGGGTGGATTGTCGCCGGACTTGCCGGGGCGGTCGGAACTGCCGTTTTCGCTTCGGTTTTTGCCAAACGGCTTCCGAAACGGAACTATGACGACAGGTACGATAAAGAAACCTATTGATGTTATGGTACATAACGGCTTGGGCGTTGCAGTAGTTTTTGAAGTACGTAAAACAAAATAGTTTTTAGAGGGCAATCTTTTTTAACTTAAAATAGGAGAAATCAAAAAATGGCAATCTGGGTACATTATAAGAGTACACAACCAATTAAGACGGGACAATATAAATGTAAAACGGCTGATTGGGAAGATTTTGTTGCGATTTATGTTACAACATTTGGTGGTGAAAAAAAGTGGATTACTCCAAAAAATGTTGAATATTGGTATCATGAACCAAAATGGTGTTGTAAGGACTGTGGTGGTTCTTTTGCAGAAGAACCAATAACTTGTATATGCCTTCCGCAAAAAGAACAAAACACGCAAATTGTTAATAAAAAAGAATTTGTATTTCATAGAGAAGAAGGGTTTTATGTAATTGAATTAATCGACAATAAGGATGCTATTAAAAATGCTCTATGTAATGAGGGAACATTAAAGGTAACAGATATTGGGCAAAATCTTATTTGGACTAAAAAAATATGTGAACGATTTTGTAAATTACAAGGAGAATCTTTTGAATCTACAAGAGATGGCACGTGGGATTGTGATGCACATATGGCAGAAGGCAGGGTATTCGAGTGTCCTTATAAATCACTTGAAGAAAGAGTAAAAAAAGGAAAAGAAAGTTATCTTGGTGTTTGCGCAGACTTTAAACAAATTTGAAAAATTTGCAGAGCGTAGGCATTTTGTTTTTAAAGTAATTCAATAACTACGGAATGAAAAAACACTTTATAGAAAGCAGTGAGGCAAAATTACTGCAACGCCTTGTTAGGTTGTCGTGCCTTCGCCTACAACAAAGTTTTTTCATAGGGCGAAAGCCAACGCCCAAGCCGTTAGGTTGCATGAAAGGAATCGGAAATTATAAGCCTTTCGTTTTTAAAAGGCGAATTTCCGATATGTGCGAAGGCATGCAACCTAACAAGCGGCTTTATACCATGTTTGTCCAAACGCAAGGCAATTATACAAATTAGCAGTATTTTTGAACAAAATGTTTGCAAATCCATATAAATTTCATATCTTTGTACTAACAATCCGCAATATGATCGAAACTCAGAGCGCCGTTAAGAAAGCATGAGGCCGGTACAAATCCGGCTTGCGGATTAACTTTAAACCAATGGCAAACTACCAAAGGGACGAAAGAGGGAAGCTGGCAAAAAGCCGCCCCGGCATAATAGCAGAGGAATACCTGAAAAAATATCCGGGCATCCGAAGCCATACCGCCGTCAGGATGATAATTGCAGATGCCCTAAAAAAAGATGAAAATAACCCGGAATTTACACAGGATGATTACGACAGGCTGCGAAGCGCAGTCAGGTATTTGAAGGGATCGGCCGGGAATAAGAAGCGGGCGGGGGCGAACACGACATGGGGCAAGTATGCCAATGACGACATAATTGACGAGCCATTTTCAGAAAATTGGGACAAGTACGTCATTCAGAAGGCCAGCCGAAATATTTTCCTTGCCGGGGACTTCCACGTACCGTATCACGACAAAGATGCGGTCAGGGCTGCGTTTGAGTGGGCGGCGGAGCACAACTGCGACACCATCGTACTGAACGGAGATGTTGTGGACTTTTACCAATGCAGCCGCTTTACGAAAAACCCCAGTAACCCCTCAATGGAGGACGAACTGAGTATGTTACAGGACTTCCTTTGGAGCATCAGGGAAATGTTCCCAAATGCAAAAATCATCTACAAAGAGGGCAACCACGAGGCGAGGCTGGATAAGTATATGCAGGTAAAAGCCCCGGAGTTGTACAAGTCTGCTAAACTGAAACTCAACGACTTATTGCATTTTGAAAAGATCGGAATTGATTATGTTTGCAATGAGCGTGTTATCGTGGCGGGAAAGGTTAACATATTGCACGGTCACGAAATCCCTGGCAACAGACAGGCAAATGTGGCCAAACAAGTTTTCGCCATAACTAACGAAAACACGATAGTTTGCCATAGTCACGTTGCAGATAAAACTATTGTTCCGACGCTGAACGGGACAATGAAGGGGGCGTGGTCTGTGCCATGTCTTTGTGGACTGCACCCGAAATACAAGCGGGTGAACAAATGGACACACGGTTTTCTTAGGATACTATTACAGAGCGACGATACGTTCAGGATATTTCAGGGCGAAATCTATAACGGAAAAGTCTTTTGATATGAAACCCATCTGCCCCGAAGACAACCAACCCTGTACGGCAAACGACTATTGTGATAACTGCCACTACCTGTTAATGCAAATTTGCCCCGGCTGTGAACTAAATACCCTGCCCGATGAAGGAAACGACGATAAAAAAGAGGCTGCGGACGGAAACCGACCCGGTTGTGATCGCCCGGTTAGAGAGGTTGCTTGCACGGAAGCAGTCGGCTTACATTGTGCCGAGCAAAGGCGAGGGAAAGCACCTGACCGGGGGCGGGGTGAGATAGGCGAACTTGCACAAATTAAACCCGACAAGGTATAAAGTATGGCGAAAGAAACATATCACCCACCTGAACAACCGCACGGACAGGTTGTAATAAGCCAAGAAAAGGCCGGACTATGGAAAACCTTATCCACAGACCAGCGTTTCGATAAATTCCTGTCGTGGCTCGACGGCTACATATCGGGCTTGGAAATCTTAGCCCCCGACAGCGAGGCATTGAAAACGGCAAAATTTATCAGGGACGCGGCCGGGAAACTATAAAAATGACTATCTTTGCAAAAGCACGTTAAAAACTATATGAAGGCACACGGCTACGGAATTGATGACGTGATACCTTGCGAACAATGCGGGGCAAGGGCGGTCGATATTCACCACATCAAACACCGCTCGCAAGGCGGAACGGATGAGGCCGACAACCTCACAGCTTTATGTCGGGAGTGCCATGAAAGAATACATTGCGGCCACAAAGACAAACAGACTTAAAATGACTTAATTATGGCAGCGCCGAAGGGAAATAAATTCGCCGGAAGCAGAAAGGGCATCCCAAACAAACTAACCCGCACAGTAAAAGAAACCGTGCTGGCTGTGTTTAATGACCTTCAG
>JAQTSY010000013.1 GCA_028711065.1 Minisyncoccota bacterium
CCCTTGTTTGTCGCTGCGTCCATTTTGGTTATAAAGGCGTTTATCTTTGCCTGGTTGTCAGTTCCGATCTTGAACATTATCATCGGCTTTGCCTGCCTGTGCATGATTTTCTTCATGTTGTCAAAGCTCTCGAATTCCGCATCAATGACTTTCTGCATCGAAATAATGTCAGAAATGCCGTGTATCTGGTCCGCGAGCCTGTTATGCGATAAGTGGAAGATTTCTTCGGGCGCGAATTTATGTATCGCCCCGCCTGTGGTTTTGTTTGTCTGTTCATATCGCTTGATAATTCCCTGCTTGTCCACTACAATCCTCATGCTGCCAGGGTCGAGCGGTTTCAAGTTAAGAAGCAGCCCGTTGTCGTCCTTGATTATTTCTGCGTAAGCGTCCCCGCTAAGCCGCGAAATTAAGTCCATGTTAAAAAGTATGTCCAAGAAAGTGTCTTTGCCCCAGCCGCTGATGTGGTCTAAAATTACCGTAGTTCTGGGGTCTGCAGTATAACCCTTCCCGCAGTCCCAACACGCCTTCATAAGCATAGCGGACTTCAGTTCCGGCACGCTGTTAAAATATCCCCATTGTTTAGACCAGTCGCTGTTTTGCCAGGTTGTCTCGTCCTGTGATGTTACGCCGTCTGTATTTAATACTGTCGGCGCTGTCTCTGTGACGTTGTTTGTCATGTTGCTTGCTGTTGCATTTTCAAGTCTCAAATTTGACATTTTAATCGCTCCTTAAATATCTATTTTGAAAGGTATGTCTACTGTGAAGTCTGTTGTTACGGTCCTGCCGCCTGCGTCTGTTCCTGTTAAGCCGCTTGAAGGATCATGATAGACCCAGAAAGAAGCATCGCTGGCGTTAGATACATAGTTTACCCGCAGCTTTTCGCCCACACCGAACGTCTTGCCTGTAAGCAATATTCTAAACGTGTCCCTGCAATGAAGCGCAGCTGCGTGCGTATGCCTTGCCGCGCTTTGAGCCGTTCCGAGCAAAGTCTCCACTCCCGCAGCTGTGACATGATAAATATTGACTGTGCTCTGAACTGTCGAGGGGTTTGTCGCCAAGCAAACAGTAAAATTGACGTAAGCATAGCCCGCGCCTATTGTCATGGGCTTTACTAAGGTTACGTCAAAGTCTATGTCTAATTCGCTGCCTGCGCCGTCATTAGGTGTAAGGTAGCCATAACTTGTTGTCTGGTCGCTGCTTGAGCTGTCTATGCTGGACTCATTAGTAAGAAAGTAAGTTAATCCAGCCGCAAGCACGCCTGCAGCTGCATAAAACCTTCTGTAGCCCAGCCCTGTGCTGAAGTCTACCCAATCGTAAGAAGCTGAAGCATCGCCGCCTTTTCTAAAAGAAATTGGCACGCCTAACATTATGCGTTCACCATGAAGGTTTGAACTTCCTTGTCTTTTAAGTAGCCGATATTTCTGTCAAAGCGCGCCCAAAGCACGTCTATCATTGTCTCGGCTTCTGACCTACTCGAATAGCCCGACATATCTGACGCAATAATGTGCGCTGCAACATAATCGGATTCCAAAGAAGACAATAAATATTTAACGTCTGCGTTCAGCCCCGCGTAAGCGTCAGACCAATTATAGCGAGACGCTGTGTTTATAACGGATTCTGCCTGAAGGCATAGCTCGTTTATTTTAGCTTCGGTAACGGCTGTGCTGTATTTCGCGCCTGCCTTTGTTAAAATTTCTGAAGATGTTGCGAAGATTCCTGTATGCACCATTATTTCATGCTCCTTAATGCAGCTTCCAAACTTGCCAGGGCTTCTACAATAGCCATGGTGTCATTAGAAAGTTTTATCTTGTTTGGCTCGTCCGATTTTGTAGTGTATTTTTGTAGATTTGCCATATATAAACTAAGCTGTTGAATTTTTTATAGTTTCCTATGACATTTTCTACAGACAAATAGGATATCATGCAGCCCACAAGTTAAGGCTTTTGTCCTCGCAGGCAAGCCATGCCGCGCGGATAAGACCCTCGGCTATGTGCGTGTTTGTGCCAAAGATTCGAAGCTCTGCGCGCTTGCCCTGCTCGTTGTCATACTCGTATTGGACACTCGCGAGTGACAGCATAACCTCGTCATCGTCAAGAAGCCTAAGCCAGCCGCGCTCGAGCAGCCGAAGCAGGTTGAAATACATATCTTCCTTCATGAGCCGCTGCTTGGTCGCGTCCTTGTTGTCCAAACTTATCGCGCGGTTGTTTAAAGCCACGACCTTGTTCTTTGCAGAATCCTCGCGAAGCAGGTGGTCAAGAATAGAGACTCCCAAAGTCCCCGCGCCCGCGTCTATGCCTATGCGCTTGAAATTCCAAAGTTTGTGCAGCTTGAGAATATTGTCCTCAGTCTCGGTTGTCAGTTTTTTGATGTGGACTATGCTCTCGGTGTGGTCGATGTGCTCGCGGTCGAGCTTGTCGAGAACCTCGAAGGTTATCGCGTCCCCGCCCATGCGCGCCAGGTCGCAGCCGAGATAGTAAGTCCTGTCCTTGAGAATTTCGGTCCTGCGCTTGAGTATGCAGCTGCGCTTTATTATTTCGTCAGAAAATAAGCGATTGAACGCTGTCACGAACTCGCCGAGATACCATTGGGCATACTGCGCCTTGGTCAGTGAGAGTTTTTGATGGTCCAGGAACGCCTGGTCTTTTCGCGGGCAGTCCTCGCTTGAAATATGAACGTGAGTGAAGCTGTCATCCTTCGAAGTGTCGTAAAAGTAGCCCGCGCTGCCGCATGGCGTTGAGAGCAGCCAGATAGTCCCGTGCGTGACTGCCAGGGAAGGAATTACCGAGCGGTAAACTTCGTCAGGCACAAACGCGGCTTCGTCAACAATTAACAGGTCAATGCTATATCCCATTATTCCAAAACCTGTCATTCCTGTAGGAAGACAAAGAATGCGCGTCCCGTTCGTGAGCTTGATTTCGTGCTTGGTCGGCTTGTCCTTGCCCTTCTTAATCCACTTCTGATACTTTTGCGTCAGGTAGGCGAGAATCTTCTCGAAAAGCAGGTAAGCCTGGCGCTCTGTGAAGGCTATGACCATGACTGTCTTTTTGGGGTTGGCTATTGAGAACTCGGCTGCCTTAAGGCTGACAATCGTGCTCTTGCCGACCTGCCTGCCAGCCCGAAGGTGCAGGTTGCCCTGAATCGAGAGAACTTCTGTTTGCCATAAATCGAGGTCCATTATTTCCTCTTATGAAACGCTTGATAAGGGAATTATTGTCAATATAGACAATAATTCGACTACTAATTTAGTCTTTTTTAGTAGTTTTTGGTAGTTTCTCTTTTTTCGGTTTGCGCCAGCCCTTCCGGTCCGGTGCAGGTCCGTATTGCTTCCTTATGTCTGCTTCCATGGTCGCTTTAAGGGTCTGGTCAGCCGCCAGCTCGGTCATGCGGAACTTTATCTTCTCCATGACGCGCTGCTCGGCTTTTTTAAGGGCTTTGTGCAGGTCCATTAAGCACAACTCAAAAGTTTAAATCTGCCCTTACGTCCACAAGCGCATTGTCCGGGCTCTTTCATTTCGGTTTCTGTTTGTGCAACTTCTATCTGAGTTTTGCAACCCGGACACTCGAATATTGCAACATTTGGTTTTTTTGTTTCCATTTCAGATTCACTCTCCTTTTTCTCATACTTCCACTCACATAAAAATTTGGTCACTTCTCCATATCTTTCTGTGCACTCGCAGAATCTATCCCAATTATGTTTAGTGTGTTCTTTGTCAAGATACCTGCAATCTGGGCAAGTTATACGCTTGCATTTTACACAGATATAAAATTTTGCAACTTCTTGATGACAAAAAAAACATGTTGGACATGTTTCTGTAAAGATGTTGTAGCCGCCGCCTTCCGATTTATATTGTATTTTCATATTTCGATACACCTTTCATTGTTAAGTTTTTTGAGTCTACCGTCTGTAGGGTCTGTTATTTTTTTTAATTTGTCTAAATTCTGTGTTTTTAGCCACTCTCTAAAAGCTGCTGAGACATTAATTTGCTTTTTTTTAAGATTTTCCATAACTTCGGCATCAAGATACAATGTTGTTACAGTTTTCATGACATACACCTCAAAATATGTTATGAATATATAATTAGTTAGTTATTTATATATTTATCTATAATATATAGTGTAGTAGTAGTGTAGTAGTGTCTTTTTATTACGTTAAGCGAACTTTTTTGTTTGTTTTTGGTCGTTTTTTGCTCAATTTCCATTCATCGCGCCTGTGTTTTATATAAAATTCTAAAAAAGGACGACGCCCCCCCACGCAAGTATCACGATTTCTTCCAGCTTTCGCAGACAACTGACGTTTATCATAGTCATTATCATACGTCTTATCAAACGTTACGGCGCTGGCCTGCGACGCCTGGATCATACTGACTTTTACACGTGTAAACAAGGATTAGGATGCCCTTATATGTGCCTTAACCTTTGGGGATACCCCACTGTCCCCAAAGGCAAGCTAAACATATAAGCATATCTATCCTCTATACTACACGTATAATAGCAGGCGTGAGCCAGGATCGTCAGGCCCACGACGACGTTTATCAAGACGTTTATCATGACTATTATCAAAACGGCGTTGTCCTGTAAGCCTGGAGAACGTGAAGACTGCTATAGGGCAGGCTATGTCCTCTTTAAAGAATTCATATAAGACACGGCGCGCTGATTGGAAATGAACCGGTTGAGTGAACTTGCTAACAGAATGCCTTAAAACAGCACTTTGCACGCACTACAATGGCTCTATTTTGGGCTTTTTGCTGGGGAGTAGGGTATTTGACTCAAACTATCCTTAAATAAGAGGTTGGTTCTCTTCACGTTCGAGCTTAACAGGCGTATGCGACCCTGCCTTTTCTTCAAACAATATTTCCATTGTTGGAATTCTAAGAAATACAAACCACCAAGTAGTATTCCCTTTATAACGTATCTTGTTAAAAATAATTGGTTCTGCTGGAAACAAAGGCCTTATCTCTTTTAGATTGATTGAATTATCACTCCACTTAAAAACAAGTGTTCCAAAATCATCAAGAACTCTCCAACACTCAGAAAAACCTTTCTTAATATCTTCTTTGTAATCTGTTCCTTTCAAAGTTCCATACTTCTTTGCCATCCATGCAGTTTTGTTTAAAAGCAAATGTGGAGGGTCAAAAATCACGAGCTTGAAACTTTTATCCTTAAACTCCATACTTCTAAAATCTCCAATTACATCAGGTTCAACAGAAAAGTTTATTCCATATTGCTCTTTCAAAGGTAGAACATCTTTTCTAATATCTTGAAAAACTGCATTTGGATGTTTCTTATTCTCCCAAAACATACGCCCTCCACAACACGCATCAAGTATAAATTTGTTTTTCATTTCACACCTGCCTTTTCTTCAAGCCCTTTTAATTGTATTACTATCCAATCACTTAAAGCATTATCATTCCAAAATCTTCGTTCTTTGAGTGCTTTCAAAACTTCTCTAAACGCTTCCTGCCTTCCTGCTCGGTATCCTTTCAAATACATTTTAGCAGTTTTATCGGTTTTTCCAAAATCTTCTAACGCTGTTTTCATTCAACACCTGCCTTTTCAAAATTTCGCTTAATCGCTGTTAAACGCACTTTTACGAAAACCTCTGATAGTAGGATCAGGAATCCTTATGATTCCAGTACAGTGCACGTTTCCTTTTTTGTCCTTATAGACTCTGAGTGTTCCGTTCTGCTTCGCGAGTTCGTTTAGCGAAATAATCAAGTTTGTTGGAATTTCTACGTCTACTGTTTTGTTAATAGGAGTCATACTGGCACGTCCCTAACAGGCGCGAGCGCGTCCCTGAAGTCTTCGTACATCTGCATCATTATGTCCTTGTCTTCTGAGTTTTCCATCATTGCACCTCGATTTTTTCTTCGCTGACTTCGCCCTGCTTTTCAGCCGGCATTTCGCCGAGCTGTATGAATTTGGCATAGACCAGCGCGAGCTCGAGAATATTGCGGGTTGTTGAAGGAAGCTTAGAAGCCTTTAGCGTTTCGACTGCCTGCGCCAGAGCTGTGCTTCGAGCGATTCTGCCAGCTGTGAGCTCGTTTACCCTGTCCTTTGGTTGCTCGATAGGCGCTACGATTCCTTTTGCTGCGTCCTCTGCCCGCTTCTGCTCTGCGTAGCATGGCTTGCATACTTTAGCCCAATTTTCGCCGTCAAATTGCTGCTTGCATTTTGTACAAAATTTTACTACCACGTTTTCACGTCCTGCCTTTTGTTAAAGACCATGAGATCATTGCGGGCGGTCTAAGTAAACGCTTGATTAAGTCGTCAAACGTATCTAAGCCGCGCAGACGTTTTACTAAGTCGTCGTAAGTTCTTTTGAATACTTTGATAGACTTTCTTTCAACCTTTGCCATGCTATGTAGTAGACAAAGTGGATATATAAGCTTTGCGTTTTAGAAAGAGTTTGCCCTCATATCATCGGGCGGACAAGGTTGGAAGTTGAAATTTTCGCGTTATGGTTTGTCATCTGCCTATCTCAAAATGCTTCAAGTAAGAGCATTACTTTTTGATAAAGCCGCGTACGAATATCAGCCCCACGCCGACTGCAGTTACAATCAAGCCGCCGAGCCATTTGTCCGCAATAAGCATAGTCATGCCTGCGCTTACGCCGAGCATCCCGACTGTTAAAAGCCCTTCTACTTTTGTCACGCTTACCACCTTTTTGGCTACTTTGCCGTTTATACAAATCTTTTCTGCAATTTTAAACATTTTAGACCACCGCCGTTGCATCGTTCTGCATTTCTTTGAAGTATTGAGACATTATGACGCTTTTTTCCTGTCGCTGCGCCATTAAAGCGTTAAAGACAGGTATGTCACTCGCTATTGCAGCCTGCTGCTTTGCGTCCATGCTTACGCGCAGGACACGCATCTGCTCGTTTATGTCCTCATACTGCTTCATTGTCTTATAATAATTCTTTTGCGCTGTTTCAAAATCGCCCATTTTTAAATCCCCCTTTAAGTATATCTTACTGTATTGCTAACTGCTACTTCGTCTATTATTCCGTCAAAATGCGCCCCGAAAACGTCATCAGTTTTTCCTATTCTACAAGTTTGAGGTGTTACATTAGTAAAAGTATCATCTGTATTTGCCTCGGTTTGTGCTTGTTTAACACCATCAATAAATAAAGCCATACCTGTAGTTTTTGAAAATACCCCAGCTACATGATACCACTGATTAGTATTTAAATCGGCATCTCCCCAGACTTTCCTTTCTGCTGCGTTGTCCCTGTTAAAAGAAATTCTTTTTGCTGTATGTTCGCTTATGTCTAAATCGTAATTTTTTTGTCCAGCTGCTGCATACATTTTCCACACAATTTGTTTATATCCTGCTACTGCGTGGGGGTATATCCACGCCTCTACAGTCATACTGCCTGCTATTCTAAAATTTGCCTCGGTAGTCATGCTTATGCCCTCGGCATCTGCAAAAGTAAAGCCATTATTAAACTTTCCTGCGCTGCTTAAAGTGCTTGTATTTGCCGCCTCGGTTGCCCCATTTCCGCCGCTACCGGAATTTACCACGGTTGTATTTGCGGCGTTATCCTCTAAGTGTAGTAAAAGAATTGTGTTGGCGTCTGCCGTGTGCTCGGTGTCGTAAGTCCAACCCGGCGCTGCTTCGCGCGCATACTTAGTAACATAAAAATAAGGCTTCGAGCCTGGTATGAAGTGCAATTTAACCTTGTCAGTAACAAGTGAGGTGTTCGCTGCGTCCATAGCCGCGACTGCCGTGGCTAAGACTGGTGTAGCTTCTAACTGCGTTACTGTAAGGTCGCCTTCTGCCATGCTCTAACCAAAAAAGTTTAACTGTCTGCGACCGATGTCACGAGTTCCCAAGAGCCGATTGCAGTTGCAGCGTTTGTCTTGACGCTGATTTTGTTGGCTGTCGTGTCGTAAATGACCATGCCGACCGGCCCGACCATAAGCGCCTTTTCTGCCTTTGTCCTCTTTGGAAGTTCAAAGTGAACTGCGTAGATAATATCCCCGCTTCCGCCTGTTGTGCCTGCTACCATTATGCTGCCGCCCTGACGTATTTCAATACTACGAAAGTCACACCGGTTACGCCGCCCGGGATGATATACAAATCGTGATGATCTGTTACCAGAGCATCGTTTCCTGCGTCCATGGCTGCTACTGCGAGCGCCATGGTTGCATAAGTTCCTACGACAGTTACTGTCAAGTCCCCTGCTGCCATTATTTATCAACCCTTACTGCGACTGTTTCGTCGTTGTCTGCGGCTTCCATTAAGTAGCCGATGATTGAGTTCTGCGTCAGGTCCGCCGCGTCTGCTGCAGTAAACATATTTACTGTCGCGCTCGGAGCTGCGAACTTTCCTATGTCCTGTGCGCCTGCAGCTGCTGCTGTTATGTCAAAGATGCCGTCTGTGTAAACTGATATTGTCGTTGAGCCGTCGTTTGCCACTTTCTCAGCTGCCGCAATTCCCGCAATCGGGTTGTCTATGCCTGTCATTGTTATTGTAGTTCGCGGGTCGGTTATCTTGCAGATTGCGCCCTTGGCGATTGCTGTCCCGTCTGCGCAGGTGTAACGTATCGGGCGACCACGAGGGTTGCCCAATAGTTCAATAATTACTGCTTCTGCTGCCATGCTTCACTCTCCTTACTTTTTCACTCTGACTGCAATAACTTCTGCTCCTGCTGCAGTCTCCAAGGCATAGCCTACTGTTGAGTTCTGTAGTAAGTCATTTGCATCTGCGTCGTCGATTAAGTTTGCCCCGCCGATAGCGACCATTGCGCCGCAAGTGCACCCGCCTGCGTTTGCGTCCTTCAGGTCAAATATGCCGTTGGTGTAAAGCGCAAGAGTTGTTGAGCCGTCGTTTGCGACCTTCTCGCTTGCTGCGATTCCGGCTACAGGCTCGTCTGCTGCGGTTGTTGCTGCTGCAGTCCTTGGGTCTGTTATCTTCATGATAGTCCCCTTAGCTACTGCGGTTGCGTTGTCTACTGTATAGCGAATAGGGTCGCCCCCGTTCCCTAACAGTTCTATTATTACTGCTTCTGATGCCATGTTTTAGCCCCCTTAGGATGCAGTATTTGTTATACTGCAAATTGCGTTTGGCGTCTGCACTTGGCAAACTCCCATTTCGAAAGCCCTGATTGTGTATTTCACGCCGTCGTCAGGTATTGTGTGAACGCTCAATGGCGCTGCTGCTTTCCAAGTTCCGCACTCTTTTGCGATAACTACAAGCGTTCCTGTGTCGGTTGTTACAACGTTGCTTACAATAATTTTAAGCCCGCAAATCTGTCCTACGACACCGTTTGTAATTACGTCTGCTGACTTGAAAGTTGGCGAGTTTGTTATCTTTGCGTTGCCAAGCAAGTAAGCGTATTCTGCCGGGTTTACAACCAGGAAGCCGTTTTGGTCCGGGTTGAAGTTGTCGACATAAAGCTCTTTCTTTGCGTCAAGTATGTTCTGGATTGGGTCGCGGTTTGCGATGACTGCCGAGTTCCACTCGAAGCCTGCTACGACTGCGACTGTATTTCCTGCTGCGCCGAGCAATGCTGTATAGATTTGTGAATCTACTGCATAAGCGACTGCGCGCGAGATTCTAAGAAGTGTTCTTGCTATGACGTCCACGTTGTCTGTCATTGCATCTTCCCATGAGACTACTCCTTCCATACCGTATTTCTCAATGTAAGACTGCACTTTTGTCCAGCTTGGCTCTCCGTATGGGAAGTTTGCAAGTCTTGGTATGCCCTTGACTGCGCTTCCGAGTCCGCCGGTCAGCTCTGTTGCTGTCTCTCTGTAATATGTTTCTATCCAAGCGTTCGAGCTTGATTCCATTACGAGCTGTTTCATTTTGAATTCTTGCAAAGCAAATCCCTTTACAATTTTTTCGAAATTCTCAGCTCTAAGGTCCTGTTCACCAGTTGTGTCTACCATTAAAGTTGCCCCTTTGGCTAAAAAGCCTTAGCTAACGCTAAGCAGTTAGAATATTTAAGAGTTTAGTTTCGACCAGTCGAAGCACTCGCCGCAAATTCCGACTGGCTCGTTTGGCGCATCGTGCTTGAACTTTCTTTTTTTGCCGCACTTGACGCAGACTTTGTAAATAAAAGTTGGCGTATCCATTAAATGTGCATCCCCGTTGACTTGAGCCATTTGTTTATGTTTTCGATTTTTAATTTCTCCTGGTCTACAGGCGGCGGACTTTCCCCGGCGTTTGCTTTACCCGAAATCATTTGCCTTGCTAAAAGCAATTCGCGCGTCTTGATTGCTGCTTCAAGTCTTTTATTGTCTGCTTCAATTTGCTCTGCTGGCGTTATCTCTACAACCTTTTCTTCAACCATATTTTCACTCCGTAGTTTCTGTTGCGTCTGGTATATTGTAAATTATTTTGTTAGGGTCTGGCGCTGCAAGAGCTGCCATAAGTTTTTGTTTTGTGTAATTAAGTTCAGTATCTAAGAAGCCTTGGATAATGGCCTGCTCGTCCATTGTCTTGGCTAAGTCGTCCCCGACAATCGGCGTCATACTTTTTTGCTTTAAAAGAGCCTGAACGCTTTTAATTGTCTGCTCCTGTTCGTTGAATTTTGATAACACTTCGCTTGCTGGCGCGCCCTGATTCGCCATGTTTACAAGATTATTCATGTTCTTAACTGAAGTTTTGTAGTTCTGCATGGCTGCCTTGACTTGCTGCTTTTCATTTGACGAAATTTGCGAGATTACAAAAATGCTTCCTGTAATAAGTCCGCCTACAGCTCCGACAATTCCGCCCACTATCGCGCCTGGAACTGCGCCCACTCCAAGCCCTGCAGTTCCGCCAATTAAAGCCCCTGCAGTTGCTCCAGCTCCAGCTCCGCCGATTGTAGCAGATAAAACTTTTGCTCCTGCCTGCGTTGCTTCGAGCGGATTCAATAAAGGTCCTGTGTCCATTGGCGCGGCTGGTTGCTGCGTTGTGTCCAGCAAAGCGAGCTGCTCAGGTGTAAGAACATTTGGCGCTGGCGGTGTCATGCCTTCCTGCGCTGCTGCAGCCATAAGGTTTGGCGATAAATTAGGTTTGCCCAGCCCCACGTCCTGCCCGAAGTCTTTTGCTCCGGTCTTCTTCGCTTCCTGCAGCTGCTCGTATTCTATCGGTGTTAAATATTTGCCGTTGTATCTTACGCCGTTTAAATTGCCCTGACTGTCTTTTAAGAAAACTATAGTTTTTGAAATATCTGGCTGCTTTACCATAGCGCCCTGCGGTGTCTGAACATAGCCGCCTGTCTGCACTCTTTCAGGTCTTGTTGCGATTGCTGTAGGCGCTGGCGTAGACGCTACTGTAGGCGCTATTGCCTGGTCCTGAACATAAGGGCTTTTTTCATCTTTTTTAACGTAAGGGGATTTCATGCTCCCACCCCCGCAGTCATGTCATTAGGCTGCAAGTTCATCATCTGGTTCTCGCCGTCTTTGTTCTGGTCCATTTGCATCGCTGGAAGCAAAGAGACGGGCGATATAAGGTTTACTTTCAAAAAGAGCTGATTCCAAATCTGCGTTTCTAAGAACCTCTGGTCGTGTTCGAAAACCTGTTCGTGCGCCAGGTATTCCATTTTTCCGCCGGATTCGGTCGCTCCTGATGTTCCGAAGATAATTTCGGGAAGCCCAAGCGTTCTGTAAAACTTGTTTCGTATGTCATTTCGCCACTCCATTACCGTCTGCGAGACGTTTACCTGTATGACTTCATAAGATAAAGTGTTGTCATCGTTCGGAACGTAAATATTTTCGCCCTTGTTTGTCGCTGCGTCCATTTTGGTTATAAAGGCGTTTATCTTTGCCTGGTTGTCAGTTCCGATCTTGAACATTATCATCGGCTTTGCCTGCCTGTGCATGATTTTCTTCATGTCGTCAAAGCTCTCGAATTCCGCATCAATGACTTTCTGCATCGAATTAATGTCAGAAATGCCGTGTATCTGGTCCGCGAGCCTGTTATGCGATAAGTGGAAGATTTCTTCGGGCGCGAATTTATGTATCGCCCCGCCTGTGGTTTTGTTTGTCTGTTCAT
>JAQTSY010000007.1 GCA_028711065.1 Minisyncoccota bacterium
ACCGCCCGTCAACTCAAGGGAACTGGGAGTGCCCGAAGCCTCGTCCTGTACGAGTCTAAGGCAAGCTCAGCGACAGGGAGTAAGTCGTAACAAGGCACGGGTAGCGGAAGCTGCTCGTGGAATATTTCAATTTGAAAATGTTTTCATTTCTTCGGAAATGCATAACTTACGGCGTCGATTTAGAATGCCTCAATTGAGCATTCTAAGGTTTATCTAAACTGTAAATAGATTGGCATCTCGGAAAGACGAGAAAAAGGACCCCCCACCACTTTTGGTGCAAATCAAAAGTGGTGGGGGGCAAGAACGGAACAAAACAAAGAATATTTCAAGTAAAAACCATCCGAAAGGGTGGTTTTTGCTTGCCTGATTTCCTGCTATACTAAAGTCATGAAAAACATAATTCAAAAATTGGCTTTTATCATCGCAGTAAGTTTCGGCGCACTTGTGCCAGTGTTGGTTCAAGCTGCAGCGGCAGTCTGTAAATCAAATGGGCAAGTAGTGCCTTGTGGAAATATCGGCTGGCTCATTGGAGGAGTCTTTGGACTTGGAGGAATTTTCCTTCTCATAGCTCTCCTGGGAACCATTTTTTGGATTATGATGCTCATTCATGCTGCTACTCATGATATCCCCAATAAACCTCTCTGGCTCCTTATTATTATTTTCGGTCATCTTCTCGGAGCGATCGTCTATTACTTCTCTGTCAAAAAGAATATGTCTTCTGGTTCGAAAACACCTTCTTCTGGGGCATCCTCGACCACTTAATCTATAAAAATAGGCGTCAAAAAACGCCTCAACAGGGGCGTTTTTTGACGCATCGTATCTATTGACTTTTTACCTAAAATATGCTAATATACTAGTGGGCCTGTGGAGGGTCCTCGGGCAGGAGAAAGGAGGAGTCCTATGCGGACCCTCTTCGTTCTACTGTCTTTTGTAAGCTCTGTTTCAATCGCTCACGGAGCGATGGCAGAGCGCAGGGAAACGTCCATGATCATCGTTCACCATTCAGCAGGTTTGAATGGTAACGCGCAGATCTTTAGGGATTTCCATGTTCACCAGCGGGGCTGGGAAGACATCGGGTATCACTTTGTGATTTGCAACGGTCATGGTGGTGGCGACGGTGAAATTGAAACCGGCCGCGCCGAGAATCTCGTTGGGGCTCATGCGGGCAATCCGCATCCCAGCCGAAATCGATTCTCCGTGGGGATTTGTTTGGTTGGGGAGAATATATTTACTCCCGAACAACTCAAATCCCTGAAGGCAAAGCTCATCGAGCTTTGCCGGAAATACCATATCGTACCCTCCGCGCAGACCATTCAGAGGCATCATCCTGATTGCCCCGGAACAGGTCTCAACCTTGAGGCGATTATTGCCCAGGTTCAAAAGGAACTATAGATCTTATTGTCGAGTTTAAAATAAAGTCGCCGATCACTTTGTGGTCGGCGATTTATCATTATGTTAGAATGAGCTTTGGCTCGGGGGCGTGTAGCGACAGGGAGAGGGAGGTGCATCATGGCGCGGTGGAACGCGGGCGACAGCGTTGAACAAGACAAACATGAAGCAGATCCAACATTGCTTCAGTCTGTGTTGGAGTACTTTTTAAATTTTCCTCTTTCCTTTCTTTACAGGAGAGTGGAAGGTACAAGGTTCCAGGATCTCGGATTTCGGTTCATCGGACGCGTGTTTGAGTGGATCGATCGTCCCAATGAATTTTCTGGAGAAGCGGGAGGCAAGTCATGAATACACATGGTCTTCGCCGGCCGAGGAGATTCATAAGTAAGCGCTTTCTCAAGGCTTTGGGACATTTCTCCATCATCGATCTTGTCGGAAGCATGGCGATACCGTTTGCCATGTGCGCTGTTCTGTTCTGGATGTGTCTTTGCGACGTGATGAGATTTCTCTTTCGGAAATGGTGGTGAGGTGTTTCTCGCTACACTTCCGAAAGTGTCGTTGGCGACTGGGTTTTGGCCCAGTCGTTTTTCTTGTGTGCCGTGGGAGGGACTCGGACCCTCAACTCTTGCGAGATACGATTCTGAATCGTACGCGTATACCAGTTCCGCCACCACGGCCAGATCTAGAAAGAATAACATGGGAGTGTCGATCGTTACACGACCAGTATCCCGATTGGATTTTTTCTTCGAAAAAATGCTCAATCGGGCTTCGACTCCTGACAGAAAGCGCCCCGCGCTTTCTTGATCGTCGACCAAATGAAAAATGCCCTTCGGGGCATCTTTCATTATGGTGCGCGATCCAGGAGTCGAACCTGGGACCCCATCAGTATCAGTGATGTGCTCTACCAGCTGAGCTAATCGCGCGCAAAGGAAACTATCTTGACCTTTTGAAACAGAACAGGAGAAATATAGCAGAAAATAAGCGTTTTGCCAAAATTTTTCTTTACTTCAAAATATTTGTCACATCGGTTTTCTTGGCAAGCTCGAGTGCAGGATTGAGCTGTTTTTTTGCCTAAACTCTGCTAGTATGGTCATATATGCAAATCGGGGGGTATTTTAGGGGTAAAAAGATAACAATCATGGGGCTCGGGCTCTTAGGCCGGGGTCTTGGCGATGTGCGGTTTTTGGCTGAAGAAGGGGCTGAACTTATCGTTACCGACCTTAAAACCAAGGAGCAACTCGCGGATTCTCTGAAAGCGCTCGAAGCCTTTCCAAACATCACCTACGTGCTCGGCGAGCATAGACTCAAGGATTTTCAAGGCAGGGATATGGTGGTGAAAGCTGCGGGAGTTCCACTCGATTCTCCTTATATCGCTGAAGCGCGGAAAAACAATATTCCAATTGAAATGGATGCGTCTCTTTTCGCCAAGCTCACCATCGGCGTTACCATCATCGGGATTACCGGCACGCGCGGAAAAACCACGACAACCTCACTCGTGTACGAGATTGCAAGAAGGCATTTTGACGGTACGAGTACGAAAGTGTTTCTTGGTGGCAATATTCGCGGTACAGCGACTCTGCCTCTTATTCGAGAAGTGAAAGCGGGGGACGTCATGGTACTTGAACTTGATTCATGGCAGCTTCAAGGATTTGGAGAAGCAAAAATCAGTCCGCATATTTCGATATTCACGAATTTTCTTGATGACCATCTCAATTATTACAAAGGCGACAAGGAATTATATTTTCAAGACAAAGCACAAATTTTTCTCAATCAAACAAAAGGAGATGTCTGCATCACGAGCGATGATTTGGCCATAGAAATAGTAAAAAGATTTGGAAAGGATATGAAAGGAGCGCTGGTGAAAGCGAAACCTTCGAAAATCCCGCTTGATTGGAAATTCCATCTTCGCGGAGAACATAATCGAGAAAATATTGCGCTTGCGATCGAAGCAGGGAAGGCGCTCGGCGCGACAATGGAAGAAATTCGCGAAGCGATTGAGCGATTTCGAGGAGTGCCGGGGCGACTCGAATTTTTGGTCAATTACAAAGGCGTTTATTTTTATAATGACACCTGCGCTACTACTCCTGATGCGACGCTCGCTGGATTGAAAACTCTCGCTTTTCAACGAAACGTCGTCCTCATTATGGGAGGCGCGGACAAGGGTCTTAATATGGACAAACTTATTCACGCTCTTCCGGATTATACAAAAGAAGTCATTTTGCTTACTGGTACGAACACAACCGGGAGTGAAAGAATAAAAGATGTTGTTCTCAAATTTCCAAGTATCAAAGCAACTCTCGCCACAAGCCTCGAAGGAGCTCTCGGCCAAGCACTTCTCACAGCAGAGAAAGGAGACGTCGTGCTCTTTAGTCCCGCGTTCGCTTCTTTCGGAATGTTTAAGAATGAATACGACAGAGGAGATAAGTTCAATGAAGCTGTTAAAAATCTGAAATAGATGAAGAAAATCAAAGCTGTCATTACTCCGCAGAACGCGAGAAAAATTCACTTTGCCGGCATCGGAGGCATTGGCATTTCTGCCGTTGCTCGGATGATGAAAGGCGAGGGAAAGATGGTAAGCGGTTCAGATAGAGACAGATCGAAAGTTACAGATGAACTCAAAAAACTTGGAATAAAAATATCTATCGGACAGAAAAAATCTTCGATTCCGAAAGGGTGCGATCTTTTGGTGTATACCAATGCTCTCCCCAAAAATCATCCCGAGCTTGTGGACGCTAAGAAAAGAAAAATAAAAGTCCTTTCATATCCGCAGACGCTCCATTTTATTTCAAAAGAAAAATATACGATTGCGATTTCGGGCACTCACGGGAAAACCACGACGACCGCCATGGTCGCAAAAATTCTTATGGATGCGCATCTTGACCCGACTGTGATCGTCGGCTCGATTCTCAAATCTACAAATTCCAATTTTGTTTCAGGCAAAAGCGTTTTTTTTCTTGTTGAAGCAGATGAATACAAACGGGCATTTTTAAATTTGGAACCGAAAATTTTGGCGATCAATAATCTTGATCTCGATCATACTGACTATTATAAAAATCTCGCCGATATTCAGAAAGCATTCCATACGCTCGCGAAAAAGATTCCGGAGGGCGGATTTCTTATTTGTGATAAAGAGAATGCCCATCTGAAACCAGTGCTTAAATCCCTGAAATGCACAGTTATTCATTATCCTGATGTGTCGCTGTCTGATTGGAAGCTTAAGTTGCCCGGCGAGCATAACCGGCAGAATGCCAAAGTTGCCGCGACTGTCGCGGGAGTACTCGGCGTGCCGGAAGAAAATATCCGAAAATCGCTCGAAGAATTTGAGGGTACTTGGAGACGATTTGAGTTCAAAGGCGAGACGAAGAGCGGTGTGTTGGTCTACGATGACTATGCTCATAATCCAGAGAAAGTGCGTGCCGCACTCGCTGGGGCGCGGGAAGCATTTCCCAATAAGAAGATCTGGGCTGTTTTTCAGCCTCATCTTTATTCTCGGACGAAAAAGTTTCTGAAAGAATTTTCGGTTTCTTTTGGAAATGCGGATGAAGTTATTTTTGCTCCAATTTTTGCAGCGCGAGAAAAATTCGATAAGTCTATCACTTCAGAAATGCTTGCAAAAGCCGTAGTAAAAAAAGGCGGGAAGGCACACTATGCGGAAGCCTTTGAAAATATTGTGAAGTATCTCAAAAAGCAAACCAAAAAGGGAGACGTGGTGATGACGGTCGGAGCCGGCGATATTTATAAAGTAGGGGAGGAACTCCTTAAATAATATGGCAACTCTTTATGTCATCGGGACGCCAATAGGTAATCTTGGAGATATCACGCTCCGCGCACTGGAAGTCCTCAAATCAGTCGATTATGTGCTTTGTGAAGATACCCGCGTGACGGCGAAACTTTTGCATAAATACGAAATTTCAAAGCCGACGATAAGCTATCATTCGCATAGCGGTCTTTCAAAAGTTGATCATATTATTTCGCTTCTCAAGGACGGCAAAAATCTCGCTCTGGTTTCTGACGCAGGAACTCCCGGAATTTCTGATCCAGGTTCGCTTCTTGTTTCGCAAGTGAAAGAAGCTTTAGGAGATGAAGTGAAAATCGTCGCCATTCCCGGACCCTCGGCGCTTGTCTCTGCTCTCTCCATTTCCGGTGCCCCATCATCTGATTTTCTTTTCCTTGGATTTCTCCCGCACAAAAAAGGGAGAGAGACCCTTTTCCGGGAGATTGCAAATTCAGAAAGAACTGTGGCTTTTTACGAATCGCCTCATCGAATTGAAAAAGCGCTTGCTTCGCTTCAGAAACATTTCACTGAAAAAAAACAAGAAGGGAGAAAAATCGCAGTCGCTCGTGAACTCACAAAAGTATTTGAAGAGTGCGTTTCAGGAACTGCGTCAGAGCTTATCGCTCATTTTCAAAATCACCAGGATACGGTGCGTGGAGAATTTGTCGTCATTGTTTTTCCCAAATAGTTCGCATTTTTGAGAATTATTATCTATAATACAAGTATGCATTTTACACAAACATCTTATGTACGCAGTTTCGCTCTTCTTGGCGCCCTGACTGCTCTTACACCATTTCTTCATTTTCCGCGTGCTTGGAATGATGTCTTGCTTGTTATCATCGGCCTTCTCGTCATCTTTCTCTCGTACACTCTTCGAGCTCAAAAAATGAGTGATTCTTCCAAGTTGCCACAACCTCCCGCAGACGGCGGAACTCAAAACTTGAATAACTAGGCCTAGTTGAGCCTCTTGTTCATTCCTATCCCATGCGGGGTATTGCTTTTTGTTGTATACTATTTCCATTATGGTGTCCTCTCATACTGATCATAGCTCCTCTCCATCCCATGACTCCCATGGGCACCACGACTTTCTTAGAAAAAATGCATTCGATCCAGAGCGAGTGACCTATTTTGCCGAGACTGATTCTCGCAATAAGAAAATAAAGTTTGGAATCAAAGCGAAAGACAGAACTCGCCATGTCTATGTTATTGGTAAGACGGGAATGGGGAAGTCCACCTGCCTTGAAAATATGGCCGTGCAAGATATTCAAAATGGCGAGGGTATGGCTTTTATTGATCCACACGGGAAAACTGCTGATCTTTTTCTTGAATATGTTCCGAAAGAGCGAATGAAGGACGTGCTGTATTTTGCGCCTTTCGATATGGAATATCCCGTGTCTTTCAATGTGATGGAAGACGTTGGTCCCGATAAACGCCACTTGGTTTCAAACGGACTTATGAGCGCCTTCAAGAAAATTTGGGTGGATGCATGGAGCGCCCGAATGGAATACATTTTGAACAACATTCTTTTGGCACTTCTTGAATATCCGGATTCTACGCTTATTGGTGTAAACAGAATGCTTGCAGACAAGGATTATCGAAATGCAGTCGTTGCGAATGTGACCGACACTTCAGTGAAAGCATTTTGGCGGGATGAATTTGCGAAATATTCTGATAAATTCATGACCGAAGCGGGTGCGGCAATTCAGAACAAGATTGGACAATTCATTTCAAATCCGCTTGTGCGAAATATTATCGGCCAGCCGAAATCTACATTCGATCTCCGTAAGATGATGGATGAAAGAAAGATCATCATCATTAACCTCTCCAAAGGAAGAGTAGGGGAGTCAAACGCGAATCTCATCGGTTCGATGCTCATCACCAAAATTTATCTGGCTGCGATGAGCCGAGCGGATGTACCCGAGTCTGTTTTGAATACACTGCCCAATTTTTATCTCTATGTAGACGAATTTCAATCTTTTGCAAACGAATCTTTTGCCGATATTCTTTCCGAAGCTAGAAAATATAAACTGAACCTGACAATGGCTCACCAGTACATCGAACAGATGTCGGAAGAAGTGCGTGCCGCAGTTTTCGGAAACGTAGGCAGTATGCTGGTGTTTCGGGTCGGAGCCTTTGACGCTGAAGTTTTGGAGAAAGAATTTGCTCCGCAGTTTACCGCTGAAGATTTGGTGAATCTTGGGTTTGCTCAAATTTACATAAAACTTATGATCAACGGCGTAACCTCGTCGCCATTTTCCGCGACCACGTTGCCTCCGATAGCCAAGCCTCTTCGCTCACTTCGCGAAGAGATCATCGAATCATCGCGAAACACTTTCGCTCGTCCTCGAAGCGTAGTGGAGGAAGAAATACGCCGATGGCACGAGCCTGTGGGCAGACCGCAGCAAAAAGAAGTTGCCCCTCCAGAGCAAAGGCCTGTAACGACCTCTCCAAGACCTTCCCAGCCCCCTCTTCGTCCCGAATTTGCTTCCGCTTCTCGTCCTTCGCAACCTGCTCATGCCCCAGCTCCTAAAATGTCGGAAGCTCCTAAAGCTCCTCCTCGTCTTTCGGCTCCAGAGCACAATCCTACGATGGCAAAACAGGTGGAGAGGGAAACCGAGCTTCGCAAAGCAATGTCTCTCGCGTATTTAAAACCAGTGGCCCCAAAACCCCAGAAAAAGCCGAATGACCAGAATCTGAAAGATTTGCGCAATCTTTTGGCAACGCTTCAAAAAGAAAATCCAACAGCTTCAAAAGAAGAAAAGAGAGTTGAGAATGTTCCTCCTCGCGCAGAGCAGAAACCCGCCTTTTCGGAAGCGACTCAACACAAGAGAGAGCCTGGAGAGATCCATTCTCATTCGACTCCGCCGGCTCCGTCAAAACCAGAGAAAAAAATTCCAAAAGAAGTTCCTGAGGATGTCCTTAGAAAACTCCTTCATGTTAAACCGCCAGAGAATAATGCGTAAGTTTTCTTCATGTACTATAGCCTTTCTTCTAACGCTTCTGTTTTCTCACAATTTCGTTTTTGCGCTTGCCGATCTTCCGGTTTCCATTACAGAGATCATGTACGATTTGAAAGGGGGAAGCGATACGGGTCGGGAATGGGTGGAAATACAAAATAGGGGAGATGTTTCCATTTCGCTTTCTGGATTTAGGCTCCTTGATTCGACGAAAGAAGTTTTGGAGAATCACGAGCCTCTGAAGCCGATTCAAGGCGGGAGCACTATTCCCGCTCATGGATACGCTGTCATCGCATCAGACTCAAAGAAGTTTTTAGCTGATAATCCGGGATTTTCGGGAATACTTTTTTCTTCCTCTTTTTCTCTTTCAAACACGGGAGAGATTTTGGTTTTAAAGGATAAAGTAGGGAATGAGATAGACAGAATTCTTTACATGCCTTCCTGGGGAGGAGCGGGGGATGGAAATTCTATTCAAAGTTTTTCGGACGGATGGAGAGCCGGCGCACCTTCTCCGGGTGGAGCTGAGAAAATCTTGCCGCCAACTCCCGCTCCTTTGGTAGTTGCTAAATCGATTACAACGCCTAGACCTTTTTCCGTCGCTCCTTCTCCAGAAAAAAATACATCTGGTTCTCAGGTTTCAACACCTTCTATCGATTCATCTCTTGCGTCCCTACAAAGTTCTGGGGTTGTAGAAAGACCCAGTTCTTTGAAATGGATTTTGGGGTTTATCGGATTTCTCGTGCTTGTGATTGTCGCGTTTCTGTTTGTCTCGAAAAATAAAAATCCAATTGATGAAATAAAGATTATAGAGTAATATTTTTTGTCATGGCGAAAATAATAAGATATTTAATATCAGGAGGAATCGCGACAGGAGTCGATCTTTTCCTTCTTTTCCTTTTTAAAAGCATTTTTCATTTTTGGTATCTTCTCTCGGCAATACTGGCCTTTCTTGTCGCGTTTGGAGTCAGTTTCTCTCTTCAAAAATTCTGGACGTTCGGTGACAGCTCGACCCATCTTTTAAAATCCCAAATGGGCGTCTATTTTTTAATTACAGCCTGTAATCTTGGACTCAACACACTTTTCATGTATCTTTTTGTAGATATTTTGGGAATTCAATATCTTATCTCGCAAATAATAGCCTCCACCCTCATAGCTTTTGAGAGTTATTTCATATACGGAAGATTCGTTTTTGAAAAAAAATAAAGAGGGACTCCGTTACGAAGTTTCCTCTTTTTGTTTCCTTTTGATGTTCATATTTCCAAGCCTTCCAGGCCGGTTTCTTCATATTGCCGTTTGATCGTTGCCAGGAACAGGCGTAAGAAGTCAAAATAAGGTTTCCCCAACAGCTTCGCAGTGTGAGTGCGTAACCCGAATTTTGCCCCGCTTTCCCATTCAAGCGAGAATGCAATATCGTCTCGGCAGGAGCGCGGCTGTCGAAACGTGCTCTCCGGGTTTCCACTCAAGTATTGCACTTCAACCGCTGGGATATGCGGGTAAAGCTGGCCAGAACGGATGATAAGGCAAGCTCCAATGTTAGCAAGCCTGTCCGCATCCTGGAGCACAATTTTGACCTCGCTGTCCTGTTCCCTGTTGGGGCCGCTGTGTTCCCGTACAGCTTGCAGGATTGTCCCAATTTCTATTTCAGTAAAATATCCTACCGGTAGAAGTCCCAACAGCCTCTTCAGGATACTCTCTGTTTCGACTCCTGCAAGACGGTCAATGCTGTGAATCATTGCGGCCACCCAAGCCATTTCTGTTACGCGGGTTTTCTTGCCCTGAATCAGGATGACATATCCGGCAACTAGGACATCATGGTCGATACCATGCCCCTGGTTGCCTTTCCTCTGTCTTTCCATTTCCAGGTGAAAATCCTTTACTCCACTGAACAGTTTGGCGAATCTCTCCTGGTACAGGTGAAAAATTTGCCGCACATCTGTGCTTTTCAGTTTTCTCAATCACCACCTCCTATCGTAGTTGGTTTATGACACGCTGACACTTTCTTTACGATAGCAGTACTTTAGTAAAAAGTCAAATATTTACTTCCGAATGAGGAAATTGTTAAGGAAAGAGTGCTCTCAATTTCCACTTCAAAAGAGCGAGAGAAAAGCCTGGATAATACTTTTTATTTTTCTTTACGACTAAAAAACTGTTTCGTATCTGTTCGATGTTTTTTGTTTTTGTAATTCCTGAATTGTTAATTCGATACTTTACGGCGAAGTCGGGAAGATTTGCGAATTTTCCTTTTTGTCCCATTCGAAGCCAAAGGCCATAGTCTTCGACATATTTTTCGTTTTTGTCATAAAGACCACATTCAATTGCAATATTTTTTCGAAACAGAACGCTTGAATTTAAAAACCCGTTTTTAATCAGTATTCTGTTTCGCAGGCTTTTATCTGAAAGGGGATAGCGAAGTGAGAAAAGCACTTTTTCATTCTCATCTATTGCGTAGGCATTGGTGCCGATGAGGTTGTAGTCTCCATGACTCTCTAGAAATGCGACCTGTTTTTTTAATTTCCCCGTGTCGTTCCAGAAATCATCATCATCAAGCATTGCTATGTATTCTCCTTGCGCTTTAGTGACGCCTTCGGTTCTTGTCTCCAAAATATGTATATTCTTTGGATGGCGAATATAATGTATGCGATTATCAGAGAGATATTTCTGCACCGCAGATTCCGTATTATCTGTCGAATTATCGTCAATAATAATTATTTCCCAATCTCTATATGATTGGGCAAGAACGCTCTCGATCGCTCTTTCTAAATAATGCACCCGATTATAGGTTGCGATAATGACGCTGACTTTCGGTTTCATATGTTTTGTATTTGTATCCAGTTTCTGGGTATCACGTTATCCGCTTTCTTACTGGAGGTCCATTGCGTCGGCGCAATAACTATTTTATGAAGATTTTGATTGAGCCATGCTCCCCAGAAGCTGAAAGAGCTGTTTGCGATGATGTTGTGTTTACAAAGCGACATAAGGATTATTTCTTCAGCATCGCCAATTTTCGCTTCACCGGAGACGTAAGTAATATCTGAGTTTAATCCCAGCATATTTTCTGCACTTTTTTTGTCGTCAGAGAAGATAAAGAAATGGGGATTTGGCAGTTTTTCTTTTATCAGTTTGATAGCTTTTTTATAGTAATCGGGAGAACAAGTGCCGTGGTGTTGTTTTGTTTTAGTATCAGATACGTAATCTCCTCTGCGTATATGCAGACTGACGGCATCTTTCGTCTGTATTTCTTTTAACATATTTTCCGCTCCGGAGGTGAAAGGAGATCTTAAAGTGAACTCCTTTTTAATGATATCGCCTATATTTTGAAAGTATTTCTCATTTTGCCAAAAGCCTTCGAGATACAGACTTTCTCTTGATTTGGCTCTTGATGGTAGAGGATCATCAAAATGCCGAAACACTTTAGTTCGTATCAGGCGAGCCAGAGTTTGAAATCCTTTCGCTCGTGCTCCTCCAATTTCTTTCTCCTTTGCGATACTTGCGGTGATATTAAATTGATTGAGTTCAAATGAACGGGGTGTATCGCTTGGAGGGAGGTTTGTAAACCACTCAAGATCGATTTTAAGATCAGTACCAAGTTTTGTTGCCGCCGCTTTTCCTGCTGCGTATTGAAACATTTGGTTGCCCAATCCTCCTTTGAGTTTAATGATGATCATTGTCTTTTAAAATAAGTTTAAACCCTTTCTAACCCAATGCTTTAAGATACTTAAAGAGATGTAATATGCTTTGTAGTATATTTTGCCGTTTTTCCAATTTTTTCCCTCAACCTGGCTCTCAAATCTGATTTCCTCCCGGTATTTTTTTTGAAAATACTTCTCGTAAAGAAATAAAAAATCTTGCGCTTGTTTCTCTAAGTTTAGATTTTCCAGGATATATTGTCGGGGTGAGAATCTTGAAAGGCCGGACTCCATTTTCATTACAGCTTCTTCTAATTCAGATTCATTTTCTATCTTTAAGCCACATCTCGGATCAAAATAAAATGCAGCGGTTGCTTTGGGAAGATCCCATACTAATATTGGTACATCAGCTGAAAGCGCTTCTTCCAAGGCGATTCCCTGGCTTTCTTCCTTACCGAGCCAGATAATGTATTTTGTCTCTTCTAAAAGGCTTTTATAGAGATTTTCTTTGTAGGAGCCGTAACGAATTGTTTTATATTCGATATTCTTTCCTTTAAGAATATTTTCAATTTTTTCCAGGTCTTTTTTGGGGCGATGCTTCGTGTAGAGTAAGACGAATTTCTTCTCTTTTTTTGATGGTTTAAATTCATTTGTGTCTATACCAACTGGCCAGTAATCAATGTGAGATCGGCGGTATCCTCTTCTTATCCAAATATCCCGAGCTGAAGGGGAAGGGTGGATATAAAGTATTTTCGACAGATCAAGGTCTTTTGGTATTTCTTCTGGAAATATATAAAGATTGGGTCCTGCGATGACAGAGACATTTTTCACGCTGACTGCTTCTTTAAGTGCTTCTCTATCATCCTGTATCCACAGCATATTTGAAGACTCGAGCGCCTTGTTTAAGGAATAAGGATACCCGAGCTTTTGTAAGCCTTTGATGAGATTTTCTACTACTTTCTTTGGGCCCGATGTATAAGGCGAAAGAATTGATTTGGATATAATGTTTAGCATTTTACTTGAAAAGCCGAACGAAGAATCTATATACAGCGGGATTTTTTCTTATAAGAGAAACTAGTTGGAATCTGATCCAGGCTTTGATGAATTTAACTCTCGACCAGATTCGATACAATAGGGGACGATGATATTTCCGGCCAATCTCAAAAGTCTCCCGCCACGCCCTGCTAAAGTGTTTTCGAAGCAGTGCTTCTGCTCTCACTTCATACACTGCGCTTATGATTGGAAGTTTAATATAATTTCGCGACTCTCTAAAAAGACGTATCCAAAGATCGTAATCCGCAAGCAGAAGTAAATCTGTATTGATTCCCCCAGCTTTTTCATAGAGAGACTTGGTATAAAAAATTGATTCGGGTATGAATTTATTACCGGAATTCCGGAGTAATTCGTAAGAAATTTTTTTTGTCTTTCTTACCTGAAATCTCTCGGATCCCTCATGATGATTCAGACTATCGGTCAAGACAATTTCCACTCCAGGATTTTCCCTGAAGGCTTTGGCTACCTTCTCAATCACGTCATTTGAATAATAGTAATTGTCCGAATCAAGCCATGTTATAACCTCGCCCGTGGCCATGTTGAGCCCCTTTCGGAGTGCGTCGATTTGTCCCTTGTCCTTTTCAGAAATGAACTTTATTTTTTCTCCATATTTCTTTACGATTTCGGCTGTCCCGTCGGAAGAGCTTCCGTCCATAACTATATATTCTATATTCGGATACGTTTGATCAATAACGCTTCTCAGACACTTTTCGATGTATGAGGCGCTATTGTACGAAGGAGTAATTATAGAAATCTTCGGTCCAGTAGACTCATTCATATCATTGAATTATATAAAGATATATAGTTTTCTACCATTTGTTCCAACCTAAACTTCTCGTGTACCTTGGTCACTGCGGCGAGTGACATTTTTTTGTATTCCTCGGGAGATAGATTAAGGAGAAAATCAAGACCTTTTTGTAAATCTTCTGTATTTTCATAGTCTGCAACGTAGCCTTCTTTTAGATGGCCTACAAGTTCCGGAAGTGCACCTGTATTGAACGTGACAACTGGGGTACCGCAAGCCATTGATTCGGCTACTACCAACCCGAACGACTCGGCCAATGATGGGTAAAGAAATATATCGGCAGCAGCGTAATAAGCAGTAAGAAGTTTTCGATCCTTTGTTTTTTGAATGACCAGAGTATTGTCTAGCTTCACTGAAAAATCTTCTTCTGTGCCTCCAATAAAAACAAATACTATATCCTGCCTATTTTGGTATCGGCTGGCTATTTCTTCGACATATTTCCAGCCTTTATATTTATTGTGTTTCGGACTCTCTCCCACAAAGAGAACTATCTTTTTATTGAGGGGAAGATGAGTGATTTCTCTAGCCTCATTCTTTGGCATCGGCTGAAAGATGGAAGTATCAATACCGTTGTAGATTAAGTGAAGTTTTTTATCCGACAAGACACTTTTCTCCACTTTTTCTTTCATCCACTTTGAAGGTACTGTGATATCGAAATCTGCCGACTCATAGATATCCCTTTTTCTCTTGATAAGTCTTTTCTCGTTATGCCAGAGGATTCTCGGGTAGAGATCCATGCTTGGGCATGTGTAAAATCCATCTTTTAGCTTTCCGCCAAAGGCATGGGCGCAGTGGGGAGTCATCGTCCACATGTCGTGAAGAGTCCAAATAAGTGGTTTTCTTTCCGCCATCTTTTTTAAAGTGTCGAGATTAAAATAAAAACCATGGAGATTGTGGCAGTGAATCACGTCGGCCGCTTTGAACTCTGGCGTTTCCATAATCCAGTCCGTATTGAACAATCGAGTATCATCAGCAATGATATAAGAAATATATCGATGAACAGTTCTTGGAATGAGAAAAACATTTGGATCATTGGTGAATTTATCTGCGACAAACATTGAATTTTTAATTTTTCTTTTGTCGAGAGCCTCTTTGATTGCCCAAGAAATAGCGGAGGCCCCACCCGACCTATCTATTGTGCCGATTTGAAGGATGTTCATATTTTTAAGAGTGATTTCAAGAGTAATTTATATTGGAGCTGATTTCGAATGGGATTTCCCGAGAGTGGGGAACAAACGTATTCTTTCCAAAGCTTCAGTCCCGGTTTTCTTATTGAAAGAAAAGATTCAATCCAGATACGTTCGATTTCATTTTTTACTGTCTTTGGGGACAGGGAATTATGATTATTGGCGATAACACATTTGTAAAGAGACATGAGCCAATCTTCTAGGTCTTTAAAATCAGACGGACGGTATCTTGTGTCATAGCCCGAGACAATAAATTTTTGTATCCCCATTTCGTCTTCATCCGGACGAATATTATAAGTCGCGAGCAAATTCAAAGATGCTTTTAGGGTTGATTCAATCTGGTCGTCACGGTACAGCTTGCTTACTTGGGATTCATGTCGTCGATATAAAAGAAGGACTTTCGGAATATTAACAATTTCTGCGTGTAAAATTACCCGAGTCCATAACTCATAATCTTCTGCGTGCGGGAATGCGAGGCTGTAAGTCAGATTTTTGTCTCGGAAAAGTTTTGTGCGCAAGATCACGCTTGGATGGGCAAGTGGGGAATTGAAAAGAAGTCTTGCTCGAGTTTCGTCCTTTTTTGCTCGGTATCTACCAATACTATTTGTGCCGAGTATTCTAATCCATGTCCCGCAAATACCAACTCGTGTATTCTTCTCCATATATTCTACCTGTTCTCTTATACGGTTAGGCAGCATTTTGTCATCTCCATCCATCCTCGCGATATAAGCCCCAGAAGCTATTCTAAGCCCTTCATTAAGCGATCTGATAAGGCCTTCATTTTTCTCGTGACAGATGACTTTAATTCGAGGATCGGAAAAGGACGAAATGACGTTTGAAGTCCTGTCTGCAGATCCGTCTTCAATGATCAAAAATTCTATATTTTCGTACGTTTGATCAAGAACGCTTTGCATAGCTTCCTTAAGAAATTTTTCACAGTTATAAACTGGCATCAAAACTGTGACGAGCGGCAAGGGCTTATCTTCAGTCTGTTTTATTAAGGGTGAAGGCATAATGATTCGAATTTCTCCGCAAGTTCTTCTGGGGATGTGGAAACAGGTATTTTTAAAATGGAGCAATCGGCACCCCTCACGAATCTCTGGATAGTGTTCGACATTGTCTGGAAATAGCCATCTATGTAGGCAAGTTCGTACGCCCCAAGCCGGCAGAGAAATTCTATTTCCGATGCCAGTTCATGATTGATGATCGAAAACATTCTTTGAGCGACCAACTCATTTTTGATCGGCTGGAGAGTCATATCTTTCCCTTCGTATCTTTCCAGAAAGACTATTTTTTTGATTTGGGCCCTTTCTGTGATCGCGTTCTCTCCAAAGATCTCGCTTATGGGCACCGATGCTTGGTCTTCGGGAAATGGCCAGGTGTTATACACTTTTTTATACAAGCCGGCTTTTTTTAGGATTTTTTTGGTGAGGTCAGTGAAAGGAGCATTTTTTCTGATGAATTCCAATAATGAAGGGATTATTTTCTTTTTGGAGTTTAGAAGATGAAGTTTTTCAAAAAGTTCTGGGTATATTGACTGATGATATGATTTTAAGACAAATGATCTGGGAAAAGAAAGACATTCACCGTCGCTCTTCGCTATAACTATATCGTCACCGAGTGCTCGGTACTCTTTTTTTAGAAGATGCCCAAGGATGCTTGTTTTTCCGACCCCACCGGCACCAGGCAGAAGAAGCCCCCTTCCTTTTGAATCTACAATACAAGCAGCATGAATCATTGAATACCCTTCTTTTACAAGAATAAGCTGGATAAATGTATTAATGAGAAAATATCCACCGGTATAAATCGTATAGCCGGTTTCAGTCTTTTCTACGGCAAGCATTTTCGATTCATCCAACATCTCTTTTCCTTGTATCCCTTTTATTCCGTGAAAGATGGAGAACGTCTCTGTTCTGGGTTTCTTGTATTCGCTATAGGGTAAAACTGTAATCAAATAGGGAATATCTCTTTCGCTCTCTCCTAGAACAGAAAAATGTTCAATCTGAAAGTCGATCCCTTTCTTGGTCATTTTCGGTACTCCTTCCGAAACGGAAATCTTTATAAGATCATGGATAACATACTGTTTCATTTTGATATTTTTTTAATCGCTTCGTGAATATTTCTACAAAATGTCTCAATACTGAATTGGCTGTATTTATCTGAATGAATGAAATTCCAGCCATTTTTTCTGTACTCGTCATATTTTGGAGTCCCGACTACCGACTGGAGGTAGGTTACTAGTTCATCGAGCGAGCCGTAACTCGCAAAATTCACAAATGTATTTTCCGGCAAGGAATCTTTATAATCAGGCGGGGGAAGAAATATTGGAACAGTTCCTGTTGCCATGGAAATGAATATGTCGTATTCGTACATTCCCGGATTAACGGAGTTCTCTATAGCAAAGGTGAAATAGTGTTTCGAGAAGGCGTCGTTTTTATCATTTGCTAGTCCTTTATAAGCAGTAGTATAAAAAGGCGAGGGGGTCTTGTCGGTATTCCACCGGAATCCATAAAGATCAAGCAGGTTATCGCCTCGTTTCTCAAAGTAACGGATGATATCTCTTCGAAGTGTGTAGAGTTCACCGAGCATGTCAGAGGTCTGATTAGAATGTATCATGAGACAAAGATTTGTTTTCGGATTGTCTTTATATTTCGGATAAGCGTTTTGGTCGAAACCAACCGGCACCTTGTAATGCGTGAAAGGAGGACCTTTTTTACAGAGTTCGGTGTTCCAGGTCAAGATTATTTTGAAAAAATGCTTGTACCACGAAAGATATTTCCATCCCCATGGATTCGCTACCGGCTGTTCCGTGAGTATGAGTATTACTTTTTTAAAGCTGATTCGGTGAAAGATCAAAAAAAGAAAGGTCTTTAAGATTGGATCTTGTACCAGCCAATAATCTGGTTCCTTACAATTTTTATATGTATCGTGGGTGTGAATTTCGATGCTTTTTTCTTTCAGGTAGTCTTTGAGAGCCATCCATCTATCCAATCGGTCATTTATAGTTGGGTTTTTTTGCAACTCCTCTTCTTTTTTGAAGATCGAATCGTTTTTGATGTTTCCCAATAAATTTATATAGGCAATCTTCATGGATAACTCTTTTTTCTTATTTTTTAAAAAATTCAATGATCGTGTCCGTAACTTTTTCAATCTCCTCATCGGTCAATTTGCTTGAAGAGGGAAGCCAGAGCAGCTCTTCAGCTATCTTTTCTGTTGTCGGAAAACTTCCTTTATATCGGTATGCGGGCTCTGAATGAAGAGCAGGATACCCAGGCCGGCTTCCGATATCATGCTTTTTTAGAAACTCAATGAGAGCTCCTCTTTTTTTATCTGAAACTAAAATATCCACAAACCACGGTACAGTATCTTCTAGATTTGTCTCAATAAGTGAAATGCCGGAGCATTTTTTTAATTTTTCTTGGTATAATCGGTATATCTCTTTCTTTCTGTTGATTCTCCAAGGTAATTTTTTCATTTGCTCGAGGCCCACCACTGCCTGGAGATCAGTAAATTTAAAATTCCATCCAACGCTCAAATAATGGTCGGATCCTCCCGACTCTCTCCCGAAATCTTTGATTAATTTGAGTTTTTTGTAGAGAGAAGCATCGTTTGTCACTAACGCTCCGCCTTGTCCGGTGCTGATAATTTTCGGTACACTGAAAGAAAAACTACCGATATCTCCAAATGTTCCCAGATGTTTTCCTCCTTTATATGAACCAAGTGATTGAGCGGCGTCTTCTATGAGCCAGATTTTCTTCTCTTTGCAGAATTGCACGATCTTTCCAAGGTGAGCGGGGTAGCGGCCGTTGAATGTTACGAGCATAATAGCCCTCGTCTTTTTCGTTACTTTGGGGAGAATTGTTTCAAGCGAGAGGCAAAGATTCTCCCTCTCCACATCAGCAAATACCACCTCTGCGCCAGCGAGTTTCACTGCATTTGCTGTCGCTACCATTGTCATGTCCGGGACAATAACCTCGTCTTCTGGGCCAACTCCGCATGCGATAAGGGCCATCACAAGTGTGAGTGTGCCGTTGGGAGCAGTCAGACAATATTTTGATCCGACAAATTGCGCAATACTTTCTTCGAATTCTTTGGTTTTTTTAAATTCTGTTATCCATCCGCCCTCTTTTATATACGCTGATACTGCCTCCGCCTCCATATCATCAAACCACGGTTCTGTCTGCAGGATGGGTTTTGTGTTTTCCTTTTTCATTTTTCAGATGAGTATTTTATCTTCTACAAAAGGACCATTTTTTGCTTCTATCAGTTCTGCATTTTCAATGATTGTGATGGCGATACCTCCTTTCTGTAGAATAAAAAAATCTCCCGCTTTGAGTTCAATTTTTTTTACAAAAGTTTTATCTATCCAAAAGAGATCAAGCGCTACGCGGCCGCTTTTGACAAAAAGACATTCTTGAAGACCCTGCGTTTCGCGTCTCTTTGGCTCGTGCATGTGAGCTTTCAGTACCGAACCCGCTTTGTGTTTTAGAGTCACGACTTGCAGAGCCTCTTTTCCATCTGTAAGCGGTTTTGAACCATCTGGAAGAGATGTAAGCAACACTCCTATACACTCACCATTATATTTTATTTGTTCCATGTTTAAATTCGGGGTTTTTTACTCATCTTGAATTTTTTTCCTATCTCTTTTTCTTTCTCTGCGATTGCAAGATCGTGCTCCGTCATAATACGTGCGAGTTTTTTGAAATTAGTCTTCGGTTTCCAGCCGAGAATGGATCGTGCTTTGGATGAATCACCAAGAAGAAGGTCTACTTCGTTTGGCCTATAATAGATTGGGTCGATCTCGATAATTACTTTCCCAGTTTTTTTATCAATCCCTTTCGTATCAAGGCCATTTCCTTTCCAGATAAGTTCCATTCCCAAATTTCGAGCAACCTCTTCCGCAAACTCTTTTACAGTATGAGTCTCTCCGGTCGAAATAACAAAGTCATCTGGTTTTTTCTGTTGAAGGATCAGCCATATCGCTTCGACGTAATCTTTTGAATATCCCCAATCCCTCTTCGCCTCTATGTTACCCAAACGCAATACCTTTTGAGTGCCGACTTTAATCCTCGCTAATCCGGTGGTAATCTTTCTGGTAACGAAGTTTACGCCGCGGCGTTCCGATTCATGATTGAATAAGATGCCATTTGAAGCGAACATATTGTAACCGGTGCGAAAGTTTTTTGTAATATAGAAAGCAAAGGTTTTAGATGCTCCGTAAGGGGATTGGGGATTGAAAGGTGTTTTCTCATTTTGGGGAATCTCGAGAACTTTTCCAAACATCTCGGAAGAACTGGCTTGATAAAATTTTGCTTTGCTGCAGAGATGTTTCATCGATTCTAGTATTCGAAGCGGACCGAGCGCATTCACATCGGCAGTGAATTCAGGCACATCAAAACTGATCCCAACATGGCTCTGTGCGCCGAGATTGTAAATCTCGTCGGGTTTAATTTCAGTAATTATTTTATTGATGTTGGTTGTGTCGGAGAGATCGCCATAGAGGGTGACGAAATTTTTTTGGCCAGAAATATCATAGAGATGATCGATTCGGGCAGTATTGGGAATGCTGGAACGTCTCTGGACGCCGTATACTTTATAACCCTTCTCGAGCAGAAGTTCTGTGAGAAAAGAGCCGTCCTGTCCTGTTACCCCAAAAATAAGAGCCTTTTTCATGGTCCGGTTATTATATCTCATACATCATAATTAATAAGAGCTCCATTCAGGATTGCTATTGATAACACCCCAGCCCCCTGTGTACGAAGGAGTGTCTTTATATGAATCTGCCCCAACAAAAAATGCCTTGATTTTCATGATTTCTAAAAGTTTTTGATCATGTCTTGTCGCTGAAACGGTAATCCAGTATTGCCCCGGTACAAGAGTGCAGTCCGCGATTCGTGCTTTAACGCGTAGCGCTGAAGTGGGGTTGAGATCAAAAAGTTTTTTGCTCGCACCACTTGTGGGGCTCGTAATAGGATGCCCGTCTTCCGATTCTATCCTTACTCCAATGGAAATATTTTTCAGAGTGTCTCGAGATGAGATAGCGACTTCTACAGAAAATGGTTCTCCAAATAAAAGATCCGACGTCGGTCGATTTTCTGAGTTTATGATAGAAACTTCTTGTATCGACAATCCATTCGCTTCTTTTGCTTCTTCTTTTCCTGCGGAAACATCGCTTCGTCCCTGCTCTCCTCTTACAAGTTTGATATAAGTTTCAATTGCTTCTTCGGTATTGCCGTCAAATTGAATCTTTCCTTTATCCAGTACGATGCATCGGCTGCAGAGCTCTCGGATAATTGATGTATTATGGCTGACAAAGAGGATAGTCCTGCCTTGTTTTTTTGTTATTTCATCCATTTTCCCTAAGCATTTCTTTTGGAATTCTGCATCTCCAACAGCAAGCACTTCGTCAATGATTAATATGTCTGGTTCCATATGTGCAGCTACAGAAAATGCCAGACGAACATACATTCCACTTGAGTAGAATTTGACTGGTGTATCGAGGAATTTTTCTATGCCAGCAAAAGTTACGATGTCGTCAAATTTTTTGACGATCTCTTTTTTTGTCATTCCTAAAATCGCACCATTGAGGAAAATATTTTCTCGTCCAGAAAGTTCCGGATGAAATCCAGTACCAACTTCAAGGAGTGATCCCACTCGTCCTTCTATCCGAATCTCTCCTTCCGTGGGCGGAGTGATTTGAGAAAGTATTTTCAAGATGGTGGATTTACCCGCACCATTCTTGCCTATGATGCCTATAACTTCGCCCCTTCTTACTTCGAAATGTATATTTCGAAGTGCCCAAAATTCCTCTTTCTTTGAAATCCCAACCACCTCCTTCGCTTTTTGAGTGAAGAATTTTAGTGGAGTCCTGAATATATTTGTCAGCACATCTCGCAAGGCAACGTATCCCCCTTGTTCGTGAGTGATAATATACTTCTTTCCTATATTCTTTACTGCTATAACTGTTTCTTTCATGACATTTAGATGATATCTGCGAAATATTTTTCTGTTTTTTTGAAATAGATAAGTCCGATAAGAAGGGTGAAAAGACATGCGATACCAGATATGAGCAAAAGAAGCCAATTGATCGGTATGTTTCCAAGGAGAGCGGCTCGCGCCGCTTTTATGATTCCAGTCAACGGATTAAGCGCCATTATCCAAGCATATTTCCCTGCGATGCTCGGTGGATATATTACTGGCGTAATGAAGAGGAGTATCTGTATGAAAAAAGGCAAGACATACCGAACGTCTCGATACTTTACGTTTACTGCAGCGAGGAAAAGTCCGATTCCTGTTGACACTGCGAATGTCATGACAAGAAGAAGGGGTAAGATAAGTAGCCCGTAGAGATGGGGGACAAAATGATAGTAGATCATGAGCCCGACGAGGATGAGTGTTGCAATAAAGAAATCGATGATTTTTGTAGCCACTGTTGAAATCGGCAGGATGAGTCTCGGAAAATATATCTTTGTCAGGATGCTTTGATTTGTGACGAGGGAGTTGCTTGCATCAGAAAGTGCTGTGGAAAAAAATTGCCAAATAAGCAGACCGATAAAGACAAAGATGGGGTAGGGAACTCCATCTGACGGGATTTTTGCCAGTCCTCCAAAAAAGATTGTAAAGACCAGCATTGTTATGAGAGGTTGAAAAATTGCCCAAGCGATTCCAATTGCGGTCTGTTTATAACGAACCTTCAGATCTCGCCATGCGAAAAAGTACAGAAGTTCTTTGTAGCGCCAAAGTTCACGGATGTCATTCCAGCTGAAAGTTTTTTTCGGTTTTATAGTTGTGACAGATGTCATAAATCTCTACCATTTACCAATTTTATCGGTAACTTTTTTCTTAAGTGACAGGTACGAACGAACAGCCTTTTCTTCGGCTTCGGGGGAGATCAGTCGTATGATTTCTTTTCCTAAAATTCGATATTGACCGCCCACTTTATTTGCGCGAATGAGACCTTTCTTGAGGAGTCTCTTCATTGTGCTTGTGCTTACGCGCAAGACTTTCTCCGTTTCTGCGGTTGTATAGACAGCATGAGGCTTTATTTCTTCCATGCTTCTATTGTATCAAAGTGTCAAAAAGTGTCAAAAGGTTCACTTCATATTTTTGAGATACCAAACATATGTTTTTTTTATGCCCTCTTCCGGTGATATCTTATGTTTCCAGCCGAGCGTATGGATCCGGCTTACATCAAGAATTTTTTGCGGTGTCCCATCGGGTATGCTCTCATCCCATTTAATGTCGCCCTTAAATCCGACCTCTTTTTTAATAAGTTCCGCAAGTTCTTCTATTCGGATATCTTCTCCTGTACCTATATTTATCGCTTCTTTCCCGTCGTATACATCCATGAGGAAGACACAGGCTGAAGCAAGATCATCGACAAAAAGGAATTCTCGTCTTGGCGTGCCTGTTCCCCAGAGTGTAACCGACTTTATCCCTGCTTGCTTTGCGTCATGGAATTTTTTTATGAGAGCGGGGATGACGTGCGCCGTTTCAGGATCAAAATTATCATGAGTTCCGTAAATATTTGTTGGCATTGCCGAAATGAAGTTTGTCCCGTATTGTCGATTATATGATTCGCACATCACGATACCGGCAATTTTTGCAATCGCATATGGTTTATTTGTTTCTTCGAGAAGTCCGGTAAGAAGACTTTCCTCTTTTATTGGCTGTGAGGCGAGTTTTGGGTAGATGCATGAACTGCCAAGGAAGAGAAGTTTTTTCACTTTTGAGCGGTAGCTCTCATGAATAACATTACTTTCTATCATGAGGTTTTGATAGATGAAATCGGCAGGATATGTTTGATTTGCCATAATTCCTCCGACTTTCGCTGCCGCCAGAAACACAAATTCCGGCTTTTCTTTTTGAAAAAAATCCGAAACCGCCAGTCTGTCCATTAAGTCGAGTTCCTTGTGCTGTTTTAAAATGAGATTTGTGTATCCCTGAGCTTCTAGTTCGCGCGTTATTGCGCTTCCGACAAGACCGGTATGTCCTGCTACAAATATTTTAGATTTTTTATCCATATGTCTATTTTCCTTCTGCGAGTTTAAGATCTGCATCAACCATGATTTTTACGAGAGTTTTAAATCCGACTTCTGGTTTCCAGCCGAATGCTTTGTATGCTTTTGTCGCATCTCCAAGGAGCACGTCCACCTCTGCTGGACGGAAATAGCGCGGATCTATCTCGATAATTGTTTTTCCTGTCTTTTTATCCACACCTTTTTCTTCAAGACCTTTTCCATACCACTCAATTTCAAAGCCGAGGAGCTTCGCAGATTCTTCAACAAACTCTCTTACGCTGTGTGCCTCTCCTGTGGCGAGAAGAAAATCATCCGGTTTTTCTTCTTGAAGCATTTGCCACATTCCGTAGACAAAATCTTTTGCGTAGCCCCAGTCTCTTTTAGCGTCAAGATTTCCAAGAAAAAGTTTTTCATCTTTTCCGACTTTAATTCTCGAAAGTCCGCGAGTGATTTTTCTGGTCACGAATGTCTCTCCTCGGCGAGGGGATTCGTGATTAAAAAGAATTCCATTGCAGGCGAAAAGTCCATAGCTTTCTCGATAGTTTTTGGTGATCCAGTATGCGTACACTTTTGCGCATCCGTACGGAGAGCGCGGATAGAAGGGCGTGGTCTCCTTAAGAGGGAGTTCAACTGCCTTTCCAAACATTTCGCTTGATGAAGCTTGATAAAACTTTGTTTTGATTCCAGTATCTCGAATAGCATCGAGAATGCGAAGCGTTCCCAAACCATCGATGTCGCCCGTGTATTCCGGAATATCAAAACTGACCCGGACGTGGCTTTGCGCTCCAAGGTTGTAAATTTCATCCGGCTTTACTTTTTCTAGTATTCTATTTAAATTACTGTCGTCGCCGAGGTCTCCGTAGTGGAGAAGCAATCTCACTCCTCGTATGTGCGGGTCTTGATAGAGATGTTCAATTCGTTCTGTATTGAAAGTGCTTGCGCGTCTTATAATTCCATGGACTTCGTATCCCTTTTCGAGAAGTAGTTCCGCGAGGTATGAACCATCCTGACCTGTGATTCCTGTAATAAGAGCGCGTTTCATAGAGTGCTTGTCGCTCCATCGTATCCCGCTCTTTTTTCGATGTCAATCAATTTCTTCGGTTTTTTTGAAATTGAAGCCTGTGCTATAGTAGCTTTCATGGAAACAAACAAAATTCTTCATCGAAGCATCCTAGTCGGCATTTTTGCACTTCTTCTCATACCTTTTTTGGTTTTCAATTCTATGTTTTTTCCGTTTATCACAGGAAAAAACTTCGTCTTTCGCATTATTGTTGAGATAATTTTTTGTCTTTGGATTATTCTTATTTCTCGCGACAAAAGTTTTTTGCCTAAACGTTCAACACTTTTCTACGCTTTTACGGCATTTATCGTCGCAATCACTCTTGCGGATTTTCTCGGAGTTGATCCGTATAGAAGTTTTTGGAGTGATTTCGAACGGATGGAGGGGCTTATTGCCCATCTTCATTTTTTCGCACTCTTTTTGGTCGCGGGTTCTGTATTCAATACTAAAAAATTGTGGACATATTTTTTCAATTCTGCGCTCGTGGTCAGTGTCGTGATGGCTTTCTATGGAATCTTTCAGCTTGCTGGCGTGTTCGAAATCCATCAAGGCAGTTCGCGTATCGATGGTCCGATTGGGAATTCCGCATATCTGGCCATCTATATGCTTTTCCATGTTTTCCTTGCGCTTTTTCTGCTTTTGCGTTCACGAGAGAGGCGAATGCAGATTGTGTATGGGGGAGTCGCGCTTCTCAATACTATAATTGTCTATTATACAGCTACTCGAGGGTCTATTTTGGGCCTCATTGGAGGTCTTTTCTTAACAGCTATTCTTATCGCAATTTTTGAAAAAGAAAGGCCGATATTAAAAAAGGTTTCAACTGGCGTGATCGTAGCTATTGTTGCAGTTATTGTTCTCTTCTTTGCTTTGAGGAATCAGCCTTTTGTGAGAAATAGTCTTGTCCTCAATCGTTTCGCGACAATTTCTTGGACGGAGCAGACCACCGAATCTCGATTTTTGATTTGGAAGATGGCATATCAAGGTTGGAAAGAGCGCCCACTTTTCGGCTGGGGGCAAGATAATTTTATTCTTGTTTTCCAAAAATATTATGATCCGAAAATGTGGAACCAAGAACCTTGGTTTGATCGGACTCATAATGTCGTCTTGGATTGGCTTATTGCAGGCGGAGCTTTTGGGTTTCTCACCTATATTTCTCTCTTTGTCGCATCTCTCTTCTGTATTTGGAAGAAGAAAACGATACTCTCTTTGGCTGATAAGGCCGTGCTGACTGGGCTACTTGCTGCTTATTTCTGTCACAATCTTTTTGTGTTCGACAATCTCACGAGCTATCTTCTTTTTGTGTTTGTTTTGGCGTATTTCCATTTTCTTAGTCTGCAAGGGTCAGAAAACGCCGATGAGATTCAGACAAAATTTGGAGAAGGTCTGTCTCCCAATGTGCAATCAATTTTAATTCCGATTACGATTATCGCTCTGCCTATCTTGGTTTATTTTGCTAATGTGCCCCAAATACTTGCCAACACCTCTCTCATCAGAGCTATTTCCTATGAGAACGCTGATATTTCGAAGAGTCTCGATGCTTTTAAAGAATCAATTTCCTACAACACTTTCGGGAAACCGGAAACCCGCACTCAACTTTTAGAGAGTTCTTCTGCTGTCGCTGCGTCTAATAGTCCGACTCCGCTCAAGCAGAGTTATCTCTCGTTTATCAAGAGTGAAATGGAAACACAGATACAAGAGGAGCCTCTTGATGCCCGCTATCCATATTTTCTCGGACAATTTTTAGATCATTTTGGATTACCGGCTTTGGCTCAAAAGAATTTTATGAAGGCTCTCTCTCTTTCTCCCAAAAAGCAGGATATCGTGATAGCCCTTGCGGTAAGTCTTTATAATGCCGGAGAGAAGGACAAAGCTTTTCTCACGATGAAACAAGCATTTGATCTTGATCCAGATAATGAAACTGCTCGACTTATTTATGCAACCCTAGCAATCTACTCGAGTAAAGACGACATCGTCAAAGATCTTATTCTCAATAAATACCACACCTATCTTGTCCCGGATGATAGGATCATGACCGCATATATAAAGACTGGCCAGCTTAAGAAATATGTTGCTCTCGATACTGCATTTTTGACAGGGCAGATGAAAGCGGGATCTTTGAGTCAAGATGAGCTTCAAGCTATAAACACTGCACACCAAGAGTTCCAGAAGAAGATGGACGCCTACTCAAAGTCGAATCAATAAATTTCCTTGAGTGCTATTAGGGGCAAAAAGCAAACGCAAAACCCCTCCGAGGAGGGGGCTCACGTAGACATTCTTTTTGGGAACTAACTTTCGTTAACTCACACAACTGCATGGTAGCAAGAATTGGCTTAAAAGTCAAGTTTTTGTCGAATGCTGGCCAGAGTATATAATAAGAGTATATTGTTTCGATATATAGTCGGCGGCTCTGCACTCACATATAAGACATTATTTTGGAGCTAGCATCCGCCGACTATGTATCGACGCAATAATTTAGCGCTAAGTGTCGCAAGTCAAAAGTATTTTTCTTGTGAAAAATCTTTCGACCCTGCCTCGCGCCGTCGCGCTCCGGCCTTGCGAAAGCTCCAAGTATTCGCTTTCTCACTCGTCCGCGCCTCGGATAGCATCTAAATTCTTGCATCGAAATGATCGGTGATGAAAATAGAAGAAAACATTTCACTTAAAGAGCACACAACATTCAAGATCGGGGGCAAAGCCCGGTATTTTTGTCTTGTCCAAAATGAGAAGGATTTGAAAGAGGCGGTTGCTTTTGCAAAACGGGAAAAAGTTCCGACACTTGTGCTCGGCGGGGGTTCGAACGTGCTTATTTCTGAAAAAGGTTTTGACGGACTGGTTGTGAAAATTGAATTGAAAGGAATTGAATTTGAAGAGGCTCGGGGCGGCGTGCTTGTACACGTTGGAGCGGGGGAGAATTGGGATTCGTTTGTTGCGGAGACTGTCAGACGCGGACTCTTTGGGCTTGAAAATCTTTCCGGAATTCCGGGAACAGTTGGCGGGGCACCGGTGCAAAATATCGGCGCCTACGGCGCTGAAGTGAAAGACGTTTTTGATTCTGTTGAGGTTTTTGATCCCTTAACTGGAGGAATTTTTGCAATGACAAAAAAGGAATGCGAATTTGCTTATCGCGACAGTATTTTTAAACATGAAGAGGGGAAGCATTTGATCATTTTGAGAGTCACATTTTTCCTGAAAGAAAATGGCGAACTTAATACGAGCTACAAAGATGTAAAGAAATATTTAGAAGAGAAGAAGATTACTGAACCCACGCAGGAAGAAGTGAGAAACGCAGTGATTGAAATCCGCTCGAAGAAATTTCCTGATCTGAAAAAATTTGGAACTGCCGGCTCATTTTTCAAAAACCCAATTATTCAAAGAGAAGAATTTGAGAAGCTTCTCAACGATTACCCAAAACTCCCTTCGTTCCCAGCAGGGGAGGGATTGGTAAAAATTCCTGCCGGTTATCTTTTTGATGTCATTTGCGGATTCAAGGGCGTACGGCACGGTGATGCTGGAGTATTTGAAAATCAGGCGCTTGTGCTTGTGAACTGGGGAAAGGCAACGGCGGAAGAAATAAAAAAACTCGCAGAAGAAATGCGAGCGAAAGTAAAAGAAAAAACAGGGATTGAAATTGAGTTTGAGGTGAATATTCTCTGAAACTCCTTATTTTAAGGCCTCAAAAAGTGTGCTAGAATGGCCTCCTATGTTTGAATCATTAAAGAAACTCTTTGGCGATCATTCCGGCAAGGCTTTGCAGGCTATTTCTCCTTTCGTCGCTCAAATCAATGGCTTTGAGGCTGAAATTAAGGCTCTGTCTGACGAGCAATTGAAGGCGAAAACGCTGGAGTTTAAAGAGCGAATCGCCAAGGGCGATTCGCTCGATAGTTTGCTCCCTGAAGCTTTTGCCTGTGTTCGAGAAGCATCCCGCCGAACCCTCGGCCAGCGCCATTTCGATGTTCAGCTCATGGGAGGCATCATTTTGCATCAAGGTAAAATTGCCGAAATGAAAACTGGAGAAGGAAAGACCCTCGTCGCAACTCTTCCTGCCTATCTGAACGCTCTCACGGGAAAAGGTGTGAGCGTGGTTACTGTGAACGACTACCTCTCTCGCCGTGACGCGGTTTGGATGGGACAAATTTATAATGCGCTCGGACTTTCTGTGGGTGTGGTAAATCACGATGTATCCTATTTGTACGATCCTGCCCATCGCGAACTCGATAAAGAAGTTGATCAGGTCGGCGCATTCAAAGTCGTCCATGAATTTTTACGCCCCTGTACTCGTCACGAAGCGTACATGGCCGATATCACGTACGGCACAAATAATGAATACGGTTTTGATTATCTTCGCGACAATATTGAATATGAGACAGACAAGCTTCGACAGCGAGAATTTAATTATGCAATTGTTGACGAAATAGACTCGATCCTTATCGATGAAGCCCGAACTCCGCTCATTATTTCCGCTCCAACTCAAGAATCTGAAAATTTGTACGCAAAATTTGCCCAGATTGCTGGTATGCTTCAAAAAGATTCTGATTATACCGTGGACGAAAAATTAAAAGCAGCCACACTTACCGACGAAGGAATTACCAAAGCAGAAAAAGTGCTTGGTATCGAAAATATTTACACGGAAAAGGGAATTAAATTTGTGCATCATTTGGAAACTGCTGTCCGAGCAAAAGCGCTTTTCGAACGCGACAAAGAATATGTGGTGAAAGATGGCGAGGTCATCATTGTCGATGAATTTACTGGACGCATGCAACCGGGAAGACGCTGGTCAGAGGGGCTTCATCAGGCAGTCGAGGCGAAAGAAGGCCTTTCTGTACAAAAAGAGTCTCGAACATTTGCCTCTATTACGTTCCAAAATTATTTCCGTCTCTACAAAAAGCTTTCTGGGATGACCGGAACAGCGCTCACCTCGGGCGAGGAATTTTATAAAGTGTACGGACTTGAAGTGGTTTCTATTCCAACGAACAAACCGCTTGCTCGAAAAGATTTGAACGATCTTATTTTCCAAACCGAGACAGGGAAATTTAAAGCAGTTGCAAAAGTGGTGAAGGAATTGCACGCAAAAGGCGAACCGGTACTTGTCGGTACAGTTTCTATCGAGAAAAATGAAGTGTTGTCGCAATATTTAAAACACGAAGGAGTACCTCATGAAGTTTTGAACGCGAAAAATCACGAACGCGAAGGAGAAATTGTTGCTCAAGCAGGAAGACGTGGAGCAGTGACGGTGGCAACGAACATGGCGGGTCGAGGGGTTGATATTAAACTTGGGGGCGCTCCGGCAACAGAAGAAGCATACGAAGCAGTGAAAGCTCTTGGTGGAATGCATGTCATCGGCACGGAACGACACGAAGCGCGAAGAATTGATAACCAGCTTCGAGGCCGTTCGGGAAGACAGGGAGATCCTGGAGCGACGCAGTTTTTCGTTTCTCTTGAAGATTCGCTTATGAGAATTTTTGCATCAGACACTATCAAAAAAATGATGGGACGTCTCGGTGTGAAAGAAGATGAGCCGATTGAGAATTCTCTCATTACTCGCTCGCTTGAATCTGCCCAGAAAAAAATCGAAGGGTTCAATTTCGATGCTCGAAAACACGTGCTTGAATACGACGATGTGCTGAATCTTCAAAGAAAAACGGTCTATGAAAGACGCCGAAAAATTCTTTTGGGCAAAAGGGAAGATGTTGAAGCGGAACTCGAAGCCCTTATCGCTGGAGATGAAAAATTGATCGCACTCGTGGAGGAAAAGAAAAAATCATTCCCTGAAGATGAATTTTATACTGTGGTGCGGAGAATGTTTCTTCAGACCATTGATATGTTCTGGGTGGAACATTTGGAAGTGATGGAGTATACGCGAGGGAGCGTGAATTTGCGCGCCTACGGCCAGCGCGATCCGCTTGTTGAGTACAAGAAAGAAGGACTTCGCTTGTTTAAAGAAATGCAGGAGGCGATTAATGTGCAGATTATTTCTCTTCTCGGCTCGCTTCAGACCGGCGCATTTTCAAAAGAAGAAGCGGAACTTCGAGCCATTCAGAAACAGGCAAAAGAGATTGGAGGCTCTGATTCTGCGGGAGTCGGAATGGCTTTCACCTCAGCAAAACCGGTCATCAAAAACGCTGAAGGCAAAAAAATCGGCAGGAATGATCCATGTTATTGTGGGTCAGGTAAAAAGTACAAAAATTGCCACGGTAAAGGACAATAAAACTCTCTATGAAAATCACATTCATTCAAACAGGAGGTACTATAGATAAAGATCTGCCCAAGGTGTCGAAGGGATACGCTTTTGAGATTGGAGCTCCCGCTGTTATAAAAATTCTCGGAAGAATAAAACCAAATTTTGAATATGAAATTGTTCCGCTTCTCCAGAAAGACAGCTTGGATCTTAATGCGAAGGATCGTGAAAAAATTCTGAAAGCTTGTCAAAATGCCAAAGGTAACAAGATAGTAGTGACCCATGGCACAGACACAATGACGAAAACTGCAAAAGTTCTTTCGAAAATCAAGAACAAGACGATTGTTTTTACCGGAGCATCGCGGCCAGAAAAGTTCGCTGATTCTGACGCAATGTTCAATGTTGGCGCGGCGATTATGGCGGCCTCACTTCTTCCGAGTGGGGTGTATATCGCGATGAATGGAAAAGTGCATGAATGGAGTAAGACCAGAAAGGATACAAAGACTGGTCAATTTGTAGAAATCTAGAGGTTGAAAACTCGATTTGCCCCAAAAAAGGGAGGCAGTATAATTAAGGAAGCCTTTCTTTTGTCGAGGAAAGAACTACTATTCATAAATTCATTATTCATGGAACCAAATCAAGCGCAGAGCACACAAGGTCCTGATCAGGACAAGACAATGGCGATTATTGCGTACATTATTTTCTTCGTCCCGCTTCTCATGGGGAATCGAAGCCAGTTTGTAAACTATCACACGAATCAGGGGACAGTGCTTTTCATTTTCGCAATCATTCTTCAGGTCGTCCTTTCTTTTCTGGTTTTTATTCCTCTCCTCGGACTTCTCCTCCAAATCGCAAGACTTCTCCCTCTTGTTCTTATGATCATTGGAATCATGAATGCGGCAAAAGGTGTCATGGCGCCTCTTCCGATCATTGGCGGGTATACCATCATCAAATAATTTTTGCTTTTTTAGCAAACGAAAAATCTCCCTTTCGGGAGATTTTTCGTTTGCTGTGTTAGTATGAAATTATAATGACCGAAAAAGAAATCGATGTGTTGGCGAAAAAGATTTGGGACTATCACCATATGAATCAGCCGCTTCAAAAAGCTCAAGTGATTATCGTTTTGGGTAATCGAGATACGCGAGTCGCAGAGTATGCTGCACAACTATATCTGGACGGGTATGCTCCACTCTTGCTTTGTGCAGGTTCCGGCTCAATTCATAATCACAAACTAGGACGAGAACAATTTGTTGGCACCACTGAAGCAGAAGTTTTTGCAGATGTTGCAATGAAGATGGGTGTTCGGAAAGATGCCATCATCATCGAAAATGAATCACAAAATACTGGCCAAAATTACGAGTTTGCGATCAAGAAATTAAAAGAACGGCATCTGAATCCAAAACGGATAATCTTGGTTCAGAAGCCTTACATGGAAAGGCGGACATATGCTACGGGTAAAGTGTGGCTGCCTCAAACTCAGCTCATCGTTACTTCCCCTCAAATACCTTTCGAGGCATATTTTAATGAAACTAACACCAAAGAAAGAGTGATCAATACAATCGTGGGAGATTTGCAGCGCATCAGAGAATATCCGAAAAAAGGTTTTGCGATAGAACAGGAAATTCCCAAAGATGTTTGGGAAGCGTATGAACAGCTAGTAAAGGCTGGATTTACAAAACATTTGATAAAATGAAATCATGAACACTATTTCCGAAATCTATACAAAATATAAGATTGTCCCGTTTCTCCAAATGCATATGTACCGAGTGGCAGGAGTGGCTTTGTATATTTGCCAACATGCGAAAGAAAAAGTGCTGACGGACAATATTGTTTCGGCGTGCCTTTTACATGATATGGGAAATATTTTGAAATTTGATTTCACGATTTTTCCGGAAGTATTTGAACCGGAAGGGATTTCGTATTGGCAGAAGGTGAGAGATGAATTTTTAAAATATGGAAAAGATGAAAATGAAGCGACTCATGCTATTGCAAAAGAAATCGGGGTGAGCGAGAAAACCTATGAATATATTGTGTCGGTCGGCTTTTCAAAGATTGCCGAGAATTTTGCTTCGAATGATTTGGGAAAGCAAATTCCAACCTATGCAGATATGCGGGTTTCTCCGCACGGCGTGGTTTCAATGGAAGAGAGGCTTGCAGAGGGGCATAAGCGATATAAAAACAGAAAGCACGCTATTGGCACAGGAGATGTGTTTGAAAAAAACCGCAAAGCTTTTTATGATATAGAAAAGAACATCTTCTCAAAAACGAGCCTTGCGCCCGAATCAATTACATCTGAGGTTATACATCCTCTTTTGGAAGACCTCAAAAACTTCAAGATTATCTGATTTGTATCATGAGGCCAGTTTTGCTATTCTATATGCATTAGTCTCTCTAGATTTTTCTAATTTTTTGCCATTCGTATGAATTCATCACAAAAAACCACGGTCATTGTCATTGTTGCGATGGTAATTATTGTCGCTGCTCTTATTGGAGTTTCCGTTTTTTATTCAAAACAGCCAGGGCAGCATGATGTTTTTGCGCAGTGTCTTACTCAAAAAGGCGCAACTTTTTACGGAGCATTCTGGTGTCCTCATTGCCAGGCAACAAAGGCGCTTATTGGAAAGAGCATGAAATATGTAAATTATGTTGAATGTTCGACTCCCGATGCGAACGGCCAGACGCAAATTTGCATAGATAAAAAAATCGAAACGTATCCAACTTGGGAATTTGCTGACGGATCAAGGCTTACTGGAGAGCTCTCTCTTCAGGAACTTTCAGACAAGACTGGCTGTTCGCTCTCTGGTGGTCCTGATACCACTCCTCAAAATATCGCAACTTCTTCTACGAGTTCTGCTTCATCATCATCTGCACAATAACATGAGCTTTTCAGATTTCTTAACATTTGTTTTTTCGATTCTGACTCTGGTCGGGATTGTTCTTGTTGTCGTACTTCTTGTTTTTCTCACTGCCAAAAATACGAGAAATAACAAAGTATTCGCTCACCTTGATCAGTATGCGCACCACCACGTTTTTCTCGTTGTATTTCTTTCTGTTTTAGGAAGTCTTCTCTATTCAAATGTTATTGGCTTCGAACCCTGCACACTCTGCTGGATCCAGCGCATTTTTATGTATCCGATGCTCGTGCTTCTTATCGTCTCATTTGTAAGAAATGAATCGAAACTTATGCGCCCATATCTTTTGTGGCTCTCTGGGCTTGGTGGAGTGGTTGCGATCTATCAATATCTTCTCCAATTTGGAATTGTTCCGAGCGTTGTCTGCAGTGCAACGGCAGTTTCCTGCGCGAAACTTTATGTCCTTGGTTTTGGCTTCGTGACTATTCCTCTCATGTCGCTTACGGTGTTTGCTCTTGTTTTTCTCGCGCTCCTTTTACAGAAGAAGTAACACATTCCAATGCGCTCGCTTTTGCAAGAAAGAAAGTTTCTCCTTCTTATGCCTTTTCTTGTGTCGGCGCTCCTCATTATAGCGGGAGGTTTTTATCTGTACGGAAATATGTTTTTGGCACGGGGTATTCTCGCCGTTATGCTTCTCTTGTTCTCGATACCGCTTTGGATAGATATCATTTCCCATCTCTTCAAAAAGAAATGGGGAGTTGATCTCATCGCTGGAGTTGCGCTTCTCTCCTCGCTTCTTTTCGGTGAATACTTAGCTGGTTCTGTGATTCTTCTTATGCTCTCTGGCGGAGAGGCTCTCGAGTTTTATGCAATGCGAAGAGCTCGCAAGGAACTTTCCGGATTGCTTTCCAGAATGCCACAGGTGGTGCATCGCGAGGAGGGAGCGGTTTTGAAAGATGTCGCAATCGAGTCAGTTCTTGTTGGGGACGTGGTGATCGTAAAGACCAAAGAAATTATTCCTGTTGACGGCTCTGTTCTCGAAGGAATTTCTTCGGTAGACGAATCCGCTCTTACGGGAGAGAGCTTACCGGTTGAGAAAGTTTCTGGAAGCACGGTACTGTCTGGAACTCAAAATCAGGACGGACTTTTGAAAATAAAAGTTTTAGTTCCCGCATCGCAGAGTCGTTTTGAACAAATAAAAAAACTTTTAAGCGAAGCGGAGAATTTGCGCTCTCCGATCGTCAGGCTCGCTGATCGGGTAAGCATCTATTTTACGCTTGTGACATTTGTCCTGGGAATCTCCGCGTGGTTTCTTTCGGGCGATCCTATCCGCGTTCTCGCTGTCTTGGTTGTCGCCACGCCATGCCCGCTTCTTTTAGCCACTCCAATCGCTCTCATTTCCGGGATGAGCCGTTCTGCGAAGCGTGGAGTGATTGTAAAAAGCGGGAGCGCGATCGAGATGTTGTCGCGAGCTCGTTCTTTTGTTTTTGATAAGACGGGGACTATTACGCTCGGTACTCCTCGGGTTTTGGATTACATCCCGTTTGGCGGTTTTTCAAAAATCGAATTGCTTCGGATCGGTGGAAGTCTCGAGCTTCTTTCAAGTCATATTCTCGCTCGCGCTATTGTTTCGTATCATCGTGAGAAAAAAGTGGAGATCGAGCGTCCAAAAGAATTTCACGAATTTCTCGGCGGAGGAGTTTCGGGAATATTGGACGGAAAGAAATATTTTTTCGGCGCGCTTTCCTTTCTTAAGAAAAATGGAGTTCCAATTTCAGAAGAAGTCTCAAAGAGTGATGCAAAAGCACGCGAAGATGACACCATCACGGCATTTCTTGGAGGAGAAAATGCGGTGCTCGGGATGTTCGTTTTTGCCGATGAGCTTCGTGGAGAATCCAGATCTCTTTTTCAAGAGATACGAAAAGATGGTCTTGAACGTATCGTTATTTTGACTGGAGATAAATATCCCATTGCGGAGAGGGTTGCGAAAGAGGTTGGGGTGAAAGAATTTTGCGCGGAATGTTTGCCGGATGAAAAGCTGCGGAAAATTCAGGAGATCAAACTTTCGCATTCTCCGCTTGTGATGGTGGGGGATGGAATCAACGATGCGCCGGCACTTGCGGCGGCGGACGTTGGCATTGTCCTTAGTACTGAAAGCGCGACTATCTCAAGCGATTCGGCTGATATTGTGATTATGGGAGGGAAAATTGATCGCGTTCATGATGCGTTCGAAATTGCCAAGAAATCAATGCGAATTGCAAAACAGAGCATCGCTTTTGGAATGGGTTTGAGCATCGCGCTCATGATACTCGCTGCGCTTGGATACATCGAGCCGGTGCGAGGGGCGCTTTTTCAGGAGGTGATTGATGTTTTGGTTATTCTAAACGCGCTTCGGGCAAGTATAGATGCTCCAATCAAAGGTTAATTGTATGAAGAAGAAAAAAATTCTGACACTTTGCCTTTTTAGAAAAGACGAGAAAATTCTTCTAGGAATGAAGAAACGGGGGTTTGGTGCCGGACGATGGAATGGGTTTGGAGGAAAAGTGGAAGTGGGGGAGACTATAGAAGAGGCTGCGTGCAGGGAGGTGCTCGAAGAAATCAGTGTTTCAGTCTCCGAAATAGAGAAATTCGCGACAATTGATTTTAGTTTCGAGGGAAAAGAAGAGGTTCTCGAAGTTCATTTTTTCACGGCGCTAAAATGGACAGGAGAGCCAGAAGAGAGCGAAGAAATGCGGCCAGAGTGGTTCGAAATTGATGAAATTCCATTCAAAAAAATGTGGGATGGCGACAAGTATTGGTATCCGCTCTATTTGGCCGGGAAAAAATTCAAAGGCAAATTCCATTTTGACGAAAGGGATAAAGTGCTAGAATATGAACTCAATGAAGAAAAATAAAAAACAAATTGTGGTGGCGGTAAGCGGGGGGTTCGATCCTCTTCATGTTGGTCATGTGCGAATGTTTGAGGAAGCAAAAAAGCTAGGAGATAAGCTTGTGGTTATCCTCAACAACGACAATTGGCTCGCGAAAAAGAAAGGTGCTCCTTTTATGCCGGAAGCCGAACGAAAAGAAATTATAGAAGCGTTGCGAGCGGTGGATGAAGTCATTCTCACTCGCCACACGCCAGATGATCCGGACAGGAGCGTCACGCATATTTTAGCTGAGCTTAAGCCTGATATTTTTGCAAATGGCGGAGATCGTGATCAAAGTGACGCCAACAAAGCCAGCTCATCTTTAAATCCAGAACAGGAGCTTTGCAAGCGTCTAGGAATCAAACTTGTGTTTAATGTTGGCCGAGGGGGCAAAGTCCAGTCAAGCTCTTGGCTCATTGCCAAAGCGGTAGAGAACAAGAAAAAAGACTGAAGATTTTGGGGAATCTGGTATAATAGACTCTATGATTCCTGCATATAAGAAGATTTTTAACTTTTTTGGCAAAGTCGAGGATCGTATTCGTTTTAATTTCAGCCGGCACCCAGTCCCTTATAGTTTAGTAGCCGGCGTATTCATTGTTCTTTTTTGGAAGGGGATTGAAGATACCGCAAGTCTTTTCCCAACGCTCACCGGCCCGTTTCTCATTCTTGTGAGTGTTCCGGTGCTTCTTCTGACTGGTGTGTTTGTGTCTTTTTTCATTACCGATCGCGTCATTTTGTCAGGACTTAAAAAAGAAGAAAAAGTTGTTGCAGAGACGGAAGTTGAAGTAAAACAGGAGGACATTCTCCTAAAAAAAGTAGTAGAGAGAATGGATCAAATTGATAAAGAAGTACGGCATTTAGACGAACATTTTCATAAACAAAAATAAAATGGAAAAACTATCTATATCAATCATATTGGGAACTGCCCGTGAAGGGCGAGACTCTGAAAAAGTAGCCCAATTTGTACTTCAAGAAGTGAAAAAGCGTTCTGAAATTGAGCCGGTATTTGTTGATATCAAAGATTACATTTCCGGAAAAACTTCTCGTCTTTCTGATGAACAGAGTGAGAAAAATAAAAAATGGCACGATATCGCAGAAAAGGCAGACGGATTTCTTTTTGTAATCCCAGAATACAACCACAGTTTCCCGGGAGAATTTAAAATGTTTATCGACACGCTTTTCAAGGAATATGCAAAAAAACCGGCGGCAATCTGCGGGGTTTCGAACGGGGCATTCGGAGGAACAAGAATGATCGATGCAGTGAGACCTGTATTAAGTTATCTTGGAATGATTCCTGTTTCTCCCACTGTTCAGTTTATGAAAGTAAATGAACTTTTTGATACGAAAGGCGCCATCCTCGATGAGGCATATGGCAAAAAAGTTTCTGCAATGCTCGATGAACTTATCTGGTATACGAAAGCGATGAAAGAGGCGAGAAAAACAATAAAAAAATGATATTCAAGAAAAAAATTAAAGCAGTAACACATAATGGATTTTTTCATGCTGACGATGTTTTTTCGGCGGCACTTCTTCTCATTGTGCTCGGCGAAAATATTTCTTTCACTCGTACTCGTGATGAAAAGATAATTGCTGATGCGGACTACGCTTTTGATGTTGGGGGAGTGTATGATTCGACAAAAAATCGCTTTGATCACCATCAAACTGGAGGCGCAGGTAAAAGAGAGAATGGCATTCCATACGCGGCCTTCGGACTTTTTTGGAAACAATGCGGAGAAAAAATGTGCGGGTCTCTGGGGGTTGCGGAAAAAATTGAAAAGAAATTAGTGATGCCGATCGATGCCAATGACGTTGGTGTTGATATTGTGAAGTCGATTTATCCCGAGATCTCCGCGTATACAGTGAACGATATCGTTTCCTCTTTCAGACCATCATGGAAGGAAGATGACGATACTATGGACGCACGTTTTATGGAAGCAGTGAAGTGGGCAAAGGAAATTCTTTCTCGTGAAATTAAAAAAGCAAAAGATGCAGAGGAGGCGCAAATTTTTGTAGAGAAAGCGTATCAGCAAGCAAGCGACAAACGTCTCATTATTCTTTCCAGAAAATATCCATGGGGAGATACGCTTCGAAAGCATCCAGAACCGCTTTTTGTTGTCCAAGAAAATACTATTGATAATACTTGGCGCGCCTATGCGGTATCGAAAGATAAAAATACTTTTGAGAACAGGAAAAATTTCCCTGCAAACTGGGCTGGGAAAAGAGATGCGGAACTGGCTTCAATCACTGGAGTATCGGATGCAAAATTCTGCCACAACGGACTTTTTCTTGCCGTCGCAAAATCAAAAGAAGGAGCACTCAAACTTGCCGATATCGCTCTAAAAAGCTAGGCTTGTAGCACTATGGCCTTTATTGATGAGATAACTTTACATATGAAAGCCGGAAAGGGCGGGGACGGCTACGTTGGCTGGCGCAATGAAAAAGGGCGCGAATTCGGCGGGCCTGCCGGAGGCAATGGCGGTCGCGGAGGCGATGTGTATGTTCGGGGTGTTCGCGATTACACGATTCTTCTTAAATATCGAAATATAAAAGATTTTGCCGCGAAAAATGGACAGAATGGAATGGGTGGAAATGTGTGGGGGAAAAATGGTCAAGATTTGATTTTAGATGTACCGATTGGCTCGGTGCTTACCAATGAAACGACAGGAGAAAAATTTGAAGTTTTGAAAGAAGGCGAGCTTATTTTTCTTTTGAAGGGCGGAAAAGCAGGACTTGGAAATGCGGAATTTAAGGGTCCAAAGAATGTTGCACCGGAACAATTCACACTTGGGAATGAAGGCGAGCGAGCGGATTTTTTCCTTGAGCTTCAGCTTGTCGTGGATCTCGGGTTTGTCGGATTTCCCAATGCTGGAAAATCTTCCCTTCTGAATGAGCTTACCCGAGCGCATGCAAAAGTCGCCGCGTATCAATTCACTACACTCGAGCCGAACTTAGGTGACTTGCATGGCTACATTCTTGCCGACATTCCCGGCCTTATTGAAGGCGCGTCAGAAGGAAAAGGGCTTGGATTCAAATTTTTACGACACGTGAATCGCACCAAAGCGATTTTGCATTTGGTTTCTCTTGAAAATGAAAATATTACAGAGGCGTATAAGACGATTCGAGGAGAACTCGCGACCTATAGCAAAGAACTTTCAGAAAAAAAGGAAATTTTACTTCTCACGAAGACTGATTTGGTAACACCGGCAGTTTTGAAAAAGAAAATCGCGGAAGCAAAGAAACTCAATAAACTCGTTTTCACACTTTCGATTATCGATGATAAATCAATAAAGGAATTTAAAGATTCGCTCATAAAAATCCTGCGAGAACTTGAAAAAGAATCCGGCGAAAAGAAAAAATCGAAAAAGGGAAAAGATGAAGCTGTAGTATTTAAAACAGACACAGCTCCAACCAAATTTCTCGAAGAACGTGCAGAAAGAGCAGCGAAGAAAATAAAAAGTAAAAAATAAAGCGTGCCTAGCCGGCACGCTTTTCCATCTCTCTTACTATCTGCTCTTCTACTTCTTTTCTTGCTTTCCTAATCGCCACGAGAGCTTGTTGGTACGAGTCTCTTGCTCGCACTTCGGCAATCCTTTCAATAATATCCGCCTCTCCCTCGTGGAAAAGGAATTGTCCTAAGTTATACTCTTTCCTTAGGGTATAGATGCGCGGACCTCCATATACAGCCACAGGCATTACATCAATTATATGCCTGGTTTTGATAACTCGAAGCCAGGAGTGTGGACCTCCAGCTCTTTGGAATTTGCCGTCTTTCCAGACAGGGAAGCCAAATCGCCCGTCTCTTTTTTCCAGTTCATCAGAGGCAAATAAATCAGCGTGTAAATGGCACTGTCCATCTACCGCCCATGTTTTTGCTTCTGGGTGTCTTGCTAGCATTTCCGTCGCCATTTTGACGAAGTAAAATGCTCCCATCGTCTCAACGGAGAAATGATTTCCAAACTGACTGACAGCTTTTGCGTAGGTAAAGTACTCGTCTACCACTCGCTCGATCGTCGTCATGACTCTTTTCCTCCCCTGTGGTTGGTTGAAAACTGTGCGTAATAGTAAACAGAAATATGTTTTTGTCAAATTAAATGCAAAATTGAAATAATACGCTATAATGGCTGAATTGTATGGAAAAAAAGTACTACACCACTGTTGGGCTTGAAGTGCATGCTGAACTCAAGACGCAGACAAAAATGTTCTGCAATTCTAAGAACGATCCGGACGAAGAGCGCCCGAATGTGAATATCTGCCCTGTCTGTATGGGGCATCCGGGGACGCTTCCTGTCGTGAATAAAGAAGCGGTCAAACACGTTTTGAAAGTTGGTGTTGCTGTCGGCGGGGAACTCGCGGATTTCACTGAATTTGACCGTAAAAATTATTTCTATCCTGATATTCCAAAAGGCTATCAGATTTCTCAATATAAATATCCGCTTGTTTCTGGCGGGGAACTTGCTGGGGTGAAATTGACTCGCGTGCATCTTGAAGAAGATACGGGGACTTCAAAACACGAGGAGGGAGATTATTCACTTGTGGATTTCAATCGCGCAGGAGTGCCACTTATGGAACTTGTAACCGAACCAGTGATTCATTCTGCTGAAGAAGCGACAAATTTCGCGAAAGAATTACAACTCCTTCTCCGCACACTTCATGCAGGTGAAGCGAATATGGAAAAAGGGGAGATGCGGGTGGAAGCAAACATTTCTGTATCGGATGATCCAGGAAAATTCGGCACGAAAGTTGAAGTGAAAAATCTCAACTCATTCCGTTCTGTTGGGCGAGCTATTGAATACGAAGTTGAACGCCATATTCGGATGATTGAGAAGGGAGAAAAAATTGAGCAAGAAACACGTGGTTGGGACGAGACGAAAGAAACAACCTATTCGCAAAGAAAAAAAGAAGATTCGCACGATTATCGCTATTTTCCAGACCCAGATATTCCCAAACTTTGGATTTCTGAAGTCCCAGAATTCTCTCGCGAGAATTTAGCGAAAGAAATGCCTGAATTGCCGTGGATAAAGCGCGAGAAATATAAAAAATATAAACTTAAGCCTGAAGAAATCGAGGTTTCTTTACAGCATCCGACTCTCGGAGACTATATAGAGGAACTTTCTCGAGAATTTAAAGAAGATATCGAGCATGTAAGGCTTGCGGCGAACTATCTGTACTCTGATATTTTGGGAATTTTGAAATCTGCGACTAAAGCGGGAGAGACTTTTGATTTTTCGAAATCAGAGAAGATGATAACACCGAAACAACTCGCAGAGATCACTAGAATGCTGAAATCGGGTGAAATTTCTTCTCGCGGAGCGAAAGATATCTTGGCAGTGATCATGAAAGAGGGCGGAGATCCAAAAAAGATTGCAGTCGATATGGGTTTGATACAGAAAAGCGACCCCGAAGCACTCAAAAAAATTATTGAGAAAATTATTGCCGATAATCCGAAAGCTGTTTCTGAATACAAAGCAGGCAAGCTTAATAATCTCCAATTTCTCATCGGTCAGGCGATGAAAGAGACAAAAGGCTCGGCAAATCCAGCGCTCCTCAAAGAACTTTTTGAAAAAGCTCTCGCGTAAGCGCGATTTCGCGTTTTCCCCAGCTCCTTTTTTCCCTCTCTGTTATACTAAATAGAGCAAGGTTTTCGTAATGAAAACTATGAAGCGAATTTTTTCTCACACAAAAATCGTCGTCAGTGTTTTTTTTCTGCTCTCTTTTTTCTGCGCCGGTATTTTTCTTCCGACTCCAGGGCTTGCGATGTCCACTGAAAATTACCAGATTAACAATGACGTATTAAACGTCGGTGGAGGGTATTCCTCTTCGGATTTATATCAATTAGAAGACAGTATCGGCGATCCTCGTGAAGATATTATTATTGGAACGCATTCTATACCAGCAACTCCCACACCTCACGCACCAACTCCCACACCAAAACCAAGACGTATCGTTGTAAGGGCTGGAGGTGGCGGAGGCGGAGGAGGTGGGGGAAGATTATCTATCCCCCCTTCATCTCTTTTGTCCAATGTTGCTTCCTCTGGTGGAGGGGGCGGTTGTGGCACCACCACTCAATCTGGCTCTTCTCCGTTTTCTCGAGTACTTCAGGCAGGGAGTCAGGGTGCTGATGTTGTCGCTCTTCAAACATTTCTTGAAACCAAAAAGATTCTTGTTATGCCGGCGGGGACTTCGAAAGGATTTTTTGGAGGTCTGACGAAGCTTGCGTTAACACAGTATCAAAAGAGCATCGGCCTTCCTCCAGTAGGTATTTTTGGGCCACTTACAAGGGCACAAGTTGAGAAGGAATCTGTCTACGGAGGGAGTATTTCTGTTGCAATACCCTGTGTCACGCCTCTTCCTTCTATAAAATTATTTACTCGATTTATGGTTATGGGTGATACTGGAGACGAAGTGAAGATGCTCCAAATATTTTTGAATAAACATGGGTTTCCAGTTGCTCTTTCCGGCGCCGGTTCTTTAGGAAAAGAAACTACGATTTTCGATCAGGCTACGAAAACTGCTCTCATGAAATTACAAGCGGCTCATTCGGCAGAGATTGTCGTCCCGCAAAATTTGCCGGGGCCAACAGGCATCTTTGGTGACTATTCCAAAAAATACGCAAACGGAGTGTTGCTCAAGGGTCTCTAAAACCTAAAAAAAGAGTTATACACAGGGTTTTTTTGAAAGTTGATTTATAATTATACCGAATGAAATCAAGAACCTTTTCAAAAGCTGGTTCTCTTTTCTTAGCTTTCGCTCTTTTGGCAAAAGCGCTCCTTGACCGTATTCCTTTTTTTGGCGAGAAAGCAACTCCGCTCGCGAAAAAGGCGGATTTTCCGTTCGGGTTGGATATAAAAAATCTTCCGATTCAACAGTACACAAACACCTCTACATTTTCTGTACGGGCTTTTCCAGAATCATCTCTTCCTCCCTCAACACTTCCTCCTTTCACCGCGAAGCTTTCCGCGCTTATCGGAAACACTTTTGAAAATATACTTTCCTTCACTGCCACTCCCGTTTACGCAACGGCGAATTTCAATAAAGAAATTAATTATCAAGCAAAGCTTCTGGATGCAAGCAGTACTCCTGTCGTGGACGGAAATTATAATGTCCGATTCAGCCTGTACACTGCGCCTACCGGCGGCGAACCGATTTGGACAGAAAGTTGGTGCCAATCTCCTGATGGAGGGACAACGTGTGATGGAACAGGGGATGATAATCGTGTTTCTGTTTCGGGTGGTTTATTTACGACTCGTCTCGGAAGTATTGCTTCTATCGAGAGCGTTGATTTCAATCAGGTGCTGTATCTCGGCGTTACCATTGGCGGTTCTGACACAATACCTACGTGGGATGTGGAAATGTCTCCGAGGAAAAAACTCACCGCTTCGGTCGCGTCTCTTGTGGGCGGAGGTTCAGAGCCTGGGGGGGCATGCGGTTCGTTTCAATTTAATAACAATGGCGATCTTGCTGGTGTTGGAAATTATGGAGTGTGTACTCATAGCGCTGCCATCGGTTTTTGCGCTGGCAATGGTGGCATCACAGGATTTGATAATATGGTTTTTGGTTCGAATGCCGCTGGTAACGAAGGCACATTCTCCGGATGGAACAATGCTATTCTGGGCTCTTGCGCCGCATACTATGGCTTCACAGGTTCTTGTAACACTATCTTGGGCGCTTCAGCGGGCTTTTGCGGAGTAGCCGGATCTTGCAACTTTATTGCTGGAGTGAGAGCTTGGGGGGGAGATACAAATGGGACGACGGGATATAACAACTCTGTCATTGGTTATCAGGCTGGTTACTCTGGAGTATGTGGAAATAATAATTTTATCGGGGGTACGTCTGCTGGAGCAGGCTGGGTTTCAGGAAAGATCGGGAAAAATAGCGTAGCGATCGGTACTGAAGCCGGCTACTGCGGATTCGGCGGCGGGGGTTCTATGGGAGACAGTTTTTATTCCGGTGACAATAATGTGGCGATTGGATATCAGGCAGGTTACTACGGAGTCTTTGGCATTAACAACTCTATCCTCGGCGCCGGCGCTGGATATTGCGGAATATGTGGCAAGGGCAACACTATCATTGGCCGATACGCATGGGGTGGAGATGAGACTGGACAAGGGGGCGGTGAAGGAAATGTGGTCATCGGAAATAAAGCTGGCTTCTGCGGGATTGATGGTTTCCACAATATCGTAGAAGGTTTTCAGGCCGGCTACTGCGGTCTCTGCGGTAATGGGAATGTTATTCTAGGAAATAAGGCATGGTCAGATGGTGCCTCAGCTGGTGGTCGAGGCAACCTTGTGTTCGGAAATCACGCAGGCACCGTTGGTGTTTGTGGCGACTATAACACGATCATCGGCCACTGCGCTGCCTATTCTGGTATCACCGGCGGAAATAACTTCATCGCTGGTACTTCCGCCGGCTATTCTGGTGTCTCTGGCCAAAACAATTTTGTCGGTGGCGCCTGTGCTGCGTATTACGGTCTTTCCGGTCAGGATAACTTTATCGGTGGTACTTGTGTGGCATTCTGTGGTCTTGGAGGTTCCAACAATATTATTAATGGTACACAGGCTTGGGCTGGCGCAAGCAACACTGTAGATGGCAGCCTCCCAAATAAGAATACTATCTCCTACCAATCTGGTACTGGTTACAGTGTGAATACAGTTTATAGCCTTGCCGATGGTAATGGTGATGCAAAAATTCTCGTTACCTCTATTGGATTTACGGGGGGCATTAATGATTTTATTGTTCTGAATGGTGGTTCAGGATATTCAGCGGACGATTACCACACTGTTATAGGGGGTGACAATAATGCTTCGCTTAGCTTCACTCCTGTGTCTGCTTCTGCTCCCGGTGGCTCGAACATCGTACTCGGAACGCTCGCTGGCTATTGCGGACTTACCGGCGACAGCAACACTATCCTTGGCCGGCAAGCCGCTTTTTGCGGAATCTGCGGGAGCAATAACTTTATCGGCGGAACTTCAGCGGGAGGAAATTGGGGAAGCGGAAGAGATGGTTCATTTAATACACTTATCGGATATCAGGCCGGGCTTTGCGGTCTGACAAATAGCGGATGCGAAGGTACCGCCATCGGAAATACTATTTTGGGTTATCAAGCAGTTGGGGACGGCGAAAGTGACATACAAGGTTCATACAATACGGTACTTGGAAGACAGGCCGGCTACTGCGGAGTGGGCGGATGGAATAACTTTATTGGAGGTTCGTATGCATGGGGCGGAGATACAAGCTCGCATGTCGGTTCCGATAACGTTTCCCTTGGAACATACTCGGGATACTTCGGCGTTGGCGGATCCCAAAATATTCTCCTCGGATATCAGGCCGGCTACAATAGCGTTGACGGTTCATGGAACTCGGTCATCGGAGCGAGCGCCGGTTTTTGTGGAGTCTGCGGAGATAATAACTCGATCATGGGAACGTGTGCTGGAGGCGATTGGCAAGTCGGACGAAGAGGTTCGAACAACGTCATCATGGGAACGAATGCCGGACTTTACGGTTTCGGTGGCGGAGCCGTGCAGGGCGAAAATGATTATAGTTTGAATTCAGGAGATCAAAACGTGGCGATCGGCGCATGCGCCGGTTACTTTGGAATTTCTGGTATCAACAACTTCGTTGGTGGTGCAGGCGCCGGCTATTGCGGAGTCTGCGGAAATGGAAATACGATTCTCGGACGCTTTGCGTGGGGAGGTGACGAAGCCGCACAAGGTACGGGAGGTGGGAACGTGGTTCTCGGAAATCACGCTGGTTTCTGTGGAGTGCACGGGTACGGGAATTCGATTCTCGGTTTTTGTGCGGGCTACTGCGGAGTCTGTGGTGATGGAAATTTGATACAGGGTATCGGTGCCGCTTCTGGCGGAGTAACTCATGGAGCGTACAATATTATTACCGGAGCGAGCGCAGGCTATTGTGGGATTTCCGCTTCTTACAATATTATTACTGGAAATTACGCCGGCTACTACGGAGTTTGCGGAGAGAAAAATGCCGTCATCGGGTATCAAGCCGGTTACTGCGGAGTACACGGTCAGTGGAATGTTATTCTCGGAACTTGTGCATGGCAAGACGATCGCTCTGCCCGAACCGGTATTGCAAACTCTGTCATCGGATACCAAGCCGGTTACTGTGGAGTCTGCGGAAGCGACAACTCTCTTCTTGGTTCTCAAACAGGCAACTATGGCATTTCAGGATCAAGTAATAACATTATTGGACACGGTGCCGGCTACTGCGGAATCTGCGGAGATAACAACACTGTCATTGGTTCGGGAGCAGGCAGTGGACTTGCACTCGGGGCGAATGACAACTTCATTGGCGGAACAAACGCCGGAGGGAATTGGCAAACTGGAAAAGTTGGTTCAGCGAATACTATCTTAGGATATCAGGCGGGCTACTGCGGAACATCTGCTAGCAACAATGTTATTCTTGGAAGTTACGCTTGGGGGAATGATATACTTGGACGAAACGGCGGAGAGAACTCTGTCATTGGATATTGCGCGGGCTACTGCGGAATCTGCGGTCATAATAATTCGCTCATCGGAACCAACTCCGGCTACTGCGGAGTCAAAGGATACAACAACTTCATCGCCGGTTTATGCGCTGGCTTCTGCCAATTGTGGGGGAATGATAATACAATCATCGGCCGAGATGCGTGGGCGAATGATACACTTGGAAGTGGCGGATCTGGCAACTCTGTTATCGGTATGTGCGCCGGCTACTGCGGAGTTTGTGGAAACGACAACCTTATTTTTGGTTCAGCTGCAGGCAATAACGGTGTTATCGGAAGCAGCAATACGATCATGGGAAATAGTTCCGGTCAGAATGGAGTCTCTGGAAATGACAACATGATTTTTGGAAGTGGCGCTGGACACTCTGGTTTGAGCGGAAGCCAGAACGTCCTTTTGGGGTACGGAGTCGCTTTTGATGGAAATGTAAGCGGAGGTCATAACGCCGTTATTGGTTATCAAGCCGGCTACTGCGGAGTCTGCGGTGGCAGCAACATGATCCTCGGACAGCAAGCAGCGCAAAATGGCATTTGGGGAGGATACAACTTCATCGGCGGTTCGAACGCGTGGGGAAATGATCTCTCTCAAAGTGCTTTTGGAACAAACAACGTGGTCCTCGGAAATTCTGCCGGCTATTGCGGAATTCACGGAGACTACAACGCGATCATTGGAACAAGCGCGGGTTCGTGCGGAGTCTTTGCATCTGATAACTTCATTGCGGGCGAGGGAGCATGGGCAAATGACACAACGAGTTCTGCGCATGGTGGATACAATGCAGTTCTCGGCTATCGGGCCGGCTATAACGGAGTCTCCGGGTATAACAACGCTCTTCTTGGTGCCTGTGCTGGATATTACCCGCTTACCGGTTCATGCAATACAGTGCTCGGCTTTTCGGCAGGTTACTGCGGAGTTCACGGTTCCTGCAACTTCATTGGCGGAGTGAGAGCTTGGGGAGGAGACGTAGATGGACGAAATGGTTCCAACAACGCCGTCATCGGTTATAACGCCGGGAACAGGGGAATTTCTGGAGCAAATAATGTTATTTTGGGCTTTACCGCTGGCTACTGTGGACTCAATTCGAGCTCGAATAATAACTTTATTGCTGGCACAGATGCATGGGCAAACGATACTCTTCAATCAGCAAGCGGAGCTGATAATATTGTGCTCGGCTCTCGCGCCGGATACAACGGTATCCACGGGAACAGTAACTTTATCGGAGGTTGCGCGGCATGGGCAAATTCCAGCGATGTACTTTCTACCGGTTCTGACAATCTCGTGCTCGGTTCTTGCGCTGGGTACGGCGGTGTCTATGGTTCTGGCAATGCGATTCTCGGCTACGGCGCTGGAGATAATTGGGGAGTAGGACGAAGCGGTACTTGCAACATCATTATCGGAGGATACGCGGGGCAAAATGGCATCAATGGAGATTTTAATACTATCATTGGTAATAATGCAGGAAGCCAAGATGTGAACGGCGCTAACAATACCATCATCGGTCAATCTGCCGGTACCAATAATAACGGGGGCGATAACTTTATCGGAGGCACCTATGCAGGACAAAATAATAACGGCGCGGGCAATATTATCTTTGGCTACTGTGCCGGCAGGAGTAATTCTGGCAACAGCAATGAGATGTTCGGAGCGCAAGCCGGACTTAATAATGATGGCAGTGATAACTTCATCGGGGGTTCTTTTGCTGGTCATGGCAATAACGGCGATCGAAATACTTTGCTGGGTTATTGCGCTGGGTACACTATTGCAAGCGGGGCAGATGACAACACAGTTATCGGTTCATGCGCTTGGGCGGGTGATTCCGGGTTTCTCAATGCGGGAGTCAATAACTTAGTGCTCGGTTCTCGTGCTGGTTTTTGTGGAATTTGGGGCGCATGCAACACTGTCCTTGGTTATGGCGCTGGCTACAATGGCGTCTGCGGAACAAATAGTTTTATTGCTGGTACTTGTGCGTGGGGCGGAGCAGCTGGGACTTGCACCGACGGAATGAATAATATTGTCATTGGAACCTGCGCTGGTTTCTGTGGAATGGGTGAAAATAATAACATCGCTATCGGTACCTGTGCAGGAAAAAATTCTATCTGCGGTTCCTGCAACATTTTCCTTGGGTTTTGTGCTGGCATAGCAAATATTTACGGCTCTTCAAATACGATAATCGGAGCGAATGCGAATGCCGCAACAGATAATCTTGTTCGAGCGACTGCGCTCGGCGCCGATGCGATCGTGGGAGAAAATAATTCTGTTGTTATCGGCAGACTCGGCGATCATGTCGGTATCGGCACAACTACTCCTGCCTATGCTCTCGAAGTTGCTGGGGATATTAAGATTTCTGATGATGGTTCTGGCAATCACTCGCTTATTTTCAATGATGGTTCCGCAGTTTCAAGCGCCATCGGTATTTCCGAAGGAGGTTTCGGTATTTGCTCTGATGGTGATTTGAATTTTATTGCTGGTGAAGGCGGAGTTATTAATTTTGAAACAGTGAATGGTGGTGCAACAACGACAAAACTTTTTGTAAATAATGCGGGGAATGTCGGCATCGGGGTTGGTTCGCCATCTCAAAAGCTTGATGTACTCGGCAGTATCAATATTAACGGCGGTTCTCACTTCCTTACTGACGGTGCGAACGCTCTTTCGATTCAAAATACCGACAATGTTCTCATTGGTCCGAATGCGGGCAACTATTCCATTACGGGCGCGCGAAATGAAATTATCGGTGCTTGCGCAGCCATGGATCTTACTACGGGTACAGGAAACTTCATCGGCGGATATCAGGCGGCTCAATACAGTACAGACTCATCCAAAGAAATCGTACTCGGATATCAAGCGGGCTACTGCGGACTCTCTGGCGCTGACAACATAGCTATCGGTTCATGTGCTGGTTACGGCGGGGTCGTGGGAGGCCAGAACTCTCTCATTGGATATCGCGCTGGTTACTCTGGAATCGCAAGTGGTGCCTGCAATAACTTTATCGCTGGCACGTACGCTTGGGGAAATAATTCCAGCGCAAATGGCGCAAACAACGTCGTTCTCGGTATTTGCGCTGGCTACGGCGGAGTATATGGAAATGCAAACTCGATCATCGGTCAAGACGCTGGAGCAGCATGGCAAGGGGGGCGAACCGGAAGTTGTAACGTGATTCTCGGTTCTTGTTCTGGCTTCTGCGGAATTTCTGGTACCTTCAATTCTATTATTGGATATCAGGCTGGCGCTTGCGGGGTCGCAGGAAACGGTAACTTCATCGGCGGTGCTGGCGCGTGGGGAGGAGATGAAAGTAATTCAATGTATGGGGGAGATAATGTCGTCTTAGGAACAAATGCCGGCTTCTGCGGAGTCTGCGGTTCCTCAAACATTATCACTGGTACTTGCGCTGGGCATCAAGGAGTCTGCGGCGATTACAATATTATCAGTGGTACCTGTGCCGCTTATTTCGGTTCCTGTGGTTCGTACAATATTATCACCGGAGCTTCCGCTGGCTACAGCGGGGTATGCGGTAATGCCAACATTATTTCCGGCTATCAGGCTGGTGCTGCGGGAGTGGAAGGTAATGAAA
>JAQTSY010000027.1 GCA_028711065.1 Minisyncoccota bacterium
GCCTGCGGCAATAAAGCCGCATGCGATGCTTATTGCGAGAGTTCGGATCACATGGAAGAATGCGTTACTTTCGGTGAGGCCGCGGGTTTTCTGCAAGGCAAAGAGCTTGAAGATGCAAAAAAGATGCTCACTGCAATTAAAAGCGGGGTAAAACCTTTGCCTTGTCAGGGAAAAGATGCCTGTGATCAGTATTGCGCCAGTCCGGATAATATGGAAGCGTGTATCAACTTTGCGATAGAAGCAGGCTTTATGAGTGATAGCGAAAAAGCAGATTCGCAGAAAATGCTGCAGGCACTGAAAAAAGGAGTCAAGCCGCCCAGTTGCAACGGAAAAGAAGCATGCGACGCTTATTGTGCTACGGAAGAGCATTTTAGCGAATGTACTGATTTTGCAGTGGCGGCAGGTTTTATGAGCGAAGAAGATGCGGTTATGGCAAAAAAAACTGGCGGCAAAGGGCCTGGCGGTTGCCGCAACCAGGAAGAGTGCGATGCATTTTGCAATAATCCAGACAATCAGCAAGCTTGTTTTGATTTCGCAAAAGAAAACGGTTTGATTTCTGAAGAAGATATGAAGAAGATCAACGAAGGAGCGCAACAATTCAACCAGTCGTTTGTCGAAATGCCGCCAGCAGTTGTTGACTGTATAGCTTCGCAGGTCGGAGGAGCGGACCAGTTGGAAAAAATGAAGAGCGGAGCACTAATGGCGCCAAAAAACATAGGGGATATAATGAGCCGGTGTGTGGAAATTGCCGGGCCTCGGCCGAATCAGGGTCCGCCTCCAGAAGGTAACTCCGGCGGAACGGCTCAGACTGGTCCGGGCGGTTGTGCGTCGCCCGAAGAATGCGAAGCATACTGCAACGATCACATCGAAGAATGTATGAATTATGCTCCGCAAACGCTTCAGGAAAATATGATTCCAGGTGCTGGTTCCGGCTCAAATCCAAATCCGCCAATGAATCAATTCGCCCCGGGAACTGAAGGCGGGAATACTTTCCCGCCGCCACCGGTTTCAGGACAAACTTGCGCAACTCCGGAACAATGCCGGAATACAATCACCAACCCCTTCCCTTGCGAAGGCGACAACTGCATGCAACCACCGACACAACCTCCATCGGCAGGTTCGATTTGTTCATCTGCGGAGGAATGCCGTGAAATTCAGAACAATCTGATGAACGCAGCTTCATGCCAAGGAGAAAATTGTTTTCAATCGCCGCCTCCGGCACAGCAGATGTCGCCAGGCGAAACCCTTTTCATAGCACCATCGCAAAACCAAATGCCGCCCAGTGATTTTCAACCGCCGCCTGTGTCGCCGCCAGAAGCACCGGCTGGAGAACAACCTCCGTCATCTGGCGAGAATCCTCCGCCAACAAGTCTTGTAGATCCAAGATTGCTCATGGGATTATTGCTTCCGGTTTTTGAGAAAGCTGCGCTTTTTCTTCTGCGATAATAAGATATTTTTAAGAAACGCGTCCGCCCGCGGGCGGACGCGTTTCTTTCCTTGCAGAGAATCACGCACGGAAACGGCGTCATCCTTCAGCCGTAGCCGCTGGAACGCATGGAGAAGGTCATTACTTTACAGGAATGATAAAATATATTATAGAATCGTCAGAGCAGAAGATTCAAGGGGTCTGTTGTTCACACAATGGTGTAATTGATTTCTTCTGCTCTACTCAGGGAGCAACAGCCAAAGGCAACTGTGTCAGAAACCACCAGAAGGCGTGGCTGTAATCCAGAACTGGGGCAAACAGGTCAGTGCAAAAGCAATCGATCATATGCCCCAGCTTTTTTATTGACGAGTTCCTAGGGATGAACAGCCAATGAGACTATCGGCATATCGCCAACGGCACGGCTGGCTGTTTTCCAATAAGGGAGGCAATCAATCGGTGTTTTAACAATTTCGTATTTGCCTCTCTTTTGTATTTGACAGAAAAATAGCAAATCAGTATAAGGATGCTAGAGCAGAGGATTCAAGTAGACAAATGGCCTCACTTAATAGAGGATGTAGAATTCTCTGCTCTACTCTAGGGAAAAACGGCCAAAAATAAGCTTGATAGATATCAAGTCAGGATTTGGCTGTTATCCGAGCTGGGACAATTATAATACTGTTTTTGCAAGAAACACGTTGTCCCAGCTTTTTGTTTACATTTTTTCAATTACCTTCTCGCGCCACAATACCAGAGAAAAAAAATTGACAAAATTCATCTTTTAGCGTACTTTATAAACACGACTTGGTATCCAACAGCCATAAAATAAGGAGGGAAAATGGAAAGCCAAGCAGTAGTACTTGTACCTTCCAGGAGAACCGAAATACTAATACTGGAGCAGGGTAAGCAACAGGGGAGAGTTTTCAAAGAGCCGGACAAAGCGCTGAACTTTATCCAACAATGCGAGTCCGCCGTAGTTCTTGGAATAATGGGCGGACACGGGCAGAACCTGTTCGCCAGAGTTCTGGAATGCGGCAAGTCAGTTTACCGGATTCCTATATTTCGGCTCAACGAAGCCGGGCTCGAAACAGGCGCCTCTGCCAACGACCGCGCGCTAGCAGCAGTTAATTTCTGGGAAAAGAACCCCGAATTATTCTATCCGATGCGGGATATTGATCCCACGATGCTGCTTATGAGAGAACTCACCAGGCAGCGCTTGAATATTCAAGGCTTCAGAAAGCCGGCAACAAATCAGCTTCATTTCGCGCTTCGCGATCTCGAGTTCATTCTGCCGGAAGAAGCAAGGCCGCTGATTGAGCTGCTAAGAAAGGGGCTGAAGAAGCTTTTCCCAAAAACTATTATGAGGGAGATCGAGGCGGAGTTCCAGCGCCTGGAGACCGAGATTGCGCTTACAGACGT
>JAQTSY010000028.1 GCA_028711065.1 Minisyncoccota bacterium
AAGCTAAATACTTAATCTCACCGATAGTGAACTAGTACCGTGAGGGAAAGGTGAAAAGTAGGGAGATGATCCCGGTGAAATAGAACCTGAAACCATCTTGCTCACAAAGAGCCGCAGCCGAACATGTAATTTATTATATGTTTCGGTGACGGCGTGCTTTTTGCAGAACGAGCCAACGAGTCTGAACAAGCAGCTTGTCTAAGTCCTTATGGGACGAAGGCACAGCGAAAGCAAGTGTTAAAAGCGCAAATTTGCTGCTTGTCCAGGACCCGAAGCCAGGCGAGCTTGCCATGAACAGGGTGAATCTCGGAGAAATCCGGGAGGAGGCCCGAACCCGTGAGCCGTTCAACACTCTGGGATGATTTGTGGTAAGAAGTGAAAAGCTAATCGAGCTTGGTAATAGCTGGTTCTCCCCGAAATAGTTTTAGGACTAGCCTTTCGTCAACAAGTATCTTGGAGGTAGAGCACTGAATGGAGTCTCGTGGGCTTTGCCTAGATTCTCCAATCAAACTCCGAATGCCAGGATGCCGACGAGAGAGTAAGACTGTGGGGGCTAAGCTCCATAGTCAAAAGGGAAACAGCCCAGACCTTAATCTAAGGTCCCTAAACTAGACTAAGTGTTTTTAAGGAAGTGAAATTCCTACGATAGTTAGGAGGTTAGCTTAGAAGCAGCTATCCTTTAAAAAGTGCGTAATAGCTTACTAACTAAGGAGTTTCGCGCTAAAGATTGCCGGGACTAAGTCTAGTACCGAAGATAAGGATGACACATAATTTATTATGTGTTCATGGTAGGGGAGCGTCCCCATTGCAGCGAAGCCAAAACCGTAAGGTCTGGTGGAGCGATGGGGAGTGAGAATGTTGGCATGAGTAACCGCAATAGCAGTGAAAGCCTGCTACACCGAAAGCCTAAGGTTTCCTTGGCAATGATAATCATCCAAGGGTTAGGCGGTCCTTAGCCGAATCCGAAAGGAGTAGGTGATGGATAGCCGGTTAATATTCCGGCCCTTCAATGCTTTTTCAAAAGAAGGACGCGATTTGGTGGTCTGAGGGGATAATTGGATTTCCTCAGGGGAGTTTTCCCCGTCTCAGATGAACGAGTCGCCCAGAAAAGTTTTTTTGAGTTAAGAGTATTGGAACCGTACCGAAAACCGACACAGGTGGGCTGGTGTGAATACACCAAGGTGAACAAGCGAAACCTCGTTAAGGAACTAGGCAAAAAAGTGGTCGTAACTTCGGGATAAGACCTACCGCCGCAAGGCGGTCGCAGCGAAAGTACCCCAAGCGACTGTTTACCAAAAACACAGGTCCCTGCTCAATTTGTAAAAAGATGTATAGGGGCTGAGGCCTGACCAGTGCTGGAACGTTAAAGGTGGCGGTTTGTGCCGCAAGGTGCAAGCTAACCGCCCGAAGCGCCAGTGAACGTCCGCGATAACTATAATCGTGTTAAAGTAGCGTAATCCCTTGCCGGGTAAGTTCCGGCCCGCATGAAAGGCTTAACGACTTGGGGACTGTCTCAACGAGGCGCTTGGTGAAAATGCAATACCGGTGAAGATGCCGGTTACCTGTGGCTAGACGAAAAGACCCCGGGAGCTTTACTGTAGTCAGATATTGGACTTTGATTTTTGATGCGTAGCGTAGCGGGTAGGCTTTGAAATTCTGTTCTCGGACAGGATGGAGCCGCCAATGAAACACCCGTCTTTAAAAATCTTTTTTCTAATCTTTTTGAAATAAAGGAAACAGTGTCTGATGGGCAGTTTAAGTGGGGCGCTTGCCTTAAAGCTTATTATTTCAGTACTTTTTGATTCCTCCGTTACTGAATCAAAAAGGAAGTTATGTGGTAATAAGCAATGGGGCGTTCTGGCTATATGCGGGAATATCTGAGTATCCGAAAGTACTGTTAGTTTTAACAAGTAAAAATCTTTCGGTGCAGACAATCCGCAGGGAAGCGGGTGCATAAAATTTATGTGCTTCGCCCCTCAACGACTACACGCCAGACTCCGCGAATGCGGAGATAATATAGTCTGATCTCTATGGCGACATAGAGCGTATCCTAAATTATGAATTCAAAATTAATTAACGAGATTAGATCGAAAATAACTTTGAGCAATGAACAAAAAGATATTTTAATCGGACTAATGCTGGGAGACGGCTGTTTGGAAAGCCAAAACAAAAACAGAACATACAGATTAAAAATCGAACAAAGTTTACTGCACAAAGAATATGTTGATTGGCTATATAAAAAATTGAAAAATCTTGTTTTGACCGAGCCTAAAATAAAGATTAAAAAAATAGGCGACAAAACATATCAGAATTACGGATTTCAGACAATTTCCTGCAGTCAATTAAGATTTTTCGCTCATCAATTCTACGATCAAATCTCTAAAAACAAAAAAATTCCCAAAATTATTGGGAGATTGTTAAACCCATTGGCTCTGGCCGTCTGGTTTATGGATGACGGTCAGATAAAATCAATAAAGCACAGGGCTTTATTGATAAACAGCCAATGTTTCTCAAAGAGGGATTTGGGATTATTGCGGAAAGCTCTGAAAGATAAATTTGGAATAGAAACAACGCTAAAAAAGGAAAATACTGGTTATAGAATTTATCTTTTAAGCAAAACAATTTCAAGCTTTCTGGCAATCATCAATCCTTATATTCTTCCTTCGATGAGATACAAATTGGGTAGGATCAACACATTGCCTAAAAGGTAGCGGAGGCGTTTAAAGGTTGGCTAACTCCGGATGGAAATCGGAGTGGTCGGGTAAAGCCGAAAGCCAGCTTTACTGCAAGAGGGATATCTCGCGCAGTTGGGAAACCAGAACTTAGTGAACCGA
>JAQTSY010000029.1 GCA_028711065.1 Minisyncoccota bacterium
ATACAATCAGAGAAATTTGACTTCGATTACAAACCCCTCAACACAGAATCCTCTTCATTAATCGACAACATAAAATACTGGTACTACGCAGACAAAGAACAAAACAACTATTCTCTTTCAGAAAGCAGGGCTTTACTGCTTGGGTTGATTCATTCTGCTGATGAAGAGATGGAAATAAAATATGATATTCGTGATACAGGCTCAATTGCATTTAGGTGTTGCCAGCCGGGAACTATTCTGAAAGACCCATATTGGACTTCAGACGATTTAAAAGACTGGAAACGGGCAATAAAACACGCATGGATGACACCTGAAGAAATTATCAAACATTTTGAGATAGATGATCCAAATCTGGAAGTAATGGCCAGAATGGATTTTACTTCCGGGGAAACGTATCAAGAGATTAAGAATGTAGACGATTTTAAAGATGCTCCTTCAGAGCATGGTTCAAGACAGCTTGTAATGGAATATCGTTACATTGATGAATTTAAAACAACAAGACTGTATGGAAGATTATCTTCTGGTGTTTGGATACCGTTCCCGTTGAAAATAAAAGAGGATGACGTAAAGTACTTAAAGGATTTTTATGGTATAGAAAGCTACGAAGATATTAAAGAGTTCCCATATCAGCGTAGGCAATTAAGATATTCTGTTGTTTGTCCAAGTGCTACAACCAAGCCTATAGTTGAGGACAAAGAACATCCTCTACAGTGTGAATTTATTGGTTTCTTCAGGTTTTCAGCGGCAAAGGAAATAGGTATTGAGAAAGGTGTGATGGAGTCAATTTTAGACATCCAGAGAACTTTAAACTACAGGGAGTCTAAAAAGGACGATGTTATAGCTTCAGGTGGAGTTGGTGCTTTCGCTGCTGATATAGACAGTTTGCCAAATGGAGAAGCTGACCTTAAGAAAATCAGGGAAAACAAAACAAAACCTGATTTCGTGCTTGGGGTACATGGAGACCCAAACAAGATTTTCGGGAGATTTCCAGAAGGCAATGTTCCGCAATCTATATGGTCTGACATAACTCAATTAATACAGATGTTTGACCGTCTCACTCCTGTAACACCGGCATTAGAGGGTACTGGCCCTGCTGACGAATCTGGGATACTGTTTCAGCTTAGAAACGCTGTTACCAAACTAGGTACGTTGATATTCTATGATAACTGGCAGAATCATCTTATGTGGAAAGCAGAGGCGTGGTATAATCAGGCTATCATAACATATAAGGGAATGTATAGAAAAATTCCATACACTGATAAACCTGGATACGTTGAATTTAACAGTCCAATGGGTGATGGAACTTATTTAAACCAGATAGAAACCCTTCCAAGAGCGAGAGTCGTTGTTACTCTTTCAAAAGAGTCTCCTACGCAGCAGATGGAAAAGAGACTTATGCTTTACGATATGGTAAAGTTAATGTCTGCAAATCCGCAGCTTGTAAAGCCACAGCTTAGAGTTACTCTTAACAAATTAATTGAGACACTTGAATTGACACCAGACGAAAGAAGGAATTTCAAGATACTTTCCAAGATGCAGGAACACGTTGACATAGTAGAGATAACTGCTCAGTTAAGTACATTACAAGCACAAGTGGCACAGGCACAAGTAGGAAAAGAACAGAATATTCAAATGTTAAAACAGTTAAATACACAGGCGATGCTGGCAGAAATGAATCAGGAGCCAGCGTCCGTTCCTGCCATATCATCGCCGACAGTTGAAAATGTAAATATAAATAAATCAGTGGAACCACCTGCACAACCAATCGACCAAAGTAATCCAAGTGCTCCCGGTTCTGAAATACAAACAAGTAGGGGTTCTTTCAACCCCTGAAGGAGTTTAATGTATGAATTTTAAAACTCAAGAAGAAAAAACGGCAGCGTTGTTCGCGTTGCCATCCTCACCACCTGCCGGTACAGGCAATGTTGATGAGTGGATTGAGGGTATCGAAAAACAACAGAAAGAAATAGAAAATGCTACAGTGGGTGAATCTGCCGCTGAAGTAAAAGACTCCCCGAAGCCCCCTGAAGGGAATCTGCAACAGGAGGCCCCCAAGCCTCCGGAGCAAACTTCACCGGAGCCAACTGATTCTCAGGCTGATGGTGTTTTTCAGTTTACTATAAAAAAAGACGAATTGCCTCCGGAATTGAAGGCTTATAAAAGTCCGGATGAAATTCTAAAACAATTTGCTCATGCCAGAAGTTACGCCAACAAAGCAGAGGAAACCGTAAAAAGGTTACAGGCTGAAAAAGACGCGCTTTTGGCACAGCGGGAAGTTCTGGTTAAACCTCCAGACCAGAAAGAAAGAGAAATCGAAACTCAAGTAAGAGACATACAGAAGGAACTTGACTTCTCAAAACTTGATGACGATGACTACATTCCCGGTAAACAGTTCAAGGAATTTAATAAGATTGTATTGGAAAAATTGGAGCAAGCAGAGAAAAAATATCACGACATTGCAAATGAGTTTGCTTCGATTAAGACCGATTCAAATAAACGTTCCAAAGAGCTTGAAGAGCAAAGATTATTGGAGAATACTAAAAGAGGGATTGACGAACTTCTTGAAAAAAATCCGGAATTGAAAGCAAGCAAACCTCTATTTGTACTACAGGCAAATGACAGTGTGGAAGCTGACGTTGCCAAGTATGCAGATAGAATACTGATGTCTAAGTACGGTAATGATAAACCTACTTGGCAGCAGAGAAATGCTGTTATAAATGCGGTTCTGTCAGGAGACCCTGAGATTACTGCATATTGTAGCAACAATGCTTTGACTCCTGAGAGTGTTGGTACAACTATTGATGACGTGCGCAAAT
>JAQTSY010000030.1 GCA_028711065.1 Minisyncoccota bacterium
CTGCTGTGCCGAGTTTTACCATCTCGTTATAGCCCAGATCATGACCGTAACATTTTTGACAAACTCCTTTTTTCTTTCTGCAAGTCAAAACCGAGCGCACTTTAATTTGTTCAAGATTCAGGGGCTTTAATTTTCTGGCGATGGCCTCCGTTATAATGCCACCTTTTTCTATAATCACTTCTTTGGTCTTGGGATCAACTATTTTTTCCGTACAGACTCTGCCCCAGATGCGGTCGATTAAATCGACGCCGATTTCCTCACTTTCTTTCTTGGTGTAAATCATGCCTTCTCTGTCGCCGCAGTCTTCTTCTCTAACCACCACGTCTTGAGCCACGTCAATCAGACGGCGAGTCAGATAACCGGCGTTGGCCGTTCTCAAGGCCGTGTCGGTCAGACCTTTTCTGGAACCGTGAGTCGAGATAAAAAATTCCAGCACATCAAAGCCTTCTTTGAAACTTCCCTTAACGGGCAATTCAATAATTTCACCGGCCGGGTTAGAAACCAGGCCTTTCATACCAACCATTTGAGTCACCTGTGCCCAGGAACCTCTGGCACCCGAGATAACCATGGTATAGACGGAACCATTTTTATCAAGTTTATCCTTACCTAACTGAACAATCCTTTCTTTTATAGCGGTCCAGACTTCAATTATCTTTGAGTGTCTCTCGCTCTTGGTTAATAAACCTTGCTGATACTGTTTGTCTATCTCATCAATCATTTTATTTCCTTCGTCGATAATGACTTTTTTTTCTGGCAGAGCGGGCAGATCGTCCATGCCCCAGGAATAACCGCTTAAAGTCAGGTAATAAAAACCCGCGTCTTTTATGTCGTCGAGAATCTGGGCCGTTCTTTCTTTACCGAAATTTTCCAGACAATTTTTGATAATCTCGCCCAAATTTTTCGTGGTTATCTGCTCATTGTAATAAGGCAGACCTTGAGGGAAGATGCGATTAAAAAATATCCGGCCGACGTTTGTTTCAAGGTATTCTGATTTTTTCTTATGACCGACTGACATTCTGACTTTTATTTTTTCATTTATGGCTACCACGCTTGATTTAAAAGCTAGAATTGCTTCGTCTGGCGAAGAAAAGACTCTTAGCTCTGGCTTGAATTCTTTTAGAGTCGTGACATAATTCCAGCCCCAGACAATGTCCATTCTGGGCGCCGTGATTGGATTACCTGTCGCCGGCTTGAGAAGATTTTTTGACGATAACATAAGCTCTTTCGCTTCTGTTCTGGCTTGCTCGGTCAGCGGTACGTGGACGGCCATCTGGTCACCATCGAAATCTGCGTTAAAAGCGGAACAGACCAGAGGATGAAGCTGGATCGCCTTGCCTTCTATCAAAATCGGATGAAAAGCCTGAATGCCCAAACGATGAAGTGTTGGAGCGCGGTTCAAAAGCACGTGCGCATCTTTTACGATCTCTTCCAGAATATCCCAGACTTCTGAACGGCCACTTTCAATAAACCTATTGGCGCTTCTGATGTTATGAACAAATTCCCTTTTTATTAACTGGCTGATGACAAAAGGTTTAAACAGCTCGAGAGCCATGCGCTTGGGCAGTCCGCACTGATAAAGTTTTAAGTTAGGACCGACTACAATGACGCTGCGTCCAGAATAATCAGTTCTCTTACCCAAAAGATTTTGTCTAAATCTGCCTTGTTTACCCTTTAGGATGTCGGCCAAAGATTTTAGCTGTCTTTTCTGGCCGGTTGAGGCTTTAGTTGTTTTGGTGTGTCTGGCGCTGTTATCAATGAGCGCGTCGACTGCCTCCTGAAGCATCCTTTTCTCGTTTCTAATAATTACTTCTGGAGCGTTTAGCTCCTTAAGTTTTTTTAATCTGTTATTTCTGTTTATCACTCTGCGATAAAGATCATTGAGATCTGAAGTGGCAAAGCGACCGCCGTCAAGCGGAACCATCGGACGAAGATCTGGCGGAATTACGGGAATCACCAGCAAAATCATCCACTCCGGCCTAATATCGTTCTTGGCGAGATTCTTTATGAGACGCAATCTTTTTATGACCCTTTCCCTCTTCGCGCCAATGGCGCTGTCTTTCTCCGTCTCAAGATTTGCGGCCAATTTTTTCATGTCTATCTCTGCCAGAAGCTGATAAATCGCTTCGGCGCCGATACCGGCTTCAAAGATGTGCCCAAATTTCAAAGACATATCTTGATACTCATCCTCGGCCACGATCTTTTTCAGCTTCAGCTCTTTTAGCTCACTCTCCGTCCTGCTGAATTCCTTGTCCAATTCCGCGTGCTCCTGATCGCGTTCCTTGTTTATTTCAACTATCTTGGCGTCTCTGCTTTTCTCTTTGAGATCCTTGGCGTTTTTTATTTGATTAATCCTATTTTTAAAATTGCTATCAATCTGTTTTTTCTTGCTCTTGTATTCCGCGCGTAATGATTCAATGGCTTGAGTTTTCAAATTCTCATCAACTTTAGTAATAATAAAACTGGCGAAATAAATCACCTTCTCAAGGCTCTGGACTGAAACATCCAAAATCAAACCCAGGCGCGAAGGCACGCCTCTTAAAAACCAGATGTGAGAAACCGGCGCGGCCAATGAAATGTGGCCCATTCTTTCTCGGCGCACCATGGAGTGAGTCACTTCCACTCCGCACTTGTCGCAAACAATGCCC
>JAQTSY010000008.1 GCA_028711065.1 Minisyncoccota bacterium
AAAATACTGAAATCTGGACCCTGAACTGGACTGTAGAACACGACCGATACAAGTACTGCAATATATGCAATTGCAAACAAAGCATTGTAAAAAGGGTTTTTGGTCATACGTTTAGTATACGGCAAATGATTAACTACGAAAAGCGGAGGCGGTGGAATTTTGAAACTTACAGTTTCAGTACCCCAATTGGTCCTCCATCAGGCGGAGCTCAATCGGGCTTCAAATCTCGCACGGAAGCGTCCCACGCTTCCTCTCATCCTTGTTCACTTTGTTCACGGCGGAGGAGGCGAGATTTGAACTCGCGAGACCCTTTCGAGCCTGCTGGTTTTCGAAACCAGTGCTTTCAACCGCTCAGCCACTCCTCCTTCATTTCATTCAGTCGGAGTGGCTTCGCGTCCTACTCGGACACTCACTTGAGCCCGTTTTACAAAAGTAAAACATCGGCTCATTTCGCTGTGAGCGAAATCGCATGAAATATGAAGCAGTTCATATTTCATAGCCACTCTCCTCAAACCTAATAAGCCTAGCAATTTTTTGCCTTTTTTACAAAAAATGATATGATTTCTTGGTTAATTTTGGCCCTATCGTCTAATGGTTAGGACGAGCGCTTTTCAAGCGCTAAACCCGGGTCCGATTCCCGGTAGGGTCATCGCGAAGCAATGAAGATAAACGAGCCGACTGCTCGGCTTGTGGCCGGGAATCGGAAAGGTTCTCCGTTACGTTTTGAAAATTACAATTTCCAAAACGTCGGAAACCTCTACTGTTCCTGTAAGAAAAGATCCCTAGGTAGGGTCATAACGGTTTTCCACATCTTATATTGAACTTTGGTTAGAGCCTCTGTATAATTATTACATGAGTTTGAATAGAAATGAAATGCGAGAAAAGGCAATTCTCCTACGCCAAAGCGGTTTTTCGTATGGCGAAATTTGCAGAAAATTAGAAGACATACCGAAAGGAACCCTTCATTATTGGTTTCAAGATATAATAATTTCTGAATCTTCTCGACAGCTTTTAAAACAGAAAAATCGGGTCACAAGTCTTAGAAATATCGAGAAATTTAACAAGGAACGAATTTTGGAGCGAGATCACCAAGATAAAAAATCATTAGAACTAGGGGAAGAGTTCTTTAAAAATAGTGGTTCAAAGAATTTGTGTCTAGTCGGGGCAGCGCTCTATTGGGCTGAAGGGCAAAAAACTTTTACAAATACAAATACCAGATATCTTTCATTTTCAAATTCTGATCCGAGACTCGTACAAGTCTTTATGAATTTTTTACGGATTACTTTAAAGGCACCGGAAAATTATATAAAAGCAGGACTGCACCTTCATGAAAATATATCAGACAAAAAAGCCAGAAAGTATTGGAGTGATATAACCAAGCTCCCTACTGACCTGTTTTATGTAATTAGAGCAAAAAATATCATCAGTCGTTCCATTCGTCCTAAAAAATTCCTTCCCTATGGCACCTGTGTCATAAGAATAAACCGAAGAAAATACTTTTTTATCGTCCAGGGAATAATTAATGAGATTCATAATACTTTTGCTTCTAATCATAAAATAAGCTAAATTTAGCAAGCATGAAATCTAAAAAATTCATCCTCATACTCTACGGTTCATCGTGCGCTGGAAAGTCGACAATTATCGAAAGCCTGTCGGCAAAAGTGCCGGAACTATTCCACTTATCGACCGACAGAATCAAGTGGTCAATCTCTCAATACAAAGCTGGAATGCATAATGACATGCTCCTCGAAATGGTCTTTCAGCTTGGGAAAATGGCAGCTGCAGATGGACTTTCGTTAGTTATGGACGGAACTCCAACTATCGAGTCAGAGAATTGGAAAAAGTATAAAGCACTTGCCGAAGAAAAAGGAATGGCATTTTATGAAGTGAATATGGAAGCGGATCTTGAAATACTCAAGGCCCGGTTTGAAGATCGGGTTAAAAATGCTCCGACATCCGGTAAAAAACTTAGCAACACAAGTATGGAAAGATTTATGCTTCTCTACGATCTACATTCGAAAAACAAACACGAAGGAATTCCAACTTTCTATTCCGACAAACAATCCGTTGAAGAAATCACCGGAGAAATTCTCAAAATAATCGAGAATTAATTATGCCCCACATTCACGAAAAATTTGATTTTACTTCTACTGTCTACATCGTGTACAAAGGAAAAGTTCTACTTCGTAAACATGAAAAATACCATATCTGGATCGGAGTCGGTGGCCATGTAGAACTTGATGAAGAACCGAATCAAGCTGCGGTACGCGAAGCGAAAGAGGAAGTGGGGCTCGATATAAAACTTATTCATCCTCACAAAGAACCGACACTAAAGGATTATTCGGACATAACTAATTCGCGCCAGCTCATTCCGCCAGCTTTTATGAATCTTCATAAAATAAACGAGGTGCATAGCCATATAGATCTCGTATTTGCCGCAACATCGGATTCAAATAATGTTGTACCAGAACAAAAAGGTGACGAGTGGAAATGGATGAGCGTAGATGAAGTAGAAAAAGACGGAGAAATTTCTGACCGAGTAAAAAATTACGCAAAAACTGCAATAAGCCTAGCGTCTAGAAAATAATCTCTTTTTCTGCTAGATTGGTAGAGTTTTAGGGCGGTTAGTCAGTTGGTGAGAGAAAAGCGGGCGATTAGTTGAATTCCGAATACTTGGAGGAATTCAAAGACGGAGGGCGCATGGGTGAGAAATGGGACGGGACCCATTTCGCAAGACCTTGAATATTTTGTAATCAGAATGTGAAAGGTGTACAGCTCCTGTAAGGAGCCGAGTCGGGGTCGCGAAATTTTTCAGCAGAAAAATATTTGTGACCAGTTGGTAGATTAAATAGGGCGATTAGCTCAGTTGGTAGAGCGCGTCATTGACGTTGACGATGTCAGAGGTTCGAATCCTCTATCGCCCACAGGTGGACAAGCAAATGAGTTTGCTTGTCTGAGGATTTGAAACCCGATTGAGCATTTTTTATGAACAGAGTGAAATAAAAAATCCAATTGGGGTACTGCTCCTGTAAGGAGCGAATCCTCTATCGCCCACCGTATAATTAATTTACTCACAAACATGACCATCATCCACGCAATCATTTTAGGCATCGTCGAAGGAATCACCGAATTTCTTCCCATTTCTTCAACGGGCCATATGATTCTTGCGGGAAATCTTTTGCATATTCCGCAAACAGAATTTCTCAAAACATTCGAAATTTTTATCCAGCTTGGTGCAATCCTCGCAGTCGTCGTCCTTTTCTGGAAACGCCTCACCACAAGCATCGAATCTTGGAAAAGGATTATCATCGGATTTATTCCGACCGGAATCATCGGCCTCGCTTTATATAAAGTTGTAAAAACTTACCTCCTTGGCAACAGTACTGTTGTGCTCTGGTCGCTTCTTCTTGGAGGCATTGCGATTTTGGTATTCGAGCTTTGGTACAAAAGACAAGAAGGAGAAAGAATCGAGAACATAGAATCAATTTCATACAAAAAATCTGCGCTTGTCGGTCTCGCGCAAGCAGTAGCTATCGTACCGGGAGTTTCCCGTTCTGCGGCAACAATCGTAGGAGGACTTCTTCTCGGCATTAAGCGTGAGACGATCGTGGAATTTTCTTTCCTTCTCGCAATTCCGACAATGCTCGCGGCAAGCGGACTTGATCTTTTAAAAAGCGCTTCATCCATACAGGCGAACCAAATATATCTTCTTGCCATCGGCTTTGTCGTCTCATTCGTTGTCGCGCTCGGAAGTATAAAATTCCTCCTCAATTTCGTGAAAAAACACACCTTCATTCCCTTTGCGATTTATCGTATCGCGGTTGCAATACTCTTCTGGATTCTTATAGTAAGGTAATGATTATCCTTGGTATCGAAACCTCATGCGATGAGACTGCCCTTTCCCTTGTTGAAGCGGCAGGAACACTCGAAAATCCTCAGTTTCGGCTCCTTTCTGCTACCCTTTTCTCACAAACGAAACTCCATGAAGAACATGGCGGAGTCGTGCCAATGCTTGCAAAGCGGGAGCACCAGAAAAATTTGATTCCGCTTTTAAAAAAACTTTTAGAGGAATCGGGTTTTTCAAAGTCAAAACAGGAAAAAATTGTTGAAGAAGGGGTAAAGAAAATACTAGAGAGAGAACAAGAACTTGCTCCCCTCTTTCTCGAATTTATTCCGACAATCGAAAAGCCAAAAATTGACGCAATCGCAGTTACTTATGGTCCAGGGCTCGAACCGGCGCTTTGGGTTGGTGTGAGTTTTGCGAAAGCGCTTTCGTACACTTGGAACATTCCAATCATTCCGGTCAATCACATGGAAGGACATATCGTTTCTCCACTTCTCACAGAAAATACGAAGATTGAATTTCCCGCTCTCGTTCTCCTTATTTCCGGTGGACACACAGAACTCGTTCTTACAGAAAAATGGGGCGAATATAAAGTAATTGGAAAAACACGAGATGACGCTGTCGGCGAAGCATTTGATAAAGTGGCTCGGCTTCTTGGACTTCCTTATCCTGGAGGACCCGAAATTTCAAAGCTCGCAGAAAAACAGCGTCAACTTGGAAGCTCAGCTTCCAAGTTGACGCTCCCACGCCCTATGCTCAAGTCGGATGACTATGATTTTTCTTTTTCTGGCCTCAAAACCTCCGTATTGTATAAATTGAAAGAAATCGGCGAGCCAACGGCAGAAATTAAATCAGAAATCGCTCGCGAATTTGAAGATGCTGTAGGAGATGTGCTCGTAGCAAAAACCCGAAAAGCAATCGAAGAATTCGGCCCTCAAACACTCATTATCGCTGGAGGCGTTTCAGCAAATTTCCATATCCGAAAAAGTTTTGAAAAATTAGCCCAAGATTTTCCTCAAACAAAGCTCCTCATTCCCCCAAAAGAACTTTCAACAGATAACGCAATCATGATTGCCGGAGCTGGATATATAAATTCCCTGCTAAAAGAAAAAGTGGCGAGTCCTATTATAGACCAGCCACTCGAAGCAAGGGGAAACTTGCGCCTCTAGTTTTTTTCTCCCGAGAATACTTTTCGCCACGCCAGTCACGAAGTGTTTCGTAAACTAACATGTACAAATGCTTCTCGGTAGCAATACAAACATCATCCGCTCCCTCGTCCACCAAAACATGGGCCATCCTCCACGAATAAGATGATACGAATATCCATCCTTCGGAGCGCTCACGAAGCCATCTGACAAAACGCGGGAGCTCCGTGTTGTCACCAGGTTTAGCGGCCACAATAATGACATCAAAATCGCTACAGGAGCGAAGGATTCTCGTTGCCTGAAGACGAGAATTCGCTTGTACGCAGAAAATGCTGTTGCGTTCAAGGATCTCTCTCACGCGAACTTTTTTCCCACGCACGTCGACAACTGGGCCAGTTTCTTCCTGGCCGACGAACATCATGCTAAGTTTCAAAGCCATGCTCGCCTCCAGGAAAAGGGTTAAAGGTGAACGTCAGGTTCTTTGCTAAATCTACCAAAACGATATAAAAAATGCTACTATTTTGCCCATGGATGAGAAGTTTCTAAAGCCCTACGATCCGAAAAGTACGGAAGGAAAAATCTACAAGCTCTGGGAAGAGAGCGGTTTTTTTAATCCTGATATTTGCATTGCAAAAGGTGTTACCAAGGCTGACGCTCCTTCTTTTTCCATTCTCATGCCCCCAACCAATGCCAACGGCTCTCTTCACGCTGGCCACGGGCTTGTGATGACGATTGAAGACATCATGGTGAGATACAAGCGAATGCGGGGCTTCAGGACGCTCTGGCTTCCCGGCCTCGACCATGCTGGATTTGAGACGCAAGTGGTGTACGAAAAGAAACTTGAGAAAGAAGGCAAAACACGTTTCGATTTTCCGCCGGAAGAACTCTACAAAAACATCCTTGATTTCACTCTCGAAAATTCCAAAAATATCAAATCACAGGTAGCGAAAATGGGAGCTTCGTGCGACTGGTCTCGAGAAAAATTCACTCTTGATCCTGAAATTGTAAAAACCGTTTATCAAACCTTCAAAAAACTTTCCGACGATGGACTGCTCTATCGTGGCAAGCGAATCGTCTCGTGGTGTCCACGGCATCAAACCAGCTTTTCCGATCTTGAGATCGCTGATGTTGAGAAAACCGAAAAATTCTACTATTTCAAATACGGACCTTTCACTATCTCAACTTCCCGTCCGGAAACGAAATTCGGCGACAAATATGTGGTGATGCATCCTGCCGACAAGCGATATGCGGAGTATAAAGACGGCCAAAAAATCACTGCTGAATGGATAAACGGACCAGTCACCGGCACTATCATCAAAGATGAGGCGGTAGATATGGAATTTGGAACGGGTGTTATGACCATTACCCCATGGCACGATACGGCTGACTTTGAGATTGCGAAACGGCACGATCTAAAGATGGAGCAAATTATCGACCTTAAAGGCAAGCTCTTGCCCATCGCTGGAGAATTCGCCGGTCAGCATATTTCTAAAGCCCGCGAGGCAATCGTGGAAAAATTGCGCGGGAAAGGCCTCGTTGAAAAAATCGATGAGAATTACAAACACAACGTTCATACGTGCTACAAATGCGGGACGACTATCGAACCGCAAGTTTTGCCTCAATGGTTCATCAAGATGAAGCCTTTGGCGGAAAAGGCGCTCGAGAGAATCAAAGCTGGAGAAATCAAATACATTCCCGACCATTACGAAAAGATCACCACTCACTGGCTCGAAAATATCATGGACTGGAACATTTCCCGCCAGATTGTGTGGGGAATTCCAATTCCTGCGAAGATTTGTGACGGATGCGGAGAAGGATATGTAGACCTCGACGATACCCTTTCAAAATGTACGAAATGTGAAGGCGCACTTCGAAAAGACACCGATACATTCGACACATGGTTCTCATCTGGACAATGGCCATTTGCAACACTCGGCTTTCCTGACGGGAAAGATTTCAAAGATTTCTACCCAACGGATGTGATGGAAACTGCCGGTGAAATTATCTTTTTCTGGGTGTCGCGAATGATCATGCTTGGAATTTATAGAACCGGCAAAGTTCCCTTCAAGACTGTGTACCTGCACGGTCTCGTGCTTGATGCAAAAGCGCAGAAAATGAGTAAGTCAAAAGGCAATGTGATAAACCCGCTCGACCTGACCGAAAAATTCGGCACTGATGCATTCCGAATGGGAATGGTTGTCGGAAATACCCCGGGAACAAGCCTTGCTCTTTCTGAAGATAAAATTCGCGCCTACAAAAACTTTGCGAATAAAATTTGGAATGCAACACGATTTGTTCTCGAGAGCACGCAAGATTTTGATACTAAAGCCTCGCCAACGGTGAGCGAAAAAGATAAAGGACTTTTGGCAGAGCTCGACGATGCTATGCGAGACATCACCAAAGATATGGATAATTTCCGATACTACCTCGCCGGAGAAAAGCTCTATCATTATTTCTGGAATACGTTTGCAGATGTCATTATCGAGGAATCTAAGCCAATCATAAGCGGAACAGATGAATCCGCTAAACAATCCCGCCAATCTACCCTCCTTCACATTCTCAAAACCTGCCTCAAAGCCCTTCATCCATTCGTCCCTTTTGTCACCGAAGAGATTTGGAGCTCCCTCGAAGATACCGAGAGCCTTCTTATGGTGGAAAACTGGCCGGCTTAGATAAGGTACAATAAAGGTGATGATAAACGCGGAAACAGTATTTTGGGCAATGCTCGGAGGCTTTATCCCCGCGCTTTTTTGGCTTTGGTTTTGGCTTCGAGAAGACACCATTCACCCCGAACCACGCGGACTCATCGTCCTCGCATTTTTCGCTGGGATGATTGCTGCACCACTCGCGCTTCCGCTTGAAAAATATGTTTCCTCGCAAGGATTGGGGAATGGATTGACGTTTCTTTTCTGGGCATTAATCGAGGAAAGCTTGAAATTTGGAGCTGCTTATGTTTCCGCCCTCAAGAAAAAGAACATGAATGAGCCAGTGAACGCGCTTATTTATCTCATTACTGCAGCGTTAGGATTTAGCGCCATTGAAAATACCTTTTTCCTGATGCAACCACTTGCTGCAGGAAATATCGTCGAGACTTTGCTCACAGGAAATCTTCGCTTTATTGGCGCATCGCTTCTCCACACCGTCTCCTCTGCAATGGTAGGGCTCTTCATTGCTCTGGCTTTCTACCGAAGCGAGAAAGTGAAAAAACTTTATATTCTTTACGGATTGTTCTTCGCAATCATATTGCACACACTCTTTAATTTCTTTATAATAGAAGGCAATAATACATTCATGGTATTTGCGGGAGTGTGGATGGCAGTCATTGTGCTTATGGTTTTCTTTGAGAAAGTAAAATCAATCCGGCCTTCAAAAACAAAACTTGTTCTTAAGACGCAATAACAATTATTAACTTAACTTCTCTCTATGCTGAAAGATAAAAAATCATTTTTTGAAAGACTTACCGGCGCGGTGAAAGTAGATGATACGCAGAGAGGAGTTCAAGACGAAACAGATAACGAAAAGGGTGAATGGATGGAAGAAGAGGCGGAAGAAGGCCAGCTCGCGGTAGACGTGCACCAAACTCCTGAAGAAATCGTCATAAAAACAATGGTGGCGGGAGTACGACCCGAAGATTTGGATGTAAATATCACTCGCGACATGGTGACTATCAAAGGCAAACGAGAAGGTGAAAGAGGCATTTCAGAAGAGAATTATTTTTCAAAAGAGCTGTATTGGGGTTCTTTTTCCCGCACAATCCTCCTTCCGCAAGAAGTAGAGCCTGAAGAATCCGAAGCGATAGAAAAGCACGGCCTTCTCATCATCAAATTGCCGAAAATAAACAAGGGAAAGCAGACGAAGCTCAAGGTGAAGACGATTTAGTGGGGTGAAAATGATTCCAAAGAAAGCTTGGCAAAATTGTCCAAGCTTGTTATTGTTTGCCTAGCGTGTACCAAAAGAAGAGTTTTCGTCTCATTGAAAAGGAGTTCGCCATGAATGTCGAGACTTTGTACCCGCCAATCATGGTGGGAACAGTTTGCAGAAGCTTCGAAGAAGCGATCAAGCAGGGTGGGTACAGTTGGGTCAATCCAGATATTACGGCAGACAAAGTTGGCCAAGTCTGCATGATCCGCAGGGAAATTCACGTCGTGCCACCCGACCCCGATCTCTGGGCTCGCGAAGGATGGCAGCTCTGTCGAAACGGTGTCTGGCCACTCCTGGATCTCATGGTTCTGTTCGAAACGGATCCTTTCCTAAAGGAACTCTGCGGTTTTGATATTGTGGCTGCAGAGCCAGAGAATCCAGCATCAATCTTCGGTGGTCACTCGGGCGCGCCGAGCCATATCTGTGTCCGTCAATGCGACGGATCGCCAGAGTTCAAGCGCCGTCTTGATTTCACCCATGTGCGGAAGGGATGGAAGGGCTGGGATTCCAGATGGCGAGTGCTCGTGGAGAAAATTCCCAAACAATAGAGAACAGTCGGACCCTGAATGCCTTACGGCAAACAGGGTCCGTTTTTTTGTGCTTGGGGCCGGGGTCGAACCGGCGACCCTTGTCAAAAGTATTTTTTCACTAAAAAATCTTTCGACCCTGTCTCGCGCCGTCGCGCTCCGACCTTGCGCTTGGGTCCCATCCCAAGCTCACTCTTCAGGGGGAACTCCTTACAGGAGCTGTACACCTTTTGGATATTTATAAGTTTTGGCTAATACTACCTGTGCTTGGGGCCGGGGTCGAACCGGCGACCCTTCCCTCTTCAGGGGAATGCTCTGCCAACTGAGCTACCCAAGCATGTTTACATCTTAACAGACTTCGATAGCCAAAACTTAAAATATCTCAAAAGATCTTGCGCCTTGGGTCACAGATATTCGCATGCTAGCGAATTCCGCGACCCCGTCTCGCACCGTCGTGCTCCGACCGTGAGGTCGGGTCCCAACCCGACCTCACCCCATCCCAAGGCTCACTCCACCAACCCCACTTACCTCGGCGTATTCACAAATAGAAAAACAGCTTCTAGCTTATACGAAAAGGAGGAAAAAATCTACTCATCACCTACCAAGCCCACTAAACGAATTGAGGGTACTGCTTGCTTTTGAATACAGAGAAATGACCTGATTGATATACGGCTGGAGATAATAAAAGGAACCAAAAGTTATTCCGAGAATTATTACCCAATAGACAACACGAGTCGCGGTCCCCCACTTCGCTCGCCGATTCATTTTTTGAAGCAGGCTGTTATTTTCCTGCGAAAGTGCGAGATTTTTCTCGAGGAGAGTTTTTATTTCTGGATCCATAGATGGTATTGTAACAACATTTCTGCAAAAAATAAAATCTGTTCAGGTACGAACCTGAACAGAAATCTGATGTGCCCGCCCACGGCTCCCAGCAATCTAAACCGCCGGAGAAAGTACCGTTTGGGGCTTGAACCTGCCACGCACACCCCGCGGCTCGCGAGCGCGTTTGGTTGCGATGGCGTCGCTCAAGACAATGATCTTGACCTGTTTCAACTTGGCTACGAAGTGAACAATGCTCGACGAACGCGCAATGCCTTGAGGCATCTTGAGACACCATTTCCCAATCGCCACTCCGAGTGCCACAAAGCGTTTGGCCAAATCTAAATCCGTCAAAACCTCGCCCTTTTTAAAGGCTGTGGAAAGACGATCGGCCAACCGGAGCGATGTGAAGCGGTTCCAGACGGTCAGAAGCGTCACGCACTGAAGCCTGCGCACGCCTCCAAACAACCGGCAGACGACATTGCGGAAACGGCAATCGAACTTAAACCTGCAAGCTGTAACCTCCGGCTTCACCATCAGAATGTCTGTACCGAAAGCAACAGGAATCGCACCCGGCACGAGGCCAGTATCGACATTTTCCAACAGCATGCTCCGAACGACATCCACTGTTCGTGGATGAACGTCCTTGGTAAGAATTCTCTTTGGCATCGCACTTCTCCCCTCTGTGTCTTACAAAAATCTGTCCACTGCCCCAATGGCAAGTGCAACAGCGTTATGGCACATCTTGCCACAACAACCCCCACAATCATCCTCACAGTAAAAAACAAGCTGGTCAAAACTTACTTATTTAAAAAATTGGTCACAAATAATTTAGGCCAGAGTATCGGTCGCTACTCGACCAGTGCCCCGATTGGTTCGCCATTAGGCGTAGCTCAATCGGGCTTCAGTTCCTGACACAAGTGCTATTCAAAGCACTTGTTCTGGGGGCACAAAAATGCTCCGCTTTTTGTGCCCCCAGCAGGAATTGAACCTACATCTAACCCTTAGGACGGGCTTGTTCGATCCGTTGAACTATGGGGGCTTATTAAACTAGTGCGGGATGGGAATCGGTCAGGAGTAATTTGTTCACCGTCGTGAACAAATTCTCACGACCCTAGCTCGCAGTTTTTGCTACTACAAAAACATAGCTTCGCTTTTTCGATTACCCTCGAAAGGTGTTTCAACACCTTACTCATCCCGCACGAAAAAGCCTATTCGGCTTTTTCTAGTGCGGGATGGGGTAATCGAAACCCCGCCTCAACCTTGGGAAGGTCGCGTTCTACCACTAAACCAATCCCGCATTTCAACGTGTAATCCATGCCCACAATCGCGCCCACCAGCTATCCCCGGAATCATCTGTAATTGTAGGCTCTGATGCCTGACTATCTACAATAACCGCCATCTGCTCACCCACTTTCGCAACGCGAAATTTCTGCCGTATTTCTTCTTCTACCCCGCTTGATGAGGAAAGTTTTTTGATTTCACTACTTAGGTAATCGTTTCTTTTGTTCAAATCATCGAGCTGTCTTTCCGTAAGCTCTAAATTTTGCTTGCTTTCCTCTGCCTTTTTATATACCCCCCATGTGGCTCTCGCCACAAAAAAAACCGCCAGACAGAGTATAAAAAGAGTGGTTTTTGAATACAAAATCCTTCGGAATTTTCTTTTTTCCTCAAGCGGAAGCATGGATTTTTACAAGAAACATTATATACTATACCCCAGGAGATAGTTATAGACCATCCCTAATCTTTTTTTAGAACTGTTTGTAAAAACTGAATCTACAGATATAATACATATCAATTATCTCACGGGGTAAATACTAAATTTATGCTTTTGCACAAAAAACACCGAAAAGTAATCATGACCATTTGGTCAGTTTTAGGACTCCTTGTTATCGTAAGTATGGTGGCACTCTACTCTCTGCCATTCTTCCGCTAGTCTTTACTTCATCATCTTGAGGAACACCTCGTGTGAAATATCCACGCTTCCGCGGGCTTTCATTTTCTTTTTTCCTTTCTTTTGCTTTTCTCGGAGCTTCATCTTTCGAGTAATGTCTCCGCCATACATATGCTGTGTCACATCTTTTTTCATTCCTGAAAGGGTGCGCGAGGCGATAATTCTTCCCATCGCTTTGCCTTGAATTTTCAACGTAAACATTTGTCTTGGAAGAATCGAGGAGAGTTTTTCAACAGATTTTTCCGCTTCTTCTTCGACACGCCTGTGAGACACAACACGAGTAAAAGCAATGACGGGCTCATCCGCAACCAAAATATCAAGCCGGGTGACATCCGCATCTCGGTAGCCCTCAATTTCATACGAAAGCGAAGCATATCCGGAAGAAACGCTTTTTACTTCATCAAAAAAGTTTCGCATAAGCTCGCGAAGGGGCATTTTTACCCCGATCGAGCTTCGTCCTTCTCCGAACGTCTCGGTATCCCCAACTTCAGCTTCATGTTCAAAAAGAATCTGCATCAAAGGTCCCAAATATTCCGAAGGAGTAATAATGCGAAGATTCACCCACGGCTCGCGCACCTTTATTACATTCCCATCATCAGGAAAAAATGACGGGGAATAAATCATTTCAGTCTTTCCATTTTTGAGTGTTACCTCATAGGTAATCGAAGGAAGCGTCACCACAAGTTCAAGCTGAAACTCTCGTCGAAGCCTCTCCGTAATTATTTCCAAGTGGAGCATCCCAAGAAATCCGCACCGAAATCCGCGTCCAAGCGAGCCTGAAGATTCCTCTTCATGGGAGAAGGAAGAATCAGAAAGTCGAAGCCGAGAAAGCGCCTGGCGAAGCTGGTCAAAATCATCTTGGCTTTCTGGATAAATAGACGCCCAAACGACTGGTTTCGGAGTGAAATACCCAGGTAAAGCCGGTAAAGGCCTCTTTTCAAGTGCTATAGTGTCTCCCACAGAGGCGATGCCCGGCTTCTTGATTCCGGTCACTATATAGCCAATTTCGCCTGCAGAAAGCGATTCTCGAGGTTCCTCTTCAGGACTGAATATTCCTACTTCCAGAGCGATGAATCGCTCATTCGCAGCACGGAAAATAAGCGAAGATTGCTTCGAAACACTTCCGTCCATAACACGAACATAAACAATAACTCCGCGATGATTATCGTATTGAAAATCAAAAACGAGAGCGCGACAGTTATCACCAGAAAATTCCTCTTTTGGCGGGGGAATTCTCTTCACGATTTCAGAAAGTAAATTTTCTGTCCCCTGCCCCGTTCGTCCAGAAACTTCAATCACCGTATCTTCAGAAACTCCAAGAAGTGTTGCTAATTCTTTCTTTACTTCAGGAATCCTTGCGAGCGGAGAATCTACTTTTGTAATAACAGGAATGATCGTAAGTCCTGATTCTCGTGCCATAGAAAGCGTGGTCAAAGTCTGCGCCTGAACGCCTTGAGTGGAATCGACGAGAAGAAGCGAACCTTCTACGGCCTTAAGAGCGCGAGAAACTTCATACGAAAAATCAATATGCCCCGGGGTATCAATGAGATTTAAAATATATTTTTCTCCGCCAAGCGAATATTCCATCCGCACTGGTTGCATCTTGATGGTAATTCCCCGCTCGCGTTCAAGTTCCATAGAATCAAGCACCTGATCCTGCATTTTGCGCTTTTCTATCGTCCCCGTGATCTCCAAAAGCCGGTCGGCAAGGGTCGATTTACCGTGGTCAATGTGGGCGATAATTGAGAAATTTCGTATGTGTTTGAGATCCATTCCGTGAATACTAGCAGAAAATCGAGAATTTTCCAGCTTTTTAAACAGATGTCTCTTCAATCACAATCTCTTTTGTCTTCCAGAATTTACGATGGAGCGTGTCCCAAACCTCCTGAAGCTCGATGCTCCCAAGAAGTTTGAGCACAACGACACAGACAACAAGGCCGATAATTCCAGCGAGAAATCCTTGAAGAAAAACCCCTGAAAGGGTGTTTAAAGAGAAAAAATTGCTGAATATGTTGAGACAAAAATAGGATACTGCACCCATAAGGACTGAAGCGGAAAGGCTTTGGAAAAGAGTTTGAAAAACGGGCTTTGTAAATGCGGGAAAATCAAATTGGAAATCGATCCAGTGGATAATCATATTAATGGTAATACCGATCGAGAATGCAAGCGGTAAAACAAGGACAGATGTCCCGGAGAGCCCGTCAACACGAAGCAAAACTTCAATAAAATGCTTCGCAAGCGATTCGTGGAGGAAAAATTGCGAGAGAAGATAGCCAAAAAATACAACGCTGCCTGCGCTTAGAAAATTAATAATGAGGGGCTTTATTGTCTTCCCACGAGCGTAATATGAGCGGACGAAAAGAAGCATAAGGCTTTGGGAGATGGTGGAGAATGCAAAAAGAGCAAGAGAAGCTGCGGTGAGACGAGTATCGTTCCAATCAAAACGTCCAGTGCCCAAAATGACGCGGACGATCTGTGCGCGAAGCACGATAAACAAAACAGCAACAGGAATAGACCAGAAAATAATGTGCTTCGCAGAGGTTATCATCTGATCAAGAAATTCGCTGTGATTCCCCGCAGAGAAGGATCGAGTAAGCGCGGGAAAAGCGGCAAGCGAGTAGGAGACGCCGATAATCGAGAGCGGAACGGATTGGAGGTTGAATGAGAAATTAAAAATAGAAACCGAACCGGCAGACATAAACGACGCGAGAGAAATCAGGAAAAATTCTGCAATTTCATTCGAGGAAGCCGTGAGCGTTCGCGGAATTGAAAGGAGCGCCACCTCTTTAATTGATTGAAAATGGACCCGAAGCGAGAGTCTCGGAAATAATTTATGCTCGATGAGAAATGGAATCTGAATTGCCATATGAAGAAATGCGCCGGCGACCACACCGTATGAGAGTCCAAGAAGCCCAAACATGGGGTAGAGAAAAATGACCCCGAGAATAATGCCAATGTTGTAAAAAAGCGGGCTTATGGCATAAAGGAAAAACCTTTTGTGGACTTGAGTAATGCTCGCAAAGAAATTCGAAATACCGAGAAAGATCGGGGAAAGAAGCACAATACGAGTCATTGTAATAAGCTTCGCCGCATCGGCGCCACCGAAACTCGGGAAAAAAATGTGAATAAAATACGGAATAAGCGCAAAGGCGATAATGCTTACGGAAACAATAAAGATAAAGAAAGCCGAGAATACAGCATCTATAAATTTCTTCCCCTCCGCTTCCCCTCTTTGCATTCTTTCAACAAGAAAAGGAATAATAACGGAAATAGAGACTACCGACGCAACCGAAGCGAAAATGAAGTCGGGAATGCGAAAAGACACGTAGTAGAGATCGAGACTATGGCTTGCACCGAAGGAATAGGCGAAAAGCCTATCCCGAAAGAGCGCTAAGACTTGAGAGAGGAAGGCGAAAATCCCCAGAAGATATGCCGCCTGATGCAGGCCCGTAATTTCCCGATGAATAAATCGTAAGATATTCTTTACCATTCTTTCTTAAGGCCAGTTCGGACGAGCAGTAATAAATTATTTCTTTGGCGTAGGGGATGGAGTGGTCTTCGCAGCTGGTGCAGGAGATTTTTCCGCTTTCAAATTTTTAAGGATAGTCGCGACATCCTGATTGTCCGGATTATTTTTCTGAATTTCGGTAAATTGTGCGATCGCATCGTCTACTCTGCCAAGTTTGTCATAGCTAAGCCCCAGGAAGTACCTTGCGTTCGCGTACGAAGGATCAATGATGACCGCTCGCTCCAAAACTCCGACAGCATTCTCGTATTTCTTGGCATTGTAATAAAGCACGCCGAGCTGGAAGAAGATCTGGGAGTTGTTTTGAGCAATAACCGCTGCGTTCTCAAAATCTGGAATAGCAGATGCAATATCTCCCTTTTGCACTTCTGCCTGACCTCGGAATACATAGCCGTCTATGAAGTTTCGCTTCAAGTTCAAAGATTTGCCGACATAATCGAGGGCATTCGCGTAATTTCCGTTCGCGAGCTCAAGACGCCCGAGAAGAAGCGGAATCGAAGGACTTTTCGGATTGAGTGCTACTGCTTGGGTGTATGCAGCACGTGCAGTTTCGTACGCTCCGGAAATTTTGAGAGGAATGAGAGAAGAATACAGATTTCCGCGCAAAATCCAATTTTTGTAATCTCCAGGGTTTGCTTGGAGGGCTTTGTCGGCGTAATTAAGAGTATTCTGAAGATCAGCGTCGAATGCTTTCTTGTAGTCATCATCTGAAAGCTTGTCTTTTGTATTTTGAACAGCAAGAAGCCTGTTCAATCGAGCAACTCCAATATCAGAAAGGGCTCGGTAGTAAATATCTTCTGGTGAGATGGATGCGGCACGGACAATATAACCTTCTGCGGTATCTCCATTTCCCGTTGTATTGAACGCATACGCACCCCTCTGGAACATAGCCATAGCAACAAACTTCTTTCCATAGACAAAACCGAGAAATACGGAGAGCACGAGAAGAAGCACGCAAAGCGCTTTTACCAAAAGAGTAGAGTTGCCAGAACTACTGAAAGAGAGATCTTTTCTTTCTACAATACCAACACTAGAGAGAGAACCGAGGAAAAGACCGCTGAAAAGGAAGCTTAGTGCGAATGTTGTTATACTCGGAACATAGAAGACATTTAATGCCCAGAAATAGAGAGAAACTACAAAGGAAGAAAGGATGAAGTAACGGAAAAATGGGTCTTCGGGAAGAGATCGGAGAGATTTGATTCCCCTCTTCACAAAAAAGAACAGAAATGCTACCCATGCAAGAAAACCGATAACTCCTATCGTCACAAGTGAAGAGAGAATGAATCCAAAACCGTAAACAAAATCGGTATCCCAAAAGACGCTCGTATTCACCGAATCAGGCTTCGCCATAAGCCACTGATTTACGAAACGATTCGGGCCAATGCCAAATATTGGTTTTTCTTTGAGAGTTGTTACTCCGAGATCATATGTTGCTTGAAGAGAAGGTCTCACTTCAAGATTTTGAATATGAAGACGGCTTGAAAGCACGTTGCCTATCGAATCCGAGAAAAAGATACAAAGAATGGCAAGCACAATGACGATAACAGACGGGAGAGAGGAGCGCACCATTTTCTTCATTTTGCCAAAAGAAGCGGGCATATCTTCGGAAGAAGACGCAGGAAAAGCAGACGTAGATCCTTTCGCACTTTGCTTGTCGATATAAGCGGCAATAAAGAGAAAGAGTGCGGATGCAATTCCCAAAAATGCCCAAAGCATCGGAAAATTAACTAAAAAGACAATAAAGAGGGACAATACGAGAGCGACTGCGACTACCCGCTTGAAGAAGGTCGAGGAAGGAAGAAGTTCAAGGAAAAAGACCGAAAGAAGGGTTATTGCGCCCGCAAAAACACCGAGATCGTTCCATTTACCAATAAGATTCGAAGTGGCATCGGTAAAAATGCCAAAAGAGAGAAACCCTGCCCCGCCCAAAAGTCGGATAATCTGAAAGAGAGCGACTACAAAAAAAGAAGCGAAGAGAGCGATATAGAAGTTGAAGATCGTTTTCTTAGTTGAGAAAATATTTGTTGCCGTAAAGAACAAGATGAAAAAGATCGCTAGAGATCCGAATGTGTCTATTTCTGGACCGATTCCAAAGAGGGACTGTTTTACAAATCCCAATGAAGCGACGAGAGTGACAATAAGGACGAGCGCAAGAAAAGCTTGAGAGAAATCTTTTGCATATGAAATCTTGCCCTGACGCAGAGAGGATACTGCCCACGCGATGAAAGCAAGAAGCGTGGCGAGTGTCAACAAAAGATGCTTACTGAACGGAAATGTTGAGAGAGATGCCGGTAAGAAAAATATCGGCAGAAGAAAGGTAAGTCCGAGAAGAAGAAAAACCGGCGCCTTCTCCAAAAAGGCAGAAACTTTCGGTGAATTTTGCATCATAATTGTAAAATACTCGCTAAAAAATAGTTGATAATGGACATATTATATAAAAGAAAGATAAAAGTAACAACTGGGGACAGAGAAAAACCCACCGATAAGGGTGGGTTTTTCATGCTTTGTACCTATAAGCCGAATTCTGTAATCGATAGGTATTTATCTGGGATATGAGTTGCCTCATACCTCGAGCGGCACTTCCCCCACCACTTTAAGCACTATGCTCCAATCTTTCGAGAAGCCGTTTGTATGTATTTTTGAACTGCTTAAGTTTTCTCTCTCGCAGAACAGCGTCATTCTTATCTTTGTACGCCTCGTAATATACTAATACAAACGGCCCACGCGATTTTGTGGATGTGCTCTTGCCAGTCTGATGTTCAGAAAATCTTCGCTTCAGGTCATTTGTTTGACCTATGTAAAATTTTCCATCTTTCAAACTTTTGATCACATACACATAATGCATAAAGTGGTGGGGGACACGGCCTTGCACAGAAGTAAGGATTTTGCCGTTGCACCCCAAATGTTTCCATTTGGACTCATCCTTGCGGATGCCTTTTTCTTTCGTCAAAGGCGTCTCTGTTCGCACCTCTCGGATTGCTCCGGACGGGCGTTACCCGCTACTCTTGCCCCGCTTACGAAGGACTCTGTGTTCGGACTTTCCTCTATTGAGTTGCCTCAACAGCACCTATCCGATACAAAGGCTTTCATATTATGCCATATTTTTTAAAAACGTGCAAAGTCGACCGCACGTTCAAAACAAATTCGAAACCAATAGGTATAAGTGTCAGGATTTTTCTTTACATCCTCTCGCAATGCGTCCGGTTTAACCCATTTGAAATCTTCCGCCTCTTCTGGATTTATTTTCACTTCCCCATCAAATTTACCGAGAAAGACATGATCAAATTCATGTTCTCGAATTCCGTGATCCAAGTCTGCCTTATAAGTAAAACTAAAAACCTCCTTGAGCGGGCAATCAAAACCCATTTCTTCTTGAAGCCGGCGATGTGCAGCTTTCTCTGTCTCTTCCCCAGGACGCGGATGGCCGCAACATGCATTTGTCCAAAGCCCGCCTGAATGATACTTCCCTTTCGCTCGTTTCTGGAGAAGCATCTCGCCTTTAGAATTAAAGATGAAAATGGAAAAACAGCGGTGAAGTTTTCCCGCTAAATGCGCGGATAGTTTCCCCTCTTCGCCGATAGGATTATCTTTCTCATCGACTAGTATGATGTGTTCTTCCATGAAGAAGTATTGTAATATGATGGGGAGAAAATAACAAAAAATCTGTCATAATGGCAAAAATTCAGCAACCGAATATAGAAGAGATACGAATGAAAACGGACAAAACGAGGCAAGTCTTGCGTTTTCTTGCCTTTCTTTCTATCTGCGTATTTTTCCTCTTGGCGGTAGGAAAATTTTTTCTGCATAGAGAATATTTCTCATTCCTGTCCTTTATTGCAATCTTTTTGGGTAGCCTTCTCGTTGCCGATTTTCTCTCCGGAGTAATGCACTGGACCTTCGATACTTGGGGTTCTTCAAAAACATTTCTTGTCGGCCCGCTTTTTATCCGTCCATTTCGCGAACATCATGTGGATGAAAAATCAATCACCCATCACAGCTTCATCCAAGCGAGCACCAGTGGCACTGCCACTGTCATCCCCATCTGCATTGCCGTGCTTCTTATCCCGCTTACTGGAGTAATTTCCTACTCAATACTTATGTTCGTCTTTCTTATTTCAGTTTTCGTCTTTCTCACCAATCAGATCCATAAATGGGCACACATGTATAATCCCCCCGCTATTATTCGATTCTTGCAGAAAACACATATCCTCCTTCCTCAAATAGATCATCATATCCACCATATCGAGCCGTTCACCCAAAGCTACGCAATCACGACTGGCTGGACAAATCCGTTTTTTACGAAGTTTCAATTTTTCAGACACACCGAAAAAATAATCACGCGTATTACCGGAGCAATCCCCCGCGCAGATGATATCGGGGTTGAGGCTGCGAAGGAGCTTATGGAAAAGGGAAATTAACAACCCTAAACCTCCTGCTCAATTATAAATTCATTTCCATCGGGATCGGCAATGATCGCCTCCTTCCATCCCCACGGTTTCATTTCAGCTTCTTTCATTATTTTTGCACCAAATGATGAGGCTTGCTTAAGAAATGAATCGAGGTCATCTGATTGAAATGACACTTGCTTCCTACCTCCAATATAAAGCTTTGACCAATCAGGAGAACGGTAAGAGGCATTCTCCTCAATATTAAATTCAATATCACCTAAAGTTGCGGAGGCAAAAGGTGGACGGAATTCATCAAATTTCATACCAAAAACATTCTCGAAAAAAGGGCGTGCTTTGTTTAAATCCGATACACCGATCAAAATTGAAGATACTTTTAGCATACGAACAATTCTAACATTTTTTAGACAGCCGGGTCATCCCAAATTCCGTACAATGCGGAGGGTAAGAGATTCGAACTCTTGGAGGGAATTACCCCTCACACGCTTTCCAAGCGTGCGCACTAGACCGCTATGCGAACCCTCCGTTTTTAAATAATACCAGAATAGCCCATTCGGTCACAGATATTTTTCTGATGAAAAATTCCGCGACCCCGTCTCGGCACGTCTGCCTGCGACTTTTCATTCCTGCCTTAGCAGAAATGAAACGCTCCGGCATCTCTCCTTTTTTGACTTTAGAACTTTATAACCTTATAACTTTACAACTATTTTTACCACCTCCCGCTTGCGCCGCCTCCGCCCGAAGATCCTCCGCCGAAACCTCCAAATCCACCACCTCCTCCAAAACCACCTCGTCCTCCCATTCCCCCACCTCCTATCCACCATGGCGGGCGGCCACCAGTTGTTTTGCTTTTTTCAAACGCACGAGAAACAATGAAATCAAAAAGAAGTCCACCGGGGATTAAAAAGACCACAGCGAGAATTCCTATATAAAAGAAACCAAATATAAGTCCGAGGATGACACCCACAACTGCGCCCACAATTCCTCCCGTCCACCAGGACTTTGACCGTCCAAGTATTGCAGCGAGCCAAACTATCACAAACACCCCAATTCCAATGAGTTGTGGGGGGAAATTGCCTCCATCGTCTTCTGTTGTTGGAGCTGAATAAGAAGCATCTCCACCGAGCGTTGAAAGAATTGCGTCTACAGACTTTGTAATTCCCCCGCTATAATCTCCATTCTTCAATGCGGGAATGGTCACTTTCTGAATTATTCTATTCGCAGTAGCGTCCGGAAGATCTCCCTCAAGTCCGTATCCAACTTCAATTCGTACAGCTCTATCGTCAATCGCTACGAGAAAAAGTACGCCGTTATCTTTTTCTTTATTCCCAATTCCCCACGCCTGGAAAAGATTTACCGCGTAATTTTCGATCACGTCTCCGCCAAGATTTTGTACTGTTACTACGCTCACCTCATTCCCTGTTTGAGCGGCGAAATCTTTCAGTTTCGCCTCCAGAGCTGTCTTATCGGCCGGCGCGAGCACATTTGCAAAATCATTTACAAATCCAGTCGGATTCCCGGGCGAGGTAAAAGCGTAGGCCGTATGGACAAAGGCCAAAGAAAAGAGAGCGACCGAAATAAGCCCGAGAAACCTTCTAGACATAGATTTCGTTAGAATGAAACCTTGGGAGCAGTCTCTGCGCCAGTTGCAGACTGAAAGTATGCGTGCTCACTGAAGCCGAAGATCTTCGCAAAGAGAGAAGTTGGGAATGTTTTTACTTTGAGATTGTACGTCTGCACCACATCATTGAATCGGGTTCGCTCTACAGAAACGCGATTTTCTGTTCCCTCAAGCTGTGCCATGAGAGTCTGCACGGTGTCTGAAGATTTAAGTTCAGGATAATTTTCGGTAATGACAAGAAGCCGTCCGAGTGCGCTTTCTACCTCACCAGCTGCTTTGGCTTTGTCATCCACCGTCTGCGCTCCGGCATAATGAGTACGAGCATCAGCAATAGCCGTAAAGACTGCTTGCTCCTGCTTCATAATTCCTTTCACCGATTCCACGAGGTTCGGAATCAAATCAAAGCGTCTCTGATATTGTGTCTCAACTTTTGCCCACTGATTATTAATTGCTTCGTTTGCTGTCACAAGGCCGTTATAGGAGATGAATCCGTAGCCGACAACAACCACAATAATAGCCAAAATAATCCAACCTGTTTTACTCATAGAGTTAAAGAGAAATTACCTGATAGGCCTCTATTATAGCACAAAAATGCTTTAGAGAAACCGAAGCGAGGAGATCATGTTCGTAAATATCGTGTTTATTTTATCTCGGTCAAACTCGCGAATAGTTCCGGGATCATAATTGCCGACATTTGTGCTGTGGAGAAAAAGTTTGATTCCGTAACAAGTGCCGTTATGCAAAGCAGTATATGCGACTTCTTCATAATAATTCCCTGCCGCAGCGCCATTGCCACTTCCTCCCGTAAATGTAATTCCATTCGATTGGATAATTGGTTCCGTATGCACAACACCGTCTCTCTCATCGGGACTTATAAAATCACCCGGGGTACATGCAACTTCCCCTTTTGTCTCGACACTTATGTAGCTATCATGCGGAGAAAGATTCGTGCCTAAAGTAAACCGGTTTGGAAAATGGAAAATAATTCCCTGAACAAAATCCCCCGTAGCCGGACTTTTTCCGCTTTCGTCCACTTGAAAATCTTCCGGATACTGCACGATGTATCCTGATTCGTCATTTCGATACTGAATAAGAGACACGGGTTTTGAAGGCGCAGGAGTAGAAGCGACACTTTTGCCAAATACGACAGAGCTCAATATTTGTTTCAAATAAAGGTGTCCCTGTTCTTCTTCGACGTTAAACCCGGGATTCGTCCAATCAACTCCGCGCGAGACAAGCGAGAAATCATAAATTCCAGTCTTTAGCACAGCATAATAATGAAGTGAGAGCACTCCTTCAAAAAGGCCGGACTTAATGTAATAGAAAGTGTTTTCGCCAATTGTCTTCGCGGTAAATTCAGAAAAAGATTTTGGATTCGCTCCGCTCCCGTCATAGTATGTATTGCCAATAAGCACATTTTGGTAGTCTGCATCCGAATCTGCGATTTTAAGAATGCGGATTTCTATATTTTTTGAATCAGTAAAACTCACGAGCGCGCCACTTCCTGTAGTCCTCGCGAGTACTGCCGGGTAGAGAAGCAAGAAGCCGTATTGCTTATTCTCATAGGTAAGGTACTTTGCATCATTTGCGGACGGAAGCGTGTTTCCTTCTATAGTATCAGAATCCGTACCGCCAGTTGGTTCTGGAGTTGGACTCACCACCGCCCGGTGAGAAAGGTAATATCCTCCAAACCCTCCCAAAAGGAGAGCGACAAAAATAATAATACTGGCTATCAAATTTTTCTGATTCATGCCCTTTTTTATTCATCTCTTCCGTAGACAGCAATTGCTACCGCGAGACAAAGAAATGCTATGTGTTCAAGAGCATCAGTTGACATAATACCGCCCACAAACATTACTCCAATAATCCAAAGACTCGCGTAGAATGCAACCCAGGAAACCTTTTTGCCGATAAGAAGCAGTATGGCTACCAGAAGATCGCTCACGCCAATGAATAAGACGAAGGACGCGACGCTTACCGGCAAAATTCCCGCCAAGAAAGAACCAGAAATAAGCTCTTTAAACTCGTCAGGCGAGCCGAAAGCTGTTATGGAGTTCGCCAAAAAAGCAGCTGCGAGGCCGAGGCGGAGGAGAAACGAGATTCTTAAGAATTTTTTCATACGAAAAAAGATGAGTTTATAATGGGTATATTATACAACTTTTGTTCCTCCGGCGCCTTCCGAAGGAGGGATCGCAGATGAAGGAGGAGGGATGGGCGAAGCCGGAGTCTGTGGTTCAGAATAGTTAGTGTATACACTGTCTCCAAACCCAAGAATTGGGTAGAAAACGAAGGGAAGAAAAAAGAGACCGAAAGCAAAACCGTTACTTTTGCCAAATCTGGCAGAAAGCCGCTGGGCATAGAGCACATGGAGTATAAGAACCGCGATGCCTGAGAAAAAAGGAATGAAAGCGAGAAGAACAAGCCATGGACTTAATCCCACTATTTGGAGAAGCACTATGGAACTATAGACAGGGACGATCGCAGCCCAACCCGGCTTCCCCGCTTTTTCGAATACTTTCCACATAGAGACTAACATGAGAATTGCCAGGGCTATCGAGAAAATAATAATTGGGATGTTTAGCAACATGAGAGAAGAGGCATCTCCGCAAGGAACATTTTTGCCTCCGTAACTGCAAATTGCGGCTAAACTAGACAGAGAAGAAGGAGCGAAGGCTGTAATAAAAGTGTGCATAAAATACTATACAAATATGAAGTTTTTAATAATGACTTTATTTTACAGCGTATGAGAAAAGCAAGAAAGGCATAAGTATGAAAAGCGAAAAACCGGCTTAAAGCCGGTTTTTCGTTCGTCTTTGTTAAATTTAGTACCCCATTCCCCCCATATCTGGCATTCCGCCTCCCATTCCAGCGTGCTCCTTTTTTTCTTCCGGTTCATCGGCAATCGCCACTTCTGTTGTAAGAAGAATTGCCGCAGCTGATGCGGAATTTTCGAGCGCTGTGCGAGTCACCTTCACAGGATCCACAATTCCTGCTTTGATCATATCATCTACATACTCTCCCTTAAGTGCGTCGAATCCGAAATTTACTTTTTTTGCGAGCGCGAGAGCAGAGACCGTACCGTCTTTATTTCTGTCTTTGCTGTCAGAGAAAGGATTTTTTACCTTCTCGACGACAATCGAGCCATCACCGTGTCCGGCATTCACCGCGATCTGGCGGAGCGGAGCTTCAAGAGCATTGAGAACAATGTTATAACCAATTTCTTCATCTTCTGTCTTGAATGGCGGAACGCCCGAAAGCATTCTGCCAGCCTGAATGTAAGCCGTACCTCCTCCAGCCACAATTCCCTCTTCAATAGCGGCTTTTGTAGCATTGACTGCATCCTCGATTTTGAGCTTCAAATATTTCATCTCCGTCTCTGTCGAAGCTCCGACTCGGATAACCGCTACCCCGCCAGAGAGCTTTGCGATTCTTTCGTCAAATTTCTCTTTATCGTATTTTGAATCGGCATTTTCTTTTTGTTTCTTGAGCTGAGACAGACGAGCATCAATCTCTCCTTTCTTTCCTTTTCCGCCGACAATCGTCGTCGTATCTTTCTTTGCAATCACTTTGTCTGCTCGACCGAGAACAGATAGATCAGCGTTTTCAAGCTTCACTCCCATGTCTTCCGTAACAACCTTTGCGCCGATAGTGACGGCAATATCTTCGAGCATTTCTTTCTTCTTATCGCCATAGCCCGGAGCTTTGACTGCGAGAATATTAAACGCTCCTCGGAGTTTGTTGAGTACAAATGTCGTAAGTGCTTCACCGTCCACATCTTCAGCGATTATCACAAGCTCTTTCTTTCCCGCTTGAGCAAGTTTTTCCAAAAGGGGCAAGATCTCTTTTACCGTCGAAATTTTCTTGTCAGTGAGAAGAATCGGGACGTCCTTGTGTTCAGCTTCCATTCTTTCGGAATTGCTGATCATGTAGGGAGAAACGTATCCCTTATCAAACTGAAGTCCTTTTACCACTTCACTTTCGATACCAAGAGATTGTGATTCCTCTACCGTCACCACTCCATCCTTTCCGACTTTCTCTATAGTATCGGCGATGATAGAACCCATTTCTTCCGATTCAGCGGAAATAGTTGCAACTTGTTTGATTTCTTCTTTTGTCTTGATTGATTTTGAGATATCTTTAAGCGCTTTCACCACAACATCTTTTGCTTTTTCAATTCCCGCTCGAACACCCATCGCATTGACGCCAACGCTGGTGTGCTTCATTCCTTCGGTGATAATTGCTTGAGTAAGAATAATAGAAGTGGTTGTTCCGTCTCCAGCAACATCATTGGTCTTTGAAGCGACTTCCTTTACGATCTCCGCTCCCATATTCTCAAATTTATCTTTGAGAGTTATCTCTTTGGCAATCGAAACGCCGTCATTTGTAATAGTTGGCGAACCATATCCTTTATCAAAAACAACATTCTTACCTCGCGGACCAACGGTAATTTTTACTGCATTTGCGACTTGATCCACTCCGGATTTTAGAGCTTTTCGCGCAACTTCATCAAATAGGATTTTCTTGGACATAGTATTTTATTAATTCAAAATTGCTGATATTTCTGATTCTCGGACAATCACATATTTTTCCCCGTCAATTTCAACCTTGTCTCCCCATGAATAGACGACGGTATCGCCAATTTTCACTTTCATTGGAACAATTTTCCCGTCTTCAAATTTTCCGTCTCCAATAGCAATAACAACACCCTTTTTTGTGCTCTTATCAGCATCAACTGATTCTGGGATGAAAATACCAGAGCTTGTTTTGGTCTGTTTTGCCTCCTCTTCCCGAATAAGCACTCGGTCCGCGAGAGGCTGAATTTTTGCCTTTGAATCCTTCTTTAGAGCCTTTTTTGCCTTTTTTTGTGCCATATATATGGAAATTATTGGATAAAGTAAGTAAGGTTTTTCTTACTTAAAGCCGAGTAATCTTATAGCAAAAAATAAATTTAGGCAACAAAAAAGCGACGCCTAACGGCGCCGCTTTTTCTCTTTCAGATTCTACTAAAAAATTAGTAGTTTCCTCGAGGAGCACGTGGAGCGCGAGGTTCCATAGGTCGAGCCTCATTTACGGTGAGTGTTCGTCCATCAAGTTCCTTGCCATTCCACATGTTGATTGCAGCTTCTGCACCTGCATCGTCAGACATTTCGACGAAACCGAATCCTTTTGATCGGCCTGTCATCTTGTCCATGATGATAGTAGCTGAAGTAACTGCACCTGCTTGTCCGAAAGCATCTTGCAATGCTTGCTGACTTGTAGAGTAGGAAATCCCACCTACGTATAGTTTCTTAACCATGTAGCAAATGTATTCTTCTAAAGTGTGTAAGGCGACCTTCTCTATTGCTTGCTTGCCGAAACACTAAAAGTGCATCTGCTCCACAAAACGTATGAGAAAACTCTTACGCCGATAAGTATACACGAAAGGGGTGAAAAGTCAATCCCCTCCTCCGAAATCGGTGCTTTCTGCTGCTTCAAGATTCTCCTTCCACTCTCCGTGGAAAAGGCTGACAGGATTCCAGGGCTTTACCGCAAACCCTCCGAAGTGAACGACTGCGACATTCACCATAGGCGGAGGTATCTGCTGGCTTACCGCCGCCGGGTAAAAGAAATTAAACGTTTGCGGAAGCGGGCTCCATTTTCCGTGAAAATAAATGTTCATAATACTCTGGTCGCCGAAACGATTCACATTTCGGTATTCTTCGATGAGTTTGTGTAAGCTCTCCGAGGCGTCTTTCGGAACACTTTCGGTGGAAAAAACCAAAACACCCGCGTTGAATGAGCGGGTGCGAAGATCTATAGGAAGCGCGATAAGTTTCAAATATTCTTCATGCTGAACTGAAGACCAATGCTCCTGAATGGACGTCGGCTTCAAAAATTGGTAATACACGTCGGCGCCACTCATATCAGGAAGAGCGAAGAAACCTTTGGCCGTCGCCAACTGTGCAATGGAACCCCTCACAATAATATCCGCGTCAAGATAGGCGACATTTTTCCAGTCTCGAAATTCCGGCTCGAACATTTTCCATTTCGCCAAATAGATCGAATCCGCATAGTGCCCGGCGCGCGGATTCTCAAATTGCGCGCAATGGATTATATAAATTCCCTTGTCTCGAAACCACGAAAGTTTTTCGTGCGCGATGTTGTACGCAATCAAAGCAAAATCTCCCCTCCAATTGCCCTTCCGGAAGGCGCTCGAAAAAAGCTGTTTCGCGTGATCAAGATATTTCTCGTCCGCAAGAGTGGCGAGCACGCTGTCTTTTTTCTGTCTTTTCTCTTTTTTCGCCATAGAATGCTCATTATATATGAATGGCTTCCGCTTCCGCAAGATTTTTCTTCCATTCACCGTGAAATGGGCTTTCCTTTTGCCACGGCTTCAGGGCTCGGCCCGCAAAATGGATGATGCTCGCGTCTTTTGCGTGGGCGATATTTTCTGTGTCGCTTTTCGTTGCGGAAATAAATCTATTCCATATTTGCGACAAAGGATTCCATTTTTTATAAAAATACAAATTCAAAATCGGCTGGTCGCAGTATCTTTCTATCAAATAATAACGCTCAAAAAGTTTGGAAATGCGCGCGAATGTGTCCGGAAGTATAAGAGACGATGGAAATGACAGTACACCCGAATTAAAAGACGGAATGGAAAGATCAAAGTTTTTTTTCAAATCTTGGAGCATATTTTCAGTAACAGCATCCCATTTGAATGAATCGTATGTGGGACTAAAAAATTGCCGTTCAAGCGGAGCATTTTCCATGTCATAGGTAGCAAAGAAACTTTCTCCTTTTGAAAGCAATTTAAGGGATTTACGTACGATAATATCCGAATCAAGAAAAACAATTTGCTTCCACTTTTTAAAAAAGTTGGTGAAGAGATGAAATTTCCCAAATTGTGCAGGAAGACGAAACACTCCACCCTTCTCTCTTTTTAGAACCGGCCAGGGGCAGGCGTGGATGAAAATGCCTTTTTCTCGAAACCATGAAAGTTTTTCGTCCGGCATATCGCAAGCGATGAGCGCGAAATCCCCTTTCCATTTACCTTTGTACAAAGAACTCGAAAAGAGTTGTTTGGCTTGTTCGAGGAAAGTATGGTCAGCAAGGGTAACGAGTACGGAATCCTTCATATGTTTGTATACTAACGCTTTCGATTGGGAGAAATTTTCTTTCTAAGAAGCGCCTCAATAGTAAGCGCGTCATGAGGAAAAGTCAGTTTTATATTTTCTTCGGGAGAACGTACGAGGCCAACAGACTTGCCAATTTTCCTTATAAGCTCAACCATAGCACGATCAGTAACTCCTTTCTTTTTCGCCCATTCAAGGCCTTTGTGCAAAAGGGGTATAGAAAATGCTTGCGGACTTACTGTATAAGCAAGCCGTGAACGCTCTAGTACTTTGTCTATATATTGGCCTTTTTGAGCAAACACTCTATATATAGCAGATATAGAGGCTGTTGCCGCACCTACGCGTCTTGCTTCTTTGAGGGTCTCGCGGATAAGAGCGAGAGAAGTAAGCGGGGAGATGCCGTCTTGGACAACCACCATTCCTCTCGGCGGAAGAGTAAGAAGAGCGCCCCGAATGCTTTCGTGTCTGTTTTTCAAAGCACAGAATATGCTCACTCTGCCAGAGGCAATATGCTTGGATACAAGCCGTTCATATTTTTCACTCCCCTCTGGAAAAACGACAACAATTTTTTCTATCTCCGGCAAAGCAAGAAGCGTCTCAAGGGACCAGAGAAAAAGAGGCTTACCAAGAAAAGAGACAAATTCTTTTCGCACTTTGCCGACTCGATATCTCTTTCCTTCTCCTCCTGCAAGGAGTATTGCATACGTTTCGGTTTTTTGAATTTTTTTCATCTCGCTTCAAGTTCGCGAAGAACGCTTTTTATTTTTGCTTCGGTCTTGGGACGACTCCAATTCCACGGATAGAAGATTTTTTCTGCAGATACCGCTACAGGAGCTTTTTTCACTTTTTCAAAACTCCATTCTCTCCAATCGGAAATTTTCATGCTCTCATCAAGGATCGTGTTGAATCGGGGTTCATCAATCTCTTGCTTCACTCGCTCCCAGCCGACAGAAGGATCGACTCGGCGCTGATGCTCTCCTACTTCGGATTCTCCGCGCAAAAAAATCAAGGGCTTTTTCTGAAACCAAAAATGAGCGGCGACAGAACCGGAACCGCCGGAAACTGCGCGCTCTGAAGTGGCGCAACTTTCCAGAAATTCTTCCTGTGTAGTCAAAAGTTTGACATCTTTCCTCTGTCTTATAAGAGTGAGGAATGGTTCGAGGATGTTCGGCGGTGTGTATGGATGAAACGAAAGCGAAGCAGAGATACCTGTTTCAAGCTTGCCGAGAATACGAAACAGATTGTCGTAATGGTTCCAATGTCGAAAACAAGTTGAGGCGAAAAGAATACTGTCTTTTTTCGTTTTTCGTTTCGGCATTTCGAGCGCCAAGAGATACCCCACTGGCTTTATTTTTTCAGGATTAATTTTGAAAACTTCGTGCTTTCTTTCTTGCGTAAGCCCTGGCTGAAACACGGCGTCGAAATAATGATTGATACAATGCGCCTTGCCCGGATCGAGATACGGCCCAAATGTCATACCGTGTTTGGTCAAGATCTGTTTGCCTTTCAGAAGCGGATGGAGATGGTAGAAAATATCGCTGAAAAACCAAACGACATCTTCTCCGTCTTCTTTCAAAAGCTCTGGAGAAAAGTTTTCCGTAAAGATTGTGCAGGGATACTCGACAAATTCTCCCCCAAGAAGAGAATGGAGAAATTCATAATGAATTTTCTGATGCGCCACGCCGACAAAATACTTATACTTCATGGCACTATCCTAGCCTAGTCGCACTCACTTTTCAATCAAAGAGGATAAGGGATTACTGAGTCCCGCCATCGGATGGAGGAGGTGTCGAATCAGAAGGGGGTGGTGGAGTATCGGGAGAAACTTCTGGAGCGGGAGTTTCGGTAACCTCTGGTGTTGGAGCTGGAGTCGCTGTCAGTTCAGGAGATTCAGTTGGCGAATCTGCGGGAGTTGGTGTAGGGGTCGCACCTCCTCCACTTCCACCTGCGTCAGGTGAAGGGGTTGGCGAAGCGTCGATTACTGGAGTTGGAGTCGCCGAAGAATCACCGCCTCCAGAAACTTCCGGCGTAGGTGTTGGCGTGGAAGAATCTCCGGAACCTGAACCAGAGTCAACTGGAGTTGGGGTCGGAGTTGCAGTTATATTAGCTGTCGGAGTCGGAGTTGCTGAAGAAACATTGTTTGCGCAGTCACCGTCCTCACTTCTCAAAACTCCATTTTCAGTAAAGATACAAACAGGATTTCCCGTCTTTCTGTCGTAGATGACCACGCCAGTCTTGGAAACATCTGCAGAATTTTTGATAGTAAGATTATCAACAACTGCATTTTTTGCTTTGAAGTCAATCGTCTGCACACTCTGGAATATTCCGGCAATAGCAGTGAGTCTTTCAACCGCAAGATTTTTCACGTATGAAATCATATCGGTCATTGCGATACCAAGAGATTCAAACGAACCCCGGACGGAATCTGATACTTCCGAGAGAGCGCTTGAAGCCACGGATGCCGTAAGAGTTCCAGAAGAAACCACTCCTTGCTTATTCTCTACAAAGACAAGTATCGTATTATCAGAGGATTTATAACTTCCGGAAAAAGTTTCGAGCGCCAAACCCACAGAATCTTCGTTCGATGACGCTTTCTTTCCAACTCCGGAAACCGAAGAGAGTGCAATTCTATCTCCAATACTAATCGCACCTCCTTCAAGATTTACTTTCACCGGCACGCGTCCAGAAAGAGCGATTGGCACTTTTCTGTCATTGGGGAAGCGATTGTCGCCAAAACCTCCGAGCTCAACCCCGGGCTTGGTAGAAACGATTCCAAGAAGCGGAGCTTTGAGAGAACGGTTCGCCGTTTTTACAAAAACAGGATTGTCTAGGTCGAGTGCGGTAATTTCTCCGGCAGAAAGTTCGCTGTCTTGGGTTGGGTATTGCTCTGCAAGGTCGGTAGAAGTAATCGAAGTCGAATTCGCGTAAATAGTTCCGGCAGTCGTTGCCGTAGAACAATCGCCATTATCATCAACACAAAGCCATCCGTTAGAAACTTGGACATTCGCCTGATTGGTGCCATTACCAACGGTAAGCGCTTCTGCAGGAGTGGAAGTTCCGATACCGATATGGCCAAACGAGTCAATAGTGATTGGAGTTGCTCCGGTTCCGCTAAAGTTCGAGGTCAAAGTTGCTGTCGAAGTAGCGGCGCCAGAAATATGCAAAATAGAATTGATGTCCTGAATTGCAGAGACGGTCAGGGCTTCAAGATGCCCGTAGGCGATGCCTTTGCTTCCTTCCGCGCCCGAAACTACTTCCGGCGCCACTTGCTCCACTTCTTGGGCGATAAATCCGATCTGCGGTATGCCCGTCCCTTTCATGGTGTAGTGGCGAGGGTCGAGGGCGAGGACAGCGCAAAGGCCCCCTGTCAAAGACGTGATATTTTCCTTGTATGAAATGTCGGATGCGTCAGTCCAGACTCCGCTTGCATTGAGCGTTGCGTCTCCGGTCGCGCCGCTTCCGTCGCCGACAAAATGAAGGGCGCTGTCGCCACCGGTGCCTTGCATGTAAATTGCTCGCGAAGCGCTTCCGTTATTTGAAGCGACCAAGATTCCGCCGGCGATAGTATCGGAAGACTGCCCCACAGACAAAAGTGCCGCCGGCGACGTCGTGCCAATGCCGACATTCGCCGCGAATGCTCCCGTGCCACCGAGCACGATACTATTTGATGCCGTGACTTGGGCGTTGTAGCCGATCGCGACCGAGTTGCACACCCCGATGTCGGTCGCTACTGTGCCGTCGCAGAATCCGGCGTTGGTTCCGAAGAAGAGATTATTGTTTCCGCAAACGCCAATGTACCCCGCGCAGGTTCCAAGGACCACGTTATCGGTACCAACCCCCGCTCCGGTAGTGTCTCCACCCCAGGCAAAAGAGCCGATGATAGTGTTGTCATTCCCTGCCACTCCACAGTAGCCGGCGGCATTACCACCAGCGATGAAGTTAAATTGTCCGCTTCTACCAGAGTCGTCATATCCCCAAGCAGAGTAGCCTACAATGGAATTGTAGGAACCCGCCACTCCGCAGGTGCCATCTCCAGCATTACCACCAATAATAGAATTGAAAATCCCTGACACTCCACATATACCAGCGGTATAGCCAATGATAGAGTTAAATGATCCGGTAATTCCGCAGTAGCCAGCGGAATTACCAAGAACCACATTGTAATCTCCAGTTCCTGCTCCAGTAGTGTCGCTACCCCAAGCAAAAGAGCCCATAATGGTATTGCCCGTACCTCCAACCCCGCAATAACCTGCACAGGTTCCAAGTACCACGTTGTCGTTTCCCACTCCAAGTCCAGTCGTATCATTCCCCCAGGCACAAACACCGCCGATAAAGTTGCACGAACCGCAGACTCCGCAGAAGCCAGCCTGACTGCCGAGAAGAGTGTTGTCGTTACCAGCGATTCCTAGATAGCCGGTATTATTTCCAATAATGGTGTTGCATGCCCCGGTGAAGCCGCTTGTCCAAGCACTTCCAGCCCCCTGGCCTCCGATAAAGTTTGAATTTCCGCAGACGCCGTTGTAACCGGCACAGCTTCCGAGAATAGTGTTGTCATTCCCTGTTACCGGCGCTCCGCCTCCGGCGTCGCGGCCGATGATGGAGTTGTAACTTCCGCCGATGCCGCAGTAGCCCGCGCGGTAGCCCAAAACTTCATTGTATGAACCGGCCACCGCGACATTGCTTGCCGTTTGATAACCGGCAAAAAGGTTGCCACAGGCGCCGCCGGTAAAGCCGGCGGCGCCCGTCTGATATCCAAGCAAAACATTGTTATCCGCGCTCACAAAGTTGCCCGAGACATCCACACCCGCGACGCGGAATGCTCCGCTCACATTGACATCGCCCGTAACATCCACTGCGTAGGCAGGCGAAGTACATCCGCCGAAGCCGACGAAGCTCGGATTGCCGGAAAGATCATTTTTTATATACACGCTGGTAGACGTGGCGGTGCCGTTGCCGGTCAAGAAATTCATATTGCCTCCGCTTTCAAAATTGAGATCGCTTCCCGACGTGATGCCGCTTCCCGCGCCTCCGGCATTGGTGCCCATAAAGGTCATGTCCGGGAAAAAGATGCCGTTGCCTCCGCCTTCGATTTTGATATTGCCCGCAACATCGAGCGCTTCCGACGGAGTAGTGGTGCCAATGCCAACATTGACCGCGTGGATGCCCGTGCCTCCGAGCACAAGCGAGTTGCTTGCGCCGACGGTGGCGTATTCTCCGATGGCTGTTGCGTTACTCAAATTGCACGCGCCGACATCAGCAAAATTTCCGAGCAAAAGATTGGATGAACCAGTGGTGTTGGTGAGGCCTGTGTGGAAACCGATGAAAGTATTGCACGAACCGCTTGTACTATTGTATCCAGTGCACGTGCCGAGGAAAAGATTGTCATTGCCCGAAATTGCCGAGCCCGCTCCTGCGGCGTTGCCGAGAAAAACGTTGCTCCCTCCCGCCACGCCGCAATACCCTGCGCAGGTGCCCAAGACGACGTTGTCGCCTCCCGTGCCAACGCCGATCGTGTCTCCTCCCCAGGCGGAAGTACCGCCGATGAAGTTGCTTGAACCACAGACTCCGCACATGCCGGCGTCAGTACCGATGATAGAGTTCTGGAAACCGGAAACGCCGCAGTACCCGGCGTTGTATCCAATAATGGAGTTGAACTGCCCAGTTCGACCGACGGTGTCGTTGCTCCAAGCACTGAAACCAATGATGGAGTTCGCACTCCCCCCAACTCCGCAGAGGCCAGCGTTGTCTCCAATGATGGAGTTGAAAGACCCGGCGATTCCACAATACCCCGCGTTCGTTCCCAACACCACGTTATCCGTCCCCACTCCCGCGCCAGTGGTGTCGGCTCCCCAAGCACTACCACCTCCGATGAAGTTGTCCGAACCGCACACTCCGCAGAAACCCGAGCAGGAGCCAATGAGAGAGTTGTTGCTACCGGAAACTCCGCAGAAGCCAGCCCCTTCGCCCAGCACCGTGTTGTTGGAACCGAGCCTTCCCGCGGTATCTTGTCCCCATGCTCCATAGCCAGCGACAAAGTTGTTTGAGCCGCACATTCCGCACCAGCCGGCGCCATACCCAAACAACGTGTTACCGGTACCGCCTCTTCCGCTCTGCCAACCGGCTCCAACAGATCGACCTCCAAGAAAGTTATAACTTCCAGCGATACCGCAATACCCCGCGTTCGTTCCCAACACCACGTTATCCGTCCCCACTCCCGCTCCTGTCGTGTCATTGCCCCATGCACAAGTGCCTCCGATGAAGTTATTCGAACCACAAAGACCACCAGCGCCGGCACTGAAACCAAGAACGGTATTGTAAGAACCGCACACTCCGCAGAAGCCAGCCTGACTGCCGAGAAGAGTGTTGTCGTTACCAGCGATTCCTAGATAGCCGGTATTATTTCCAATAATGGTGTTGCATGCCCCGGTGAAGCCGCTTGTCCAAGCACTTCCAGCCCCCTGGCCTCCGATAAAGTTTGAATTTCCGCAGACGCCGTTGTAACCGGCACAGCTTCCGAGAATAGTATTGTGACTTCCGGCTACTCCCCAATACCCCGCACACGTTCCAATCACTACGTTGTCCGTTCCAGCCGCAGTTCCTGGAATATCGTTACCCCACGCGCAGGTACCGCCGATGAAGTTGTTGCAAGCGCCACCGGCAATGCCATAGTCAGCCGCGTTATATCCAAGAATGGTGTTTCGAGAACCGGCGATGTGATTACAGCCAGTACATTCTTGCGAGCCGCCGATAAAGTTGTCAGAACCGGTAACACCTTCGTTGCCCGCATACACTCCGAGAACCGTATTGTTATTACCTGAAGAGACGACCGAGTAGCCAGCACCGGCATACATTCCGCCGAAGAAGTTGCCACTGCCAGAGACACCCGCACTATTACCGGCACCGAGACCAATGAGAACGTTGTCGTCTCCTGAAAGTCCACAGGCTGCTGCCGCAACGCCGAGTATCACATTGCCCGAGCCAGTTCTTCCGCTCTGCCAATTTATTGCCGCGCCAGAGCCACCGATAAAGTTATCGGAACCACAGACTCCACAGAGACCAGCACAAGTACCCAGGATAGTATTGCTTGCTCCGGTGTATCCGCTTGTCCAGTTTGAACCCGCGCAGTAGCCAATAATAGTATTCTGTCCTCCGCAGACTCCGTTGTAGCCGGCACAGCTTCCTATAATAGTATTGTCGTCTGTGGTGACCGGTGCTCCGCCTCCGGCGTCGCGACCGATGATTGAGTTGTATGAACCAGCAATGCCGCTGTAGCCTGCTCGGTAGCCAAGAGCAGTGTTGTATGAACCGGCATTGGCAACATTAGCACCAACTTGGTAGCCGCCGAAGAAGTTGCCGCATGCACCGCCGGTAAAGCCGGCGGCACCGGTTTGATAGCCAAGAAGGACGTTGTTATCCGCACTGACAAAATTGTTGCTGACATCCACTCCGGCGACACGGAATGCTCCGGAGACATTGACATCACCCGTTACGTCCACCGCGTACGCAGGAGCGGTGCATCCTCCGAAGCCGACGAAGCTTGGATTGCCGCTCAAATCATTCAAAACATAAATACTGGTCGAGGAAGCCGTGCCGTTGCCCGTTTCAAAATTCATACTTCCTCCGCTTATAAAATTGAGATCGCCCGATGAGGTGATGCCGCTACCCGCTCCTCCGGCGTTGGTGCCGAGGAAGGTCATGTCTGGGAAGAAGATGCCGTTGCCGCTTCCTTCGATTCTAATGTTGCCCGCGACATCAAGAGCTTCGTTCGGAGTCGTTGTTCCGATACCAACGCACACACCATTGGCACACGTGCCTCCGAGCACGATCATGTTGGAGCCTCCGACGATGGCGTTACTGCCGATTGCCGTTGCGTTTGAAAAGTTGTTTCCGGAAGTGTCGGCCGCATCTCCCAAAAGAAGATTAGAAGAGCCGACGGTATTCCCGAGACCGGCGTTGTATCCGAGGAAGGTGTTGCACGAGCCGGCAGTGGTGTTCTTGCCCGCGCAGGTACCGAGAATCATATTATTGTTCCCCGAAATTGGCGTGTTGTTGGCGCCAGCTTCAAAGCCGCCGATAAAGTTCCCACTCCCTGCCACTCCGTAATATGCCGCGCCACTTCCGAGAACTACGTTGTTGTCGCCGGTTCCAGCCGCCGCGCCGTCGTTGGCCCAGGCGGCTTCGCCCATAATAGTGTTGAATGAACCGCACACTCCGCAAGCGCCAGCGCCGTGGCCAATGATGGAGTTGCAAGAGCCAGAAATTCCGCAATATCCAGCATTATCTCCAAGCACCACGTTACCGAAACCTGTTACTCCTACTGTATCATTTGCCCAAGCATAACGACCTCCGATGAAATTTCCGCCTCCACAGATTCCGAGCAAACCAGCATGGTCTCCAAGAATAATGTTAGCTGTTCCTGTGTAACCGCTAGTCCAATTTGCGCCAGCATTGATTCCAGCTATAAAATTGCAACTCCCCGCTACTCCGCAATACCCGGCGTAGGTTCCAAGTACCACGTTGTCGCTGCCGATTCCCGCACCGGTGGTGTCGTTCCCCCATGCACTATAACCGCCGATGAAGTTGGAACTTGAGCACACGCCAAGTTTACCAGCACAGTAGCCGAGAATAGTGTTGGCGCTTCCTGCGACACCGCAATAGCCAGCGCTATTGCCTAACACCAAGTTGTTTGAGCCAATTCCCGCTCCAGTCGTGTCATTGCCCCACGCATTCCCGCCACCGATGAAGTTAAAGATTGCTCCAGTAGCAATTCCACACGCACCAGCATTCGAACCGAGAATCGTGTTGTCACTTCCACAGAATCCGCTCGTCCAGCTTCCTCCTGCTTGCGAACCAGCGATGAAGTTACAAGAACCACAGACACCGCACAGACCAGCGTTGTGACCGATAATGGAATTATAGTTTCCCGCCACTCCGCAGTATCCTGCATTTGTTCCCAAGACCAAGTTGTCCGAGCCAGTACCTGTGTGTGCTGTGTCGTCTCCCCATGCCTGGTATCCGCCAATAAAGTTATGGCACGCACCGCCCCAAAGACCCTCTTCGCCGGCGTTCACTCCAATAATAGTATTTGAATACCCACAGACACCGCAAAGTCCAGCATTAAATCCAATTATCGTATTTTCGTCCCCAGAAATACCGCATGAACCCGCCAGACCACCGAGAAGTATATTTTGCACTCCATCCCTTCCGCTCTGCCACGTTTCTCCCGCACATGCTCCCGCGATGAAGTTACAGCTTCCTGTTACGCCATTGTCGCCAGCATGCAGTCCGAGAATAACATTGTTGTTTCCGCCAAAACCAGGTGTCCAGTTGGAACCAGCGGCAAGCCCCGCGATGAAGTTATTATTCCCGCACACACCGCAGAGACCAGCGGCGAGTCCGATGATGGAATTTCCGCTTCCCGAAATTCCGCAATACCCCGCGCAGCTTCCCAGCACCACGTTGTCGGTTCCGACTCCTGTGCCCGCTAAATCATTCGCCCACGTGCAGTATCCAATAATAGTATTCTGTCCTCCGCATACTCCGTTGTAGCCGGCAAAACTTCCACCAATGAAGTTATCACTTCCACACACGGGAACATTTCCGCCAGCATAGCGCCCAATCAGGGAATTGAAATTGCCGCACAGTCCAACGGAGCCAGCCTCATAACCGAGAATAAGATTGTTGCCGCCGGAGACATCGCCACTACCTGCGGCATAGGCACCGAGAATAGTGTTGAACGCACCTGAAACATTGCAAGCCCCCGCGCCAGTACCGCTGATGAAGTTATCATGTCCGCACACTCCGCAGGCGCCGGCTTGTCCTCCAATAATAGTGTTGTAACTGCCAGTCCGTCCCGCTTGCCAACTATAGCCCGCTTGAGGGCCACTGATGAAGTTGTTACTTCCTGCCACACCGCAATATCCTGCGGAACTTCCGAGCACCACGTTGTCGGTTCCAACTCCAGCGCCAGTGGTGTCGTTGCCCCACGCACCCCAACCTCCGATAAAGTTTCTGTAACCTGCCAGACCACAATACCCCGCGCAGCTTCCAAGCACTACGTTGTCCGTTCCGACTCCTGCGCCGGTGGTGTCGTTGCCCCATGCGCACACCCCGCCAATAAAGTTACAGGAACCGACGATACCGCAAAAACCGGCGCGGGAGCCGAGTATCATATTGTTCTGTCCTGTTCCTTGGGCTAAAGTGTCGCCTCCCCACGCGCAGTTGCCGAATATAGTGTTGCCATAACCCGCAACCCCGCAGTAGCCGGCGCAGAAACCGCCGATGAAATTGGTAGCCCCTGATATCCCACAGTAGCCCGCTTCAAAACCGAGCACCACATTAAGGCCTCCTGTTCGTCCGGTTGTATCCCCTCCCCACGCTTCTTTTCCGGCGACTAAGTTATTCCATCCGCAAACTCCATGCGACCCAGCACAATAACCAATAATAGCATTATAGTTTCCAGAGATGCCACAATACCCCGCGCAGGTTCCAAGCACCACGTTGTCCGTTCCGACTCCCGCGCCGAAATCATTCCCCCACGCACAGGTGCCGCCGATGAAGTTATCATTTCCGCACACACCGGTGAGACCAGCGCAATGTCCAAAAACAGAGTTATAATTGCCATAAATTCCGCACGCCGCCGCCTGTGTTCCCAAGACCACGTTATCATTTCCGAGTGCCGCAGTGTTCAGTCCTGAACAACCTCCCCACGCGCTGGTGCCGCCGATGAAGTTGTTGTTGCCACCAATACCGCCCGCTCCCGCACATGTGCCGATGATAGTGTTGTTCGTTCCGCAGAATCCTGTATACCAACCACACGCCGCGCTGTATCCAATAATGGTGTTTCTGTCTGAACCAGCGACAAGACGGTCGTACCCAGCATTCTTTCCAATAATAACGTTATCTGAACCTGCAATATCTCCGTACTGGCCATAGCCAGCAAAATCACCAAGAATGAGGTTGTCGTTTCCGCCAACTCCACATGAGCCTGCGCCTGCGCCTATAATAGTATTGCGAATCCCAGCTCTGCCTGACTGCCAATCGAAGCCCGCGTTATAGCCCATGATGGAATTATAACTTCCACACACTCCTCCAAGACCAGCACAAAAACCGATTATTGAATTGAAACTCCCCGCCACTCCGCAATACCCAGCGCAGGTGCCAAGCACCACGTTGTCGGTTCCGGCCGCAGTACTGCTTGCGGCCCACGCATTCGAGCCGCCGATGAAGTTGTCATTGCCAGAGACTCCCAAGGCACCGGCGCAGTAACCGATAATCGAGTTGAAATTGCCTGAAATTCCGCAATAGCCGGCAGATACGCCGAGCACGGTATTGAAAATCCCAGTCGCAGTTCCCGCTTCGTCATCGCTCCACGCAAGCGCACCGCCGATAAAGTTTTGATTGCCCGCCACTCCGCACAGCCCGGCTTGATGACCGATGATTGCATTGCCAAAACCGGCGACCCCGCAATAGCCGGCAAAGAAACCGATCACAGCGTTTGATTCACCGGCAATGCCACAGTAGCCGGCGCTTCGTCCCAAGACCACGTTTTCCCCTCCCGCTCTTCCCGTGATGTCGTTGCCCCAGGCGCAAGCGCCTCCGATAAAGTTCAAGTTGTTCGCGATTCCGCACAGGCCAGCACAACTGCCGAGCACGATGTTGTCCGTCCCCGCGGGACCTCCTTGATACGTAACTTTTCCTCCGTTCGAATCGCCCACGAAAAAGTACTGTGTGCCGATAGAGTAACCGCTTCCATAGGCGGAGAGATATCCGGAGGTAATTTCACCGGTTCCGTCAACGGAAATGATGTGGAAGACGGCAAGACCATCGCCTCCGTCGAGATTGTAGTCAGCGCCGGCGGAGTAGCCGCTCCCGGCATTGTATATGCTGGCGGTAAATGCGGGAGCGTTGCCCCACGCAGAGGTGCCAATGACGGTGTTGTTGATGCCGGCAACTCCGCAATATCCCGCGCAAGTTCCGAGTACCACGTTGTCATGTCCGACTCCTGTCCCCGCAGTATCATTTGCCCAAGCGCAAGTACCCAAGATGGTGTTGTCATTTCCGCAGACACCACAGAAGCCGGCGGCATTTCCAATAACCGAGTTTCTGTCTCCATAAATACCGCAAGAGGCCGCAGATGCTCCTAACACCAAGTTGTAATCTCCAAGTGCCGCAGCATTCACTCCTCCCCCTCCCCATGCGTATATACCGCCGATAAAGTTAGCATCGCCACCAACACCGCCCGTCCCTGCACTGGTACCAAGAATAGTATTTTCACTTCCACAGAATCCAGTGTACCAAGAACAAGCGGCATTGTGTCCGATGATGGTGTTGTAATCCGAGCCAACAGTAAGTCGTTCATAAGCCGCATCCTTTCCGATGATGATGTTGCCGGTACCAGCAGTATCACAGAAGCCGGCATTTTGACCGAGTATGACATTCCAATTTCCAGAGACTCCACAGAAGCCGGCACCCGATCCAATCATCGTGTTGTCCTGTCCGTTTCTTCCCGCTTGCCAATCACCTCCTGAAGCATACCCAATGAGAGTGTTTGCATCAGCGAGACTTGGAAGACCGTTTTTACCAGCGAGATACCCGCCGATAAAGTTCCCAGAACCAGCGACTCCGCAAAGTCCAGCTTGAACGCCAAGGATAACGTTGCAGCTTCCCGCCACTCCGCAATACCCCGCACAAGTTCCCAGCACTACGTTGTCCGTTCCTACTCCCGTGCCTGCCGTGTCATTTGCCCACGCACTCGTACCTCCAATGAAGTTACAAGAACCGCAGACTCCAAGATTGCCCGCACTCAGACCAATAATTGAGTTGTACGAACCAGCCACTCCGCAATAGCCGGCGTAACTTCCGAGCACCACGTTACGCTCTCCTACTCCCGTCCCGGTCGTGTCATTACCCCACGCACTCGTGCCGCCGATGAAGTTGAAATTGCCAAGGACTCCGCGATATCCTGCTGCCGGATTGATATGGGCTGTGTCAGCACTACCAAGAATAATGTTGCCGGTTCCGACAATCCCGCAATACCCAGCGCAGGTGCCGAGGACTACGTTGTCCGTGCCAATTCCAGTTCCAGCTGTGTCATTGGCCCACGCGCCCCAACCTCCGATGAAGTTGTTGGACGCGCCGCTTGCGATTCCGCAATACCCAGCATCTCTGCCTGCAATGAAGTTGTCGTTCGCGCTATTTGCAACTCCGAAAAGAGCTGCGTGATAGCCGAGAATGGTATTTCGAGAACCGCAGATCGGACCGCCACTTCCAGATGTGCCGCCGATGTCGGTACCGCCGAGGAAGTTGTCGGAGCCGGAGACTCCGCAATATCCGGCATTGGTACCGATGATAGAGTTGCTTGTACCGCTGACACCGTTAAAGCCCGCTTGCCCTCCAAAAATATTATTGGCATAGCCAGAAACCCCGCATAGGCCGGCATTGAAACCGATGATGGAATTATACTGACCCACTATCCCGCAATATCCGGCGCAGGTTCCGAAAATAATATTATCCGTTCCTGCCGAAGTCGTGCCGACATTAAATCCGAGCGCTACGTTGTGGGTTGTTGTTCCGTACGCGCCGACGCCGGCAAATGTTCCGCCGTTATTAAATTGGAACGAGCCGTCAGCGCCGCTCGGCGTTCCTCCGCCCGTAATTCCTAGAGATGAAGTCGCGACAAGATCATATCCGCCCGAATTATTTCCAAGAAGAAGCTGACCAACAGACGGAGCGGTGGAAGTTCCAGTGCCTCCGTGAGCGACGGTAACAATTCCGGTTACATTTCCAGCAGTTCCAGTAACGCTTCCTGAGATCGCGCTTCCAAAAGTTTTCGTGCCGTTGATTGTTTGCGCTCCTTCGGTCATTACGAAATTCGCATCTGCTCCTGCGTCTGGAATGCTGTAAGTATGTGCAGCGCCTTGAGCGGCGTTCGTGATCAGTGTCTGATAGTCGCCTGAATTTGCAGTCGGAGCGAATTGCAAAACTCCAGTTGTAGCAGATGCGGGATACAGACTTAATACTCCCTTATTTCCAGTTGAAGTTCCAACATTAAGATAGGTCTCTACAATTCCTGAAGATAAGGTCAGTAATTTCCCACTGCTTGGAGAAAGAGTTATGAGATTGCCGCTACTTGGCACGATCGAATTCGCCTTGATACCACACGAGCCGAAATCTTGAGCTTGCGAAGTTGCTCCGACAACCGCACCGTTTGCAGTCAGATATGAACCCGCAGGTTGTTTGTTGTTAAAGGTGTTCCAGTCGGTTGCAGAAAGCGTACCGGTTGCCGATGTGCCGGCGAGTCCGAGAGTCAATGCTTGGCCGGAGATGGTGAGGCCGTTTACGCTGTTGGTGAGGGTGACATCGCCGGAGTTGGCGCCGGAAAGATTTGAAGCAGAGATAGCACCAGCAAAGGTTGCTCCAGACAGAGCTGCGTAGGTAGAAGCAGCTGTCGTCGTACTTAATTTTGCATCAAGAGCTGCTTGCAAATCGGTCTGGCTTGAAAGAGTCCCGGTAATGGAACCCCACGTCCCCCCGCCTCCGCCAGTAATTCCAAGCGATGACGTCGCAACCAAATCATACCCGCCTGAATTATTCCCCAAAAGAAGCTGGCCAAAAGAAGGCGCGGTTGAAGTGCCAGTGCCTCCGTGATTGACAGCAACAATTCCTGTTACGTTTGCAGCATTGCCGGTAACAGAACCACTGATCGGGTTAGTAACGGTGAGATTG
>JAQTSY010000031.1 GCA_028711065.1 Minisyncoccota bacterium
CTTTAAGACAAAAAATCGGTTAAGCTCAAGGTTTCCAATGATTTTGTTTTGTTTTGGCTTTTCCTTGTGTTTTTTTTGCTTTTTCTGTTTTTCTTGGTGTCTCCCTGTGTAATCGCTGGCATGTGCCAGCGTAGGCGTTTGGAATCATGGCGTTCCCCTGGCTTCCGTGTATTGTGCACCGGTGCGCATGAACGGAGCGCCGGAGGGACGACAATTTTAAGCGAAGTGAATTCAAACCGTCGATGAGTAAGGGAGCTGTGGGCGTTGCGCATGAGCGTAGTTCTTCGCTGGTAGCGTTGCGGTCCGTAAGTATTTTTTACGGTCCGCAATAAGCGGAAAGCGAAGCGGCGAAGTGAATTCAAGACGTCTGTTCCTTCGGAAAGTTTGTCTTGTGTAATTATCGCGCTTCTTCTGGTGATTTAACCCAGTTAAATCCGCAAAAGGTCTCTGCGTATCTCCAAATATCTTTTGCTGTTGGTTGCGTGTTCATGTATTCGTGTACATAGCACCAATCTTCAAACTTTTCTATTTGTTCGGCCGTTATCTCGGCAGGATAAACCCAGCCATTGTCCAGAATTATAATTATTATCCGTTCTATGTGAGAATATTCTATACTTATTGAGCCGGGGCCTTCTATTGCTTCTATTATCCCTAGTCCAAAATCATTAGCGTTCTGTCCTGCGATAAACGCATCAACTGAGTTTTTGTTTTCTTCTGCGAATGTATTCAGGTTCGTTTTTGCTATTGGTGCGGTTATTTCTGCGAGCTCACCAAGTGAAATAAACCGCTCACCATTTTGAGGCCAGTTGCAAACATCATCTAAATTGTAGCCTAGTTCGTTAATTATTTCGATTGTTAAAGGATCAGTCGGGCGTGGCGCTTCGATCATGCAATTCGAAAGGTCTTCGACTTCATCAAAGGGGTTCCATGCTTCTAAATATGGGGCTGCTACTTGAAGCGCTAGGTTTGAAGCTATTAGTGATTGAATCTCTATAGAACTGTCACTTTTCCATGGTATGCCGTGTAAAACAGCCTGTGATTTAAGAGTTTTAAGTGCAAGCTCGGCGTGCGCTGGTAGTTTCGGTGGTGTTTTATTTATTCGCACTTTTTCGCCCATTATTGTTCTGGCCGCTCCCGAAAGTATGTCTTGCGCTAGTCCTACGATTGGACCTAAACAGATTCCAACTCCAAATATATTGTCCGTTACCTGTAATGCTTCTATTGCGTTTGCCGTACTAGGTTTAAATGCTCTTATTTTAGCGACAGTTTTAGCTCTTGACTTTTTGCTTAAAGGGTTTTTGTCGCTGAACTTTTCCAGGTCTTTTTTGGCAGCTCTGCCGGTTTTGTTGCCGCCCTTAGGCCATTTTAAATATTTCATGGGGTTTATTAGGTTAAGAAGCGCTGCGCCTCCTGCAAGCCATCCTATCGGGCCAGAAAGTAACGCTGCTGTTGTTCCTCCGACAACCGCTGCCGTAACCATACCAATACAGGCCAACGTTGCAAGGCAATCTTGCGCGTTGTCTACTGCTACAGCCCATGATCCTATTGATCTAAGAATTTTTGGTGCTGGCGACGCAAGCATATTTACTATTCTTGTTTTCCTTTTTTCCTTTTCAACTCTGATTTCTTCACGTCTTTCCTGCGGGATTAAGTTCTTGAGGTTTGCTTTGTATGCTTTTTGTTCTGCTTCGTTTGGTCTTCGAGTCGTTGGCGGTGGGCCTTCTTTAGTTTTAATCCATGTTTGTATCTCACTTATCGACATTTCAACGTCTGGTATTTCTGCTGCTTTAATGTCGCCCGTCCAGAGCTTCGTTTCTTGCTCCGTTAGTGGTTTGAACTGTTTCAGGTGTATAATATCATCCCAGGCAGGAAGTGATATTGTGTAGCCGTGTTTTTCTGTATAAGCCGCTTTTTGCTTCTCAAATTCATCATTCGAAAAGGTTGGAAGTTTAAACGGCGCTGTCCAATCTGCCATGGTTTAATCCTCTAAAAAATATAAGGGCCAGGACAAGATTGTACGTCCTGGCCCTTCCTGGTGGGCCTCTTTTGTTAAAATTGGCCAATATTGCTTATAATAAATAAACTTGTATTCCAAACTTACCGCATGCAGCGCCTAGGTCGTTGTCGATTCGTTCGGAAACAAGCGCTAGTCGCTCCGGTTTCATTATCTTTGCATCCTCAACCCATAGAGTTTGATAAACTTGAAGTTGTCCTATTGCTCGTAATCCTGGGTAACTTGCTACTTCGATTATCCATATTTCAGAGCTTAGTTCTGCGATTGCATCAGCTCGCTTTGAAGTAGTAAACCGCCACATCTTTTTTAAAGGGTCTTTTTCTTCTTCTGGTGTTAAAAATGGCCCTCCCAGTAGGCAATCATAGTAAAGTGCCTTAAAATAAGAGCCGTATATAGTCAAGAAACGATACCATACAGGCACGTCTTGATCTAGCATGTGCGGCGGTCTTCCTCGCCAGTCCGTAAGGTATGGTTTTCCGAGCGTCGTCGGCATCCGTTCATGTTCTCCTGTA
>JAQTSY010000009.1 GCA_028711065.1 Minisyncoccota bacterium
AGGTTGCTGTGGTGGGATAAGTCTTGCTTGAATCGACGAGATTCAAGAGACTATTTGACAAGCAGTCAGTCGTTCTGGAAAGAAAAAACCCGTTTTGAGACGGGCTAGGCAACAGCTTAAAAAGCTCCTGTTTAGCACCGCTTACAATAAGTGTTTTTTACCATATTTTCTGGAATCCGTATTAGTATATAGGAAACGAAAAAGCTGTCAACAAGCGGGCATATTTCTCTAAAAATCCTTGTTTTTGAGGGGTAAAACAAAAAAACAAGCTTCCGTGAGGAAGCCTGTGGCGATCAAATTGTATTGCGTTAAACTGCTTCCGCAAGCACCATCTCGGGCGGAACCGGAAGTGGCAAAACGACAGGATGAGCGCGTTCGAGAAACCTGTGCAGAGGATTGTTGTTGACAGTCCTCGTGCCGTTTTGGAGATGGATATAATTCGCGGCGTCATCTGCCAACGTGCCAAAGTGCCAGCAGACAGCCCGTACGCCCAGAGCTTCCGGATCGCAGAGCATATGATTCTTGCTTACAACATAGGGACCATACGCCCGCGAGATATCGTCGGAAAGGTCAGCGACATGATCGAGAGTAATTTTCTCTTCCCGTACCTTCACCCAAATCCCATGAAGCGAAGTGAGCGAGCAAAACGGGCGCAGTCGCCTTGGATCTTTTTCCACGAACTGGAACAGTCGGCGGTATCCGTGGCCAAAACTGGATCGGCCCAAATGAAAATGCTGACAGAGTCGCGAAGCGCACTGAAGGAGCGCAATTTCCGGATCTGTCGTTTGAAGTTTTCCCAACGGCACGCCGATTTCACGAAAGAATCTCTCGAAGGCGCCGACATCGAACGCCCCAGTATTCAATCGTGAAAAGACGTCTCCCAGAAACCGCAAAATGAGCGCGGCTTCTTGGCTCGAATATCCATGGATCCTGCGCCTCTGACGAGCGCGCCTGTGACGACGTTCCCTGTGATGATGACTCATGCTCCCTATTCTCCCTTCCTCCCCCTAAAATCCGGAGCGGATTGCTTCTCGAAGAAGCGTTGAATGACTAGAACAAATTCCCCTCCTCTTTGTATCACTTTCGCGCCGCAAGTCAAACAAAAAATGCCCCGCCGAGAATACGGCGGGGCATTTTCTATTCTATTGAGTCACAGTAATATTTTTATCAAGACTGGCAACTTCGCTCCCATACTTATCCGTACACGCTGATTTAATAAGTCCGCAGTATAAACCAGCATGAAAAGAATATTCTCCCGGAGGAAGAGTTGTGCTATTTGCACTCGCATACCAAACAGAATGGAGAGAATCGTAATCCGCGTTAAATGACTGCCCGTAAATAGATTCTCCTATCGCCGGAATCCTAGTGGTCAGAACTGACCATTGCACATTGAATCCTTCCTCGCGTCTCGCGAAAGTTCCATCGGCTTCTTTGCCTACCAAATTGCTGAAAGAAATAGGTTCGTTACTTTTAAACTGATCTTTCAAACTAACACTGTCGATCCAAAATTTTGAACCTGAATGAACTGTCAAACCGAGAATCGTAAACGAAGCATTGCTGTCGTCATTTGCAACTTGTGTTCCAGCTGTATCTCTCACGAGAAGCCGAATCTTAAATTGCCCGCCAGAGCGGAGATTTTTGCTTGTGTCGTTCAAGCACATAACATTCTTGGGAGTGAAATTAAACCAGCCGATATTGACGAGAGTCTCACCGATTTCACAAATAGATCCATCGGGGAATACTGCGCTCACAGTTGCTTTTTCATTTCCGGTCATACCGATCCCGCCATAGAAACCATAGAGCCATGAGACTCTCTGCTCAATATCTTGATTCCGCACTTCTCCCCCATTTGGCGACATGACAATCATCGAACCTTCTAACCCCGGCACTCCATGTGCGCAGGATTCCCCAGTCAAAGGACTGAAAGCGGTGCTTGCTGTACAGCCTCGAATAGTACTCGTCGAACACTGTGCTCCCGTTACATAGCTATATTTATCACCCGGTGCGCATTCGGTTCTTTGCGCAGAGGCAAACTGCGGAAATATGATGAGAACCGAAGAGAAAGCTAGAAGAAAATATTTTTTCATATAAATAAAACTCTATACGTAATATGATTTCTCCTTCATAATACGCCATTTCCGATCTAAAACAAGGAAACGAAAAACGCCCCGCCGAGAATACGGCGGGGCGTTTTTGAGAAATATTGAAATTTCCTAGCTTCGGTGTGAAATTTCACCTCGAACCTTTTCAATATATTTTGCTGCAGCATCCTGACCTCCAAGACCAAAGGCAAGGCCAAGTGCAACTGAGATAGCAACGATAACTCCCTGGAAGAAAGTGAGGAGGAAATCATCTGCAATTCCAACTTGAGAGAGAGCTACGATAGCAGCGAAAATCCAAATAGCCCATTTTGCTGCGCTTCCAACCAAAGCTGCTGATTTAAGTCCTGCAGCTTTTGCAGAAACCATAACAATCTTCTGGATTGTGTCGGCAATAACGACTGCAACCATAAGAATGAGAGCAGCGACGATAACTTGAGGAATCTTTACCAAAACAATGTATCGGAGAAATTCTGTCGCTCGATCAAGGTGAAGAGCATCAAATGAAGCAACGAGGAAAGCAAGAATCACGAACCACTTTACGAGTCCGCCGATAAAAGCTCCGGAATTCAACTTCATACCGCCTTGTTCCAAGACATCTTCAACGCCAGCGCTTCGAAGAGCGTTATCGAGCTTGATTGACTTGAAGATCTGCTCGATAACTCGGCCAATAAAAGAACCGAGGAACCATCCTACCGCAAAAATAACGATCGCTACGACGAGATTTGGAACGTAGTTCACTACGCCAAGCCACAAATCAACGAAAGACTGTGACAATACTGTTCTCCATGTTTCTAATATCATGTTTATTTAGGGCCATTTTGAGAAAACGGCTAAAAACAGTTGCTTATGTGTTCGCATAAGCGTTATTTGCTACTAATAATGAAAGAAAAGAACTCGACCTTGATAAACGACCTTTGAATTTACGCTTTTATTATAACACCAGCGCCCCTCGAGGGGCGCTGTATCTGTGGATAAAGCTATTAGGAGAAAAAGTCGCTAAGGGAGCAGAGCGAACACTTACGCATGATGTAATCAGGCGTTACATAGCCATTTTGTTGAGTATTTTCTTGTGAGGATAGTCTAAAATGTCCCTTACTAGCTTGTCATACATGTCCATTCGATATTTGAAATCACTAGTTTCAAAGGCTCCATAGCGCAATTCCTTGCCTATTTCAGCCTCCAAAGACTTCATGGTGCCAGAGAGCTTCTTTTTCTTGAGTTTATCCCCCACTACCAGGATATCAACCCGGCTCCCGGGGTCTTGTATGAAAATGCCGGCTAAAACAATGAGCTTCACTTTTCCTGAAGACTGAATTTGCTCGATAATGTATTCGTCCTTAATAGTTGAGAGGTTGATGAGGAGATTTTGAAGCGGAATGAGGTATGCAAATGATTCATTCAGTATCCAGCCCATAAATTTCTTCTGGCTCATTTTGCCTTTATTTCGCTTTGATTTTGCCGGCACGAGCTTAAACCCGACTTTTTTCTTTAAGAGCCCCATTTTTTCAAGAAGAACAATATCTTTTCTCGCACTTTTCGGATTTACTTTCGCCCTATCAGACACCTCCGCTTGTTCATAGACGCGTTTCGGATTAAAAAGAAAAAGGCGCATAATTTTCACCTTTCCGGCGCTTCCAAACATCTTTTCAAGAATTTTCATAGGCGTATTCTATCATTCCTTTCTCAATTTTTACAAATGAAAAAGCGACAACCGTGAGGCTGTCGCTTGGCTGACTGAAAACTGACTAAACTGGCTGAATTGCATCCGCCGAAATCGGTTGGGGCGATGTTGTGGCTGTGGACGTGACGGCCTCCTTGGGAGGATTAACGTCCGCCATTACCTCAGTGGGGATACCAGAATGAATCGTACCCCCATCGTCGGGAGGATTGGCATTCGCCTCCTGTTTCGCGCGTTTTTCTTTGGCCTCCCTACGATGGTAACTGGGGTCCAAATGTGGATACTTCGCGTACATCTCTTTATCCCTGATCACGCTTGTCCTCTCCTTTTCTTCCTTATGCCCCACCCCCATTTCATCCCGTACAAAAACAGCCGTCTATTTTACACGAAATTCGGATGCTGTCAATACACAGCAAAAAACCGCCTTCGGGCGGTTTTTTGCTGTGTATTCTGCTTTCGCGAAAAGTTACTTCAGTTCGACTTTCCCCCCCGCCTCCTCAATCTTCTTCTTCACAGCCTCCGCTTCCTCCTTCTTCATTCCTTCCTTGAGCATCTTTGGAGCAGCGTCTACGAGGTCCTTTGCTTCCTTGAGTCCGAGGGCAAGAACTTCTTTCACTACTTTAATAACAGCAATCTTCTGTGCACCAGCATCTTTGAGTTCAACATTGTACGTTGATTTCTCTTCTGCCGCTGGACCCGCTGCCGCTGCTGCAGGACCTGCAACTGCTGCTGCAGATACACCGAATTTCTTTTCCAATACTTTCACGAGTTCGTTCAATTCAAGAACAGACATTTTCTCAACGCTCTCTACGAGTGCGTGGAATTTTGCCGGAACTTCTACTTTTGTATCTTCCATGTTTGTAATAATAAATAATAATTAGGCTGTCTTCTTCTTCGCAATTGCATCGAGCGCGACAACAAATCCCTGAATCGGAGAATTAATAACATTAACGAACATTCCGAGAAGCTGCTCTCTGCCAGGAATAGTTGCAATGCCCATGATCTCTGATTGGTTCATATATCGCTTCTCAAACACTCCGCCGAGCATACTAAGTTTCTTGTCGAATTTTTTCTGGAATACAAGAATCTCTCGCGCTGGAGCGATAGCATCTGCGCCGTATGCGATAGCCACTTCTCCGTTGAGCACAGGAAGTTCGCCCGCAATACCAGCAGTTTCAAGAGCTTTTCTCATCAAAGTCTTCTTAGCCACAGTGTAGCCAATTCCCTCTTTGGTGAGCTTCTTTCGGAGTTCAGTGACATTCGCCACAGTCATTCCGTGGAAATTTACAAAGACAAGAGACTGTGAATCTTTCACAGATTTTTCGAGCTTTGTAAGAATTTCCTTCTTCTTCGCTTTTGTAATAGGCACGTGTAGTTGAAAGTTATAAGGTTATAAAGTTTTAAAGTAAACTCCACACACTTATAACTTCAAAATAAAGATAATACGACCTTTGTAAATAAGGCTTTTCAGATAAATAGAGTAGATTTGCGTTCAAACGAAGCAAATATAATCTCGAGAGGATAATTTTTAAGGCTTGTTATCAAGTCTAGGATTTAAGGTTTACTTTATAACCTTATAACTTTCAACTTTATAACCACCCTCCTCTTGTCTTTGACCTTATGAGAGCTAGTATACTGAATCTTTAAAGAAAGTCAAAGAAAAATGGCGCCGAGGTTTCCCTCGGCGCCAAACTTATTTCACGCACAACTCTCGTGAGATTATTCCTTCCCCGGCGGAGGAAGGATAATCCTCTTGTGTCCTGCGGGATGGAAAATTGTCCTTCGCATCCCCTCCTTCACTACGCCCACCTCCCAAGCTTCGTAGCCAGTCTTCCGCGCAATATCCAAGGTGCGGTTGACCATGCGTTTCGGGACAAAGAAATAATAGCCGATTCCCCAATTGAAAGTCTTGAGACATCCTTCAATTGAGACACCCATCCGCTCCAGGATAAAGCGGAAAATGGGCGACACTTCGGGCCAGGTATGTATCCGATAGGTGAAGCTGCGTTTGTCGAAAGCGAGCTTCGCGACACCATCACCAGTCCCCGGAAGGGCCACGTGAATATCAACTTCGTTGTCGAGAAGAGCCTGAACGAGCCGTACATAACACATCGTTGGAGTCAGCGCTTCTTCGCCGATCGTGACCCCTGATTCAAGCCGGGTACAGAACTGGTCGGGCAAAAGCAAACCCTCCTTGAAAAAGAGAGAGAATCCATTGGCGTGGAGTCCGGCCGACCTCACCCCGACGATAGAGTCGCCAGCACGAAGCTTGTCGCCAGTGATCAGGCGACGAGTAGGCGCAACGAGGCCCACAGCACAACCAGAAAGAATTGGTGCCCCTGCTGGGTCTATCGGCGGACGAGCTTGGACGAGAAACGGAATCGCCGGCGTCTCGCCCGCAATCATCGCCATGCCCGATTGCCTGCAGCCTTCAACGAGTCCGCCGACGAGATTGGCACAGACCGAGAGATCTTTGAAGAAATCGCCGGAACCGGCAACTACCTCATCTGTATACGTTACCGGCTGGGCGCCCATTGCGGCGTTATCATTCCCAGCCATCTTCACATTACAGATGCCGCAGTTGAAAAAACCTTTTCCTTCCTTGTCGCCACCGAATTTCTTCATCCACGCCGCCAGCCAATCTTTCCCGCCGAGCCCTTCGGTCGTCTGAACAAAACAGTGAGGACCCTTCCCTTCGTATTCCCACACACCACCGTGCGAATGCCGGGTCTTGATGACCCTGACACCGTACTTGTTCGGAAATGTGTTGGTCGCCTGCATTCCAGCAACGACCATATCCTTCCAACCCTGAAGCAGGCGGTAATCAACACCAGCAGCCCGGTATTCCTGTCCCGGCTTCACTCTTCGCATGACCATGAACAACGCCCTCCTTTGAATGAGTTTCGACAGTATTTTTACCTCTTGTACTTCACAAACAACCACTCCTCATATTAATGAGATTCGGAGTGATTGCAAGATAGATTATTTAGGTGAAAAATTGAGGAATTTTTTGTTTCAAGAGCTCAATCGTGTCTGCAACATTCAGTTTAGTATTATCAATCTCAAAATAAGTGTAACTCTCATCGGCTTTATCTCTGAGCGAAGTTTCCAAATAGAACTTACTGTCCACCAAATCCATCCATTCTTTCGTCGTCTTTTTATCTCTATTCAATCTCCTCTCATCTCGTGTTCCTTTTTCGACAGTCAGCATAAGTATATAAATTTTCGGCGCATATTTGAGCTTTGCTTTAAATGCATCGAAATGCGTTTGGTCGATAAGAAAGCTTCCGGCGACCACATTCTCATACCCACCTTCAAAAAAGTTATGGATAAGGTCAAGGCTGTTTTCCAACGCCAAACTCTGAAAATTCTCATCAAATTCAAAAGGGTTCACTTGCAGAATATTTTCAGCATCAAAAGCAGCCCCATTTTTCAAATGGGGAACAATAGCTTTAGCAAGAGTAGACTTCCCCGCCCCCTCCTGCCCGCAAATGATGAGTAAATTTTTCATCTTAGAAATCCTAAATCTTTTTCCTGCGGAGAAGAAGAGTTTTTGTCATAACGACAATGAGACTGACAATGAGAAAAGAAATGCTTGCATACCAAGCTGTCATATCCCTATCAAAACAAATGATACTTTGGCAGAGAGTTGGTGTAGAGATAACAAACCAAGAAAGAGTCGGGATTAGTATCAACGCAAACCATTTCCATGTGTCAAAAATATATTTTTGACACGCCAGAATTATAATAATCGTAACTACCAACGGGAACATTCCAAACACTAAAGGTTTACCAGTAGAAAAAGGTAAGTCACCAACGTTAAATTTTGGGACTCGCATTATTACCAACCCTATGCAAAGTAGCATAATTGAAACCACCAATAAAATTCCTAAAATTTTCCTATAACTCATTGTGTTTTGAGATTATCTAATAATGTATTGAGCATATTAATAATGGTTTGCTCATCAACCGAGTTTATTTTCTTTTCCTTTATTTTATCCTTTCTAATACCATTGAGAAAGCCCGCTATCCTTTTTGATACACCTTTCGCTTTGCTTTTTTGGAGCATCTTGATTGTGGTATCTATTTTGTTCAAGAGTGACTGTTTCGTCCCCTTATCCAGGGTAAACGTATTCACAACATTTTTCATTACTTGAAGATATTGTATTGGGTCAAAATCTTGCTGTGGGAGAAGAGTGAAATCAACCGTCCCATTACCATCAAGATCTACAATGAGTGAAGTTGTAGTTGCAGAAGCTGAAAGCATAGCTAGAGTGCTTGGGAGCACAGGGATATCAGCAAAGGTCGAAGTAGCGACAGACTGCCCAGCGACAACGCGCTCAATTTCCAGTGTAAAAGTTCCGATTCCAGTTCCGGCAATTTTTGCTTTGGTCGAACCATCGTCTGGAAATCCTACATACTTCCCGTCGCCAAGCTCGAAATAATAACTATTGGGAATTTGCTCTTCTGTATAATTAAAATCAGAATCTGGAATAGGAATTAAACCAGTATGCTTACCGGAACTATCGTAGAGATTGATTGAAATCGGAGAATGACCAGAAAGGCGAAGACGTTTATCATCGCTTGATGGAACTGGTGCTATCGTGGTGACAAAATCAGGCGTGGTACTTGTCGCTCTAACCAGATTGTTTAAGAAATCTAAAATTGGTCGAGCTTCCAAAATATCTGCATGCTTATTGTTCCTATGCAGATTGTTGTCATAATCATGCAAATTCACATAATACGTCGCAGTATTCATCTCCGTAGCACTGGGTACAACCACCGTTCCATCCCCTTCTTCTGTCTGCGTCGGCCTCATGTCCAATTCTTTATTTGTCTGGCACGTGCCTTTATCGGCGCAGACTGTCACATCTTTAGTTTGATATTTAATTCCTTTTATCGTATCCAATCCCCATCCGGCAATTTGCGTTACTGCAATATTTGATGGAATTTGATATGAATCAATTCCGTCATGGAGCGTGTTCACGTTTGTGAGAATTGTAGAATTCAAAATATTCGGCAAGGTAATATCTTCTGCCGACGGCTTTGCTCTGCCATCTGCCCCGAGAAGAAAATTTTGGAGTCCTGCTTTAGTGGAAATACTGTCTCCATATGTTTGTCTAAAGTTTGAAATGGTATCGATTGATGGATCAAATGTAACAACCGGATCTGACACTTTCGTAAAATATTCTGCCGAAGGCAAAAGCTGGTACGCCCCGGAAAGATTTTCACCAAATGTTCGCATAGTAGCAGCGCCTGCCAGAAGTCCGTGGAAAAGTTCTTCCCCATATCCATGCAAAAGCGAACTCACTGCTTCGGGTGTACCAACCTGCGGCACTGCGACCATAATAAATTTATCAACAAGATTTGCTTCGCCCTTTGCTTCAAGCGCTTTGATGAGTGCTTTACTGACAATCCCTCCCATACTGTGGGCGATAAGTGTGACTTTTCCCGTTTTGGAAGTTTTTGCTAGATTTTCAATCTCCGTAACCATCATGGATGTTTTACCATCTGCAAGTTTTACAGGATTATTTACTGTATCGTCTGCGGAAAGCCGCCAATCATACGGAAGTGCTTTCCAGTCTGTTATTGTGCCTGCTGTTTTGAGGCCATCCATTTCGTCCATAAAACTTTTATAAATTTTTGTCCCGACAATAGGTATGCTGTCGATAATATCCTTGGTGTAAATAGAAGGGTCAAGACTTTTTCCATTCGCATCCAAATCAAGAGCCACAACATCACTATAAAAATTCGGCTCCCAAAGTTGGTCAGTATTGAGTCCTCCAAAATTATCTCGATAGAGCCGGCTTCCCTCGATCCCTGGCAAAAATGCGACACTTGAACAACATGTGGGAACTTTCGGCAAAAACGGATCTTCAGTAAGCCAGGGGCTATAATCAACTGCCCCAGAAATCATATCGCCCAAACCTTCCGGATTCCCTGGATCATTTACAAAATCGCTCGGTCCGCTTGCATCTCCCCACCAATTGTTTTCTGCCTGAACCGTCGTCTCGTCTGATTCATTCAAAAGTCCGAGAAAATCATTCTCTTTAATTGCATTCCCGTGTATCGCAAACGGCGTCCGCCAAACATCGAGCCCGATAAAATTTTTCTCAAATGTACTCGAGGCGATACTCCCAGAGATAATATCCCCCGCGCTTATCCCCGCGTAGCCGAAATTGCGGAAAGTTGAGTCTACGATCGTAAGCGACGAGGGTTTTCCCGTCCAACTATTCCCATAAAATGTGACACCAGAATCGGAACTTCCATCGAATACACTTCCGGAAATATCCAAAACACTCGCCCCGCTCGCATAAATCCCCGAACCGAAGTCCAGATCTTTAACTGAAGAATTTTTGAAAGTGAGTTTGGAGTCATAGACCCCGACCGCATCTTCGGCGATATTTTGAAAAGTGGAATTGGAAATATCGGCAGATGAATTATATATGCCGATTCCATTGCCACTCGAAAGGTTTTTGATCGTCGCGTTAGTAAGTGTAAACGCTGAACCGTCATACACACCGACACCGGATCCGCCGGCATTATCAATCGTTGTCGAAGCGATCGTTACGGTACTCGCGTTATATCCATCGATCCCATCATAATCGAGATTCGCGATGGTCGAGTTTTTTACAAGAATTGTGCTTGCAAATGCAGTAATAGCAACCTCAGAATGTTCGATACTGACCTGATCAATCTCTCCTTGAGTACTCCTGAAAGAAAGCGGTTCTTCGAGATATTGAAAAATGAGATTTGAAAGACGGGAGTGATCCGAACCTTCATAAAAAGAGATGCCTCCCCTGTCAAAGACCGAAGGCTGACTTGCCGACGCATCAGCATTCGTATCACCGCCAAACGAGTCATCTTTCAGAGATGTGAAATAAATCTTGTCTTGGCCTGTTCCCTCGGCAATGAAAGTCCCGTACACCTTCAAGAGACTATTATCAAATTTTACGATGACTCCTGGTTCTAGAGTAAGTGTGACTCCAGAATCAAGAATTGTGTCTTGAGATATCACATAGGGACCGTTCGCCTTCGTCCATGTGGTGTCGGTAGAGATCTCTGTGTCAGAAATTACAGTTTCCGCTCTCACAGAGCCGGCATAGAAAAGACAAGAGAAAAGAATGAATAAAAAGAGAAGTTGTGAGCTTCCCCGTGTCATTGACCTTGAACTTGTGGAGGATTGGCGAATTGAGATTGGTTATCGATTTTTATCCTATAGGCGTTTGTGACGAGAAGGAGAAGAAAGCTCACCAAAAGGACGAGGAGAAACCCGAAGAGGAATTTGAAGAAGGTTTTATCGAAGTATTTCCGCATAGCTATAAGTATATATGATTCCTGGAGTTCCGTATCCACAGAAAGGAAAAGCCCCCGAAACGCGCGCGTTTCGGGGGCTTTTCTGCTTTTCTTTCATGGAATCCAGACAAAGCAAAAACCGCCCTTTCGGGTGAGGAGCAGGCAGGAACCTGCTCCGCAAGACCTTGAGCATTCTGTAGTCAGAATGTGAAAGGTGTACAGCTCCTGTAAGGAGGACTTTTGTGCAAGCAAAAACCGCCCTTTCGGGCGGTTTTTGCTTAGCTATCCTAACTTAGACCGAAGTCCAGGAGAGGATCACAAGCGCTAGTTAGTTCTTGACGTAGAGAGGATCAGTTCGGAAGTTCTCAACAGGCAACACAACATTTGCTGTGTCCGCTGCACCAGCTGAGTCAGCCACGAAGTTTACAGATCCAACTTGGACTCTGTACTGGCTAGAAACTGTTGGGTCATAGATAACCTGAAGATCTACGTTAGCTGTAGCGCCAGCGCTGATCTCGAGACAATCAACTGATGAACAACCTGCTGCTTTCAACTGAACTCCAGTCTGGTTACCAGATTGCTGGAAGCTTGCTGATACTGCACCGGTTGTCGTAGCTCCACCGTTGGAAACGTCGTAGACGTTGTAGGTGAGGCCGAAGTTGCTTCCACTGAAGACGTTGTCAGTAACTCGTTCAGTGTTAAGCGGAACGTAAACCGTTTCGTCATTTGCTGTAATAGCAAGAGGGATGACGAATGTACCTGTATCATCAGTTGTTCCAGAAGTACCGTAGTCCTGATACGTAGGAGTAACTTTGCTTCGTGTAACTACACTGATACCTTGTGATTTCAATGTCTGTGTATCACCAGAAGCTGAACCTGAAGTGTCTGCAGCATCTCCATTCTTGTCTTCGAAGTTTGTTCCTCCGACATTCATAGATACGCTGATAGAGTCACCCTGGTCGAATGAAGTACTACTTGCTGAAGTATCACCAATCTGCTTGACCTTTCCGAAGACGGTGTAAGTCTTTGTAGAGCCATCAGCGATGGTAACATCGTCAGTTGAAGTGAAGGTTACTCCACCATCAGTACCAGTAGAAGAAGCTACTTGACTATCAATTTCATTGCCACTTGCATCATTCTTTCCTTCAACCAATCGGAAGTTGGAAATCATCATGTTGTCTTTAGTGACGCCTGTTGTATTAACAGTGATTGGCAATTCGCTAAAGGTCATATCTGATCCTTCTGCTCTCAAAGTAATGTAGAGCAAAGGAACATCTGATGTAGGACCTGTATCAGATACAGTCACATCTTGTGTTGTAGGACCTACTGTCGAAATGTGCATCTTTACATCGCCTGAATTTGCAAGACTCTGGAACATGAAGTTCTCACCAGTGTCAGTCAAGCTTGAAGGAACGTCAGCAGTGAGGATTGCTCCTGTTGAGTCTTCGAATCGAACTTGAGTAACAGTGACATTCCAATCGTTTGTTGCGTCAGCTCCATCGATATGATCGATTGCTGTAACAGCGACAAAGAAGTCAACTTTTGCATTTTCGTTTACAGTTGCTCCAGAAAGACTGATGCTCTTTGAGTAAGAAGTTCCAGTCTTTGTGAAGTCAGATACATCTGCAGAACCAACTTTCTTTGATCCTTCCCAGATAGTAACCTGATCTGCGTATCGATTCAATCGAGAAGATGAGTTTGTGTCATCATTTACAAGAGTAACTTTGACACTAGAAACACTAACATCAGAACCTTCAGCCTTCACTTTGAAGTCTGCGATCTTGGTGTTACTGTCTCCTTCCTTCACTTCTGATTCTACATCGGAAGCTTTCGTGATTGTGACGTCTCCGGCACCACCAGAAAGTGAACCGCTACCACCACCGTTTGATCCACCAGAACATGACTGTCCAGTTGTTGTACTGAATCCACTAGCTGAAGTACATCCTGCTGGGAAGCCTGATGCTCCAGTACATGGCATACCAGTTGTTGAACTGAAGCCTGCTGCTGAAGTACATCCTGCTGGGAAGCCAATAGGTGCGCAAGGCTGACCAGTTACTGAACTGTAACCAGAAGCACTTGTACATCCTGCTGGGAAGTTTCCAGAAACTGAACCGCCCTCATTGAGTTTAGCTCGAGTGATTGGACCAACATAACCAGCTGCAGGTGTAATACCTACACTTGTCTGATAAGCAGCTACTGCAGATTGTGTTTGTGAACCGAAGTATCCGGTTGCTCCTGCAGGGATGCTGAATCCGTTTGCAATGAGCCATGTCTGAAGTGCTGTTACATCAGCTCCTGTTGAGCCGATCGTAAGATTTGAATCGAATGAAGCTGAAGCCACAAGCGCTCCGCCAGCAACAGCAACCATTGAGACTGCCATAGCCAAACCGAGAATTCCTGCGACTACCGTTTTTGTTTTATAATTCATATTTTATTAATTTTTGGAATTATTTTTCTCTCCAGATTATTAATAATGAATGGAGAAAAAAACTATCCTGATTACGTAATTGCGAAATACATTTGAGTCTCGACTTAAGAACTAAAATGCATCGCGCGTTTAATCAATCTCGTCTCAACACTTTTCAGTGTAGAAACGATAATGATTCTATGTGAAGCTTTGCAATTTCTTGCAAAGTACTCTCTCTAACTACACTATTTTCTTCATCTCATATATCGACACAAGATGAGGAAAGTAGTTAACGAATTTTGGTCTGAAATACTTACCGTAAACAGCCGTGTCCCCTCTTTTTATAGAAGAGTGGAGGAATAAGGAAATTCTGTATATAGAATTCTCTATGAAAATGTCAATGACCTGATTCTTTCTCTCGGACAAATATAGGCCAGCAGTATCTGGAAACAATTGCGCAAATTGAATGCGAAATTATCTCACCGCTCAATTATATATCCCGTCTTCATCCCTGTAAAATAAGGCTTATGTGGATAACTGATTTTAAGCAATTACCCGAAATAAGGCCGTATTTTTATATGAGAGAAACGACTGTTGAAAAACACCAAAATGGCCTTATATGGCCCTTTTTTTGTTGAATTTCAACATCCAATGATTCTACTCATTTAGGGGCTTAAAGTCAATCCAAATAGGGTATGACTACCCTTAATGACGTTCTACAGGGTAAATTGTGACCAAGGTCACTTTTAAACACGTAGGTAAGAAACCAAAATCAAGACGCTTATTCTAAGTTGTCCTATTTCTTAATAGAATAAGAACTCCAGCGTCTTTCACCATGTTTCTCTAGGACACCATTCTTAACCATGTCGATAAGCTGTCTTTGAATGGTTTTTTCGCTACAGTTCTTTATAACCTCCCCTATGTCCTTTATGGTAAGTGAACCTTCCTTTCTATCCCTGAAAGCCTTTAATATCATCTCTTTCCTATCAAGAGCAGGGGCTGTCCTTTGAATGTCTTTATAAAGGACATTATTGTCCTTTATGTCCGAATGTCTTTTATATTGTCCTTTATGTCCAAAGGAAGACCTTTTGTCCCCCGCTGAAAGGTTCTTCAATACGTCCTTTTCGAAACTACCGCCTTTGAGAAGTGCTTCGGATTGATTTTCGGAAATTTCAGCAATGTTGAAAAAATTGCTGGGGATAGTGAAAGTATTTTCTTCGTCTTTTCGAACTCTTTTCGATTGCAAAGTCTCCATAAAGAGGCCAAATTCCTTCTTCAAAATAAGGTGGTTCATCTCTGACATCATTCCCGATGCATAACTAATTTCGCATAAAGAAAGGATCTCAGTTCCGAGGAAATATGTTGCTTTTATTTTCTGATCTCTTTCTTTTATCGACAAATGGATGAGACACATCGTGTCCGATACGAGCTTTACGGCCATTTCTCGGAGCTTGAAACGAAGGGGATCGTTTTGCTCGAAGAGATTCGTAAGCATGTAAAGGGCAGTAGAAAGTCTTTGAGCCTTTTGCGACAAAAATTGGAAATGTCCGTCTTGGGTTTTGATTTCATTGCCAGAAAATCCTTTATTGTCTTCATTTTTATACGAAGGATCTTGAGCTCTATTATTTGAATGTATATCGTTTTTTTCTTCCATTCTTGTGTCTTTTACACTTTCCCTACTTGTCCTTTATCAATTTTTGGAGATTTTTTTCTGATTCTTAGTGTCCATTATATATCGGACAAACAAACCCGTCTATTGACGAGATTTTGTTATAAAGTTGTAACGTTTTAAAGTTATAAAGCAAATCCGAGCCAAAAGAAAAAGAAAATATGATATGATGATGAGAATTATGGCGAAAAAAAATGAGGAAAAAAGATCTTCCTTGCGATTGAAGGAAGAAACCTCCCAAACAATACTTGGTCTTATTTTTTTCGCTCTAGCCGTATTCTTCTTGCTCGCAAGTGCGGACAAAGCAGGACCCGTAGGCAAAGCAATCTATGAACTCTTCGCCTTCCTTCTTGGTATCGGATATTTTCTTATTCCCCTTCTCTTTATTCTCCTTGGAATTTCTTCGATCAAAAAAGCGACTGGACATTTTGTCCTTTCGAGAATACTTGGTTCACTCTTTTTCTTTTTTGCGGGTCTCGGGGTACTTGATCTTCTCGCGCCCTATCGAGCTGGGATCGTAGGAAGAATTGTTTCGACTCCATTTCTTACATTCTTTGACTTCTACGCCAGTGTTTTCCTTCTCTTTGTAGTCATCATTATTTCACTTCTTGTCATCCTCGACACCTCGCTTCAGTGGTCATGGTTTGTTTCTTTGTTCAAAAAAAGAGAAGCCGATGAAAAGGAAACAAAAATAAATGTCCTTGGCCTTACGAAAAAAGACGAGATACGGATGAAACTCGCGAAAGATATTCCGAATGATGACGAAGGAGAGCGAGTTTATAAAATAGAGAAACCTGGAGATATTCCTGCCCTCTCGCGAAAGGTGAAAGAGGAAATGGATGCTCCTCATAAATCATATATCAGTATGAAACCCTTCACTCCTCCCCCTCTCTCTCTTCTTGAGGAGGATAAGGGAAAGCCGGGTGTTGGAGACATCAAAGCGAACGCGAATATCATCAAAAGAACGCTCCAAAACTTTGGAATCACTGTGGAGATGGATGAAATATCGATCGGCCCCTCGGTCACTCGGTACTCACTCAAACCCGCCGAGGGAGTAAAACTTTCAAAGATCGTGGCACTCCAAAATGACCTAGCCCTCTCGCTTGCAGCAAAAAGCATCCGCATCGAAGCCCCAATTCCCGGTCAATCGCTCGTTGGAATTGAAATACCAAACCGTGACAAAACGACCGTTGGCCTCGGAACTATCCTTGGTACGGAAGAATTTCAGTCTTCTGAAAAAGCGCTTCTTGTCGGTCTCGGGAAAAGCGTCTCTGGCAAAGCCCACTTTGGAAACATCGCAAAAATGCCTCACCTCCTTCTCGCCGGATCAACCGGTTCTGGAAAATCAGTGGCAATCCACGCTCTCATCACTTCCCTTCTCTACCGGAACTCTCCCGAAAGCCTTCGCTTCATTATGATAGACCCAAAACGCGTAGAACTCACTTTATATAATAAAATCCCTCATCTTCTCACTCCCGTCATCACTGAAGCAAAAAAAGCTATTCTTTCTCTCAAATGGGCAGCGAAGGAAATGGACAGACGCTACGATATTTTAGAAGCTGAATCTGTTCGCGACATTGAGTCATATCATAAAAATATCCTCGGACCCGCCCTGAAGAAAGTAGCAGAAGCTCGAAAGGAAGGAAAGGTTACAGATGAAGAAATGGCAAAAATCCCCGAAACAATGCCGTACATCGTCATTGTTCTCGACGAACTTGCTGATATTATGACAACTTACCCGCGAGAACTTGAGGCATCTATCGTACGCCTCGCACAAATGAGCCGAGCTGTCGGAATTCACCTTATCCTTTCTACCCAACGTCCTTCGGTAGACGTGATCACGGGCCTTATTAAAGCGAACATTCCTGCTCGAGTGGCGCTGCAGGTGTCTTCCCAAATTGATTCCCGAACCATCCTCGATACCGGAGGAGCGGAAAAGCTTCTCGGCGCTGGAGACCTCCTCTATCTCTCGGGAGAAATGTCCAAGCCGCTCCGTTTGCAGTCTCCTTTTATTTCAGAAAGCGAAGTGAAAAATGTGGTGAAATTCATCGTTGATCAATACAAAGACGAGTTGCCGAATGAGATAAATCTCTCTCCTGAAGCGCTCGAAAAAAATGTCGCCTTCTCATCGAATATGGAAGATGGAGAAAATCCTGCCGATGAAGATCCTCTCTACGAAGAGGCGCGCGAGATAGTACTCAAAGCCGGAAAAGCTTCTACTTCATACCTCCAGCGAAAGTTGCGCGTTGGATATGCCCGTGCTGCACGGCTCATTGATATGCTCGAAGAGAATGGGGTTATCGGAGCCGGTTCTGGAGCAAAAGCGAGAGAGGTGATGGGAGGAGAAGCGGGAAATGTTGGAGAAGCACCCGAAGAAAACGAAATGGACGAAGAAGTCTCTTCAAAAGAATTGCTCTAAAAATGAAACGCGGAATTGGATTTTACGGAAAATTACTGCTCGCGATTCTCATTCTTGCGGGCCTGACTGGCTATGTCATATACCAATCCAGAAAACTTTTGACCGGACCGGAAATCTTCATCTCCTCCCCCGCTGACGGCGAGACCGTCGCCTCTTCAACGATCACTATTTCGGGACAAGTCTCCAACGCGACAAATATCTCTCTCAACGATAATCCGATCGTTATCGACGAATCCGGAAATTTTAAAGAGGAGCGGGTGCTTTTGCCTGGACTTAATATCATAAAAATCCACGTGGAGAACCAATTTAAGAAAACAGCAGGGAAAATTTTACAAATAGTCTACAAACCAGAGGTTTGATAGAATAGTGGAAGATTGTAACGACAGCTTTTATTATCATTATCAGATCATACAAACACATGGCATTCGTAAAAAAGGAGAAAAAGGAGGCAAAGCAGATCGGGGTGAATATCGAGGATACATTGGACGCGATTCGCACCAAATTCGGCGATGAGGCGATTATGAAGCTTGGCGATAGGCCAAAAGTGAGCGTGGATGCTATTTCAACCGGCTCTATCGGGCTTGATGCGGCACTTGGAATCGGAGGACTTCCTCGCGGAAGAATCATCGAAATTTTCGGCCCTGAATCATCCGGAAAGACTACCCTCTCGCTTCACGTTATTGCAGAAGCGCAAAAGAAAGGCGGTATCTGCGCATTTATAGACGCTGAACACGCGATGGACCCGCAATACTCTGCTCGGCTTGGAGTAAACATCAAAGAGCTACTTCTCTCACAGCCAGACACAGGCGAGCAGGCGCTTGAAATTGTAGAATCACTCGTACGAAGTGGAAAAATTGATGTCATCGTCATCGACTCTGTTGCCGCTCTTACACCAAAAGACGAGATCGAAGGAGATATGGGACAGTCTCACGTCGGCAAGCAGGCACGACTCATGTCGCAAGCACTCCGCAAATTGACCGCCATTGTCGCCCACTCAAAGACCATCGTCATTTTTATAAACCAAATCCGAATGCAGATTGGAGTGATGTTTGGAAATCCAGAGACAACCCCAGGAGGAAAAGCGCTCAAATTCTACACATCAGTGCGAATCGATATCCGCCGAATCGCCCAGATCAAAAAAGGCGAGGAAATCGTCGGAGGACGAGTGCGAGCAAAGGTAGTGAAGAATAAAGTCGCTGCACCATTCAAACAAACAGAATTCGACCTTATGTACAACGAGGGTATTTCTCGAGAAGGCGAGCTCATCGCACTCGGAGAAAAGATGGGAATCATCAAAAAAAGCGGAACGTCGTACAACTATGGCGAGGAGAAACTGGGCCGAGGATATGACGCAACTCGGCAATTCCTCAAGGAAAACAAAAAAGTCTCCGGAGCAATCTTGAAAGAAATCACAAAAAATCTCGCGGATGAGAATTATCTCCTCATGCATGGAGCAAGTTCAGGCAGCGAGGAGAAATCGGAAAGTAAGGAGGAATAATATGGAGCAAAAAAGAAAAATCATAAATTCAATCATGGGAGGGATAATCTTTGTTATTGTGGGAATTATTTTCGATATTATCCATCACAATACAACAGTAAATGAAATTGTCTTCATTGGAACTCTCTTCATTGGAGGTATATTGATTGGTCTATTATATTCTTCACAGAGACAAAGACATTCTGTATCACTCTCAATGCTATGGACTATAGTATTCGGCATCTTCTTGTTTTTTAGCATAATATTAGGACTATCTTTTATCTATTACAAAGGAGGTATCGTTGTATAGACTTTTTCTCATTTTCCTGTAGAATCTTTGAATTATTGAATTAAAGCTTAAGAAGCTCCAAGAAGCTTTTGAAGCTACCCCGCTTTTATCATGGCAATGCTCGAATACAACGAAGCGACAGTTCACAAATACATTATTCACGATGGTGAGCCTTTTGAAGTGATTGATTCACACGTCTTTCGCAAACAACAGCGAAAGCCGGTCAATGCTGTGAAAATCAAAAGCCTTATCAACGGCCGAGTAACAGAAGTGTCCTACCATACAACAGACAAGGTGGAAGAAGCGGAAATTGATTACAAGGATGTGAAGTTTCTCTATTTGAACAAGGGCGAATACTGGTTCTGCGAGGTGAATGATCCTTCAAAGCGATTCCAGCTTGCGTCTGACATGATCGGCCCTGGCGGAAGATTTCTCAAAGCAAACTCAACCATTGAAGCAATGGTCTTTGATGAAAAGATTATCGGCGTGAAGCTTCCTATCAAAGTAGAACTCAAAGTGAAAGAAGCTCCTGATGCAGTGCGAGGCAATACTTCAAGCGGTGCGAATAAGATCGCGATTTTGGAGAACGGCGCGACGGTGAATGTCCCCCTCTTTATTAAAGAAGGCGAGACGATTCGGGTAAATACGGAGACTGGGGATTATGTGGAGCGAGCGAATAATTAGCGACCCACAACTTTTCAAAAACCCAGAAAACTGCCCCAGCGGGCAGTTTTCTTTGTGCTGGGCGCCGGCTGCTTTGTGGTATAGTTTTTGCCCGAAGCAAAAATTACACCACAAAGACCCTGCCAGCCTGGCGTGCGCGGGTTTTTGAAAAGTTGTGGGTCGCTTTCGTGGTGAGGGGTGAATTGAAAAAGCCCGCGACCTTTCGGTCGCGGGCTTTTTCATCTTCAAACTCTTGTTTCCCCTTAGTGTTTATATTTTGAGCATAGTTCTAGGCGGCCGTGAGGATTGCGACTAAAATGTGCTAATGCACATTGCGGAAACAACCGGAGCGGACAACGACGAAATATGCCAAAATAGAAATACTAGCGCGTAAGGTAAGGTAACAACGCCATAAATCGAGCTCGTTTGATGGCCTCCGCAAGCTGTCGCTGGCTCTTTGAACACACTCCTGATTTCTTTCGGGAAATCATTCGAGCGTGAGGATTCAAAAATTTCTTGAGAATTTCTGTATCCTTGTAATCAATATATTTAATATTGTTACTGGTGAAAAAACATTGCTTATTCATAATCTGAAATTTAATTTTTAATACTAGAACGGAATATCTTCCGTATTGATGTCTTCTTCTGGATACTGAATAGTATCGAGTGGTGGAGCATCATCTCCGGCTGGTGCTTTGCCTTTTGGCGCGCCCGTACTTGCTGCGGAGGTTCCCATTGGAGCACCCGCAGCACCACCTGGTCGATTTCCAAATTGAACTCTTTCTGCAACGATCTCTGTTCGATACTTTTTCGCTCCTGTTGCCTTGTCATCCCAGCTTCGAGTCTGCATTCTGCCTTCCACAAGCACATTACTTCCCTTTTTGAGATACTGTGCGCTTGTCTCTGCAGATCTGCCGAAAACCACAATATTGTGATATTCCGCTTTATCCTGCCATGCTCCGCTTTTATCTTTAAAACGAGAGTTGGTAGCTACAGAGAAACTGCACACTTGAATTCCCGAAGGAAGCGCTCGCACTTCTGGATCGCGAGTAAGATTTCCAATGACGAATGCTTTGTTTAAATACATTTGAATAGCTATTAGCTGGTAGGTTTTAGCTGTTAGCTTATTATACCGATTCCAAAAGCTGAAAGCCAACAACTGACAGCTGACACCTATTTCAAGAGCTCGTCGATAGATTTATCCAATTCCTCAACAGAAACAGGCTTTTTGTCCTTTTCCGCTGTAGCACCGACTCCTGGAGCTTTCTTCTCTCCGCCTTCTTTATCCATTCGAGCTTGAGAAATGATCTTCTGCATAGATACAAGCGTGTTCTCTCGAACAGTCTTAATAAGCAAGAATCGAAGCACGTTCTCATTTGCTTCCATCGCCTCTTTGATTGCAGGAAGCGCTGTCGCATCTGCTTCAAACTTTATCCAACCAAAATATGCTTTGTCGAAGATATGCTTCTTCCCTGCCACCGTCTTTGCAATCGTGTATGCAAGAGGATGAAGTCTAGGGAGCTCTTCGGAGATCATTACTCCTTTTTGCTTTTCAATAAGAAATTTTACATCTCCTGCTTCTTTGGGAACATTTTCCTCTGCTACAAGCGGAACGATGTGGTAGCCCACTTCGTAAATCCGCGCTTCACTTTCTACTGCTTCGTCTTTAATTTCTTCTGCCATAGGTTAAAAATTTAAACAATTAAAACGCCCACCATGGACCTTTGAGATACCCCTATAAGGAGATATCTAGCGGGAGTTGGCACTAGATTAGCATAGCGCCCCAGGGGGGCGCAAGTTATAAAGTTGAAAGTTATAAGGTTATAAAGTCAGAGGCCGAAAACGCGTCCCGCGTTTTCGGCAAGCTGGGCCCGCACTTTCTCATAGTCCTCCCCTCGGATTTCAGCAATTTTCTTAACCACTTCCCTCACATGGGCTGGTTCGTTCCTTTTCCCTCGAAATGGCGCCGGCGAGACGTATGGAGCATCGGTTTCGCTCATAATCATCTCAAGCGGAGCATTTTTAATAACCTCATCATAATCTCTAGCAAACGTAATTACCCCCGTGAAAGAAATTGTGTAACCAAAATCAAGAATTTGTTTTGCTTCGTCCCAAGTACCGGCAAAAAAATGGAAATTACCTTTTACTTTGGCCCGAGCTTTTAAAATCTCCAGCGCATCTTTATAAGCGCTTTTTCCAGACTCTTTATTCGAGCGGACGTGAAGCATCAAAGGCTTTCCCGCTTCATTCGCCAAATCAATTTGCATTTCAAAATTCTCCTGCTGGATTTTTATTGACTCCTCATCGAGATGATAGTAGTCGAGTCCGCATTCCCCTATCCCCACTACTTTCGGATGCTTCAACATACTTCGATAAACGCTCGTATCAAATTGCTCGCCTCGAGAAGTAAACTCTTTTCCACCTTCACCTAGTTCCTTTTCATCATGAAAAGATTTTGAAGTATGAACGGGATGGAGACCGACAATTGCGTAACAATTCTCGTGATTTTCAGCCATTTCTATCGCCTTTTTTGAAGTATCTACTTGAGTACCAACATTTATCATCGCCACTCCTGCATCAGAAGCGCGTTTAATGACTTCGTCACGATCTTTATCGAAGGCGGCAAAATTGACGTGAGTATGTATATCTACGAATTGAAATTTCATTCCTGAATTTTAGCATAAAAACAAACCGCGTCTTACTGACGCGGTCATTCCGACGAAACATATCTCGGCTTCTCGAGATATTCAATCACTTCTCTGAAGTGCACAACGCAATCTTCAGGAGTTCGGGCACTATTTTGAAGCCCCCACCCAAAGTGCTTCAAAAGAATGGCGGGCCAGATCCATTCGGCACTCCGCCGCCTGGGTTTATCCATGAGTTCCCAAGTTCGGGTTCCCAAAGCCATGAAAACAGCCCTTTTGTCCGGCCAATTCTTCGTGATGAGTTTTAGAATCTCATCACGGTCAATCTTTACAACCACAGTTGCCATGATGAATTCTCCAATGTGTACTGGTAACTTCCTCTAAAAACAAATTACAGTAAAAATGAGTTTAAATCAATATTTTTACTCCTTCCTCGGGAAAAGAGAAACTTCTGGCATTTTGTTTGCCTTTACCGCAGATTTAATTTTTTCTGAAGTTTCGGGCAAGATTGGATTTAACATTCTACCGATTGTGTAGAGACGGACACATAAATCTTCAATAATTATTATCGCTTCTGCTTTATTCGTTTTTACGAGTTTGAAAGGCTCTTCTTCCTGAATGATCGAATCAAGCACGGCAATTTCTTGCCATATGTAATCCGCTGCCGTCTTTATATCGTATTTTTCGAGAGCTTTTTTGTAGACTTCCGGAATGGTATTTTCTGGAATTTCAACCGCCTTCTCGAGATTCGTCTCTGCCATTTTGAGAATTCTTGAGGTTAAATTCCCCAACCCATTCGCAAGATTTGCGTTATAGGCCTCTTTTATCCGCTCAAGCGTCACATCACTGTCTTCAAAAGGAGTCACTTCCCTAGCGAGGAAATAGCGCACCGCATCAGTGCCATATTCTTTTACGAGATCAAAGGGATTGATGACGTTCCCCAAAGATTTGGACATTTTTTGTCCACCGGAGTTTATGAATCCTCGGATAATGATTTGTTTTGATGTTGGGAGTTTTGCACTCATAAGCATCGCCTGCCACATTGCTGATTGCTGACGAAGATTATCTTTACCGGCAATTTGGATTCCAGGCCACCATTTTTCAAAACTTTTTTTATCTTCGGGCCAACCAATGACATCAATGTAATTTACCAGCGCATCAAACCACACATACATGACATGCTCGCTATCCCCGGGAACATCTACTCCCCATGGCATTTTGCTTTTTAAACGGGAAATTGAAAAATCTTCAAGTCCCCTTTCAACAAATGCTTTTATTTCATGCAAACGCGTCGCAGGAACAACAAATTCTGGATTTTTCTCGTATAGATCTAAAAGTGCTTTCTGATATTTTGAAAATCTGAAAAAATAATTTTCTTCTTCGATAATTTCGAGCTCTAAATTTGGGTGTATCGCACAACGACCATTAATAAGTTCTGATTCCGTTTTTTCCAACTCACAACCAACACAATACTTGATTTTGTAGGCTTTTTTGTAGATGTCGCCATTCGCGGCACAGGCCTCCCAAAAGCCTCCCGCCGCTTTTTTGTGTTTAGGATCAGTTGTTCGGACAAAACTATTGAAACTTAAGTTGAGAGAAAGTTTTAGGCTTTCAAAATGCGTTGCCTTCTCATCAACATATTTTTGAGTAGAAATTCCCTCTTCCTGCGCCTTCCGATACACCTTGATCCCGTGTTCATCTGTGCCAGTGTTGAAAAAGACTTCATAGCCGCAGAGGCGAGCGTAGCGAGCCAAAATATCCGCATGCACAATTTCCGCAGCAAAACCAATATGCGGATCAGAATTCACATACGGAAGAGTCGTCGTGATATAAAAGGATTTCTTTTCTGCCATGAAATTATGTCTTTGATATTCCTCCTTACAGGAGCTGTACACCTTTCGCTTTTTGATTACAAAACACTCAAGGTCTTGCGGGACGGGTCCCTACCCTTCCCTCACCTTGGTCAGATGTCCGAATTTATTCTTTCGCACATCAGTATAATATTCCATAAACACCGCTGCGACAGGCACTGAAAGAAGCACACCGAGAAATCCTGCGAGCCTCCATCCAACAAGAAGCGAGACGATAACAAGAATCGGCGAAATCCCCACTATTTTATTTACCACTAAAGGATAGATGAGGTGATTTTCAAACTGCTGAACAATAACGTACAAAGCGAGCACTAAAAGTGCGAGAGGAGTTCCTCCGCTCACAAACGCAATAGCAACACCTGGAATTGCAGAGAGGATCGGGCCGAAAAGCGGAATAATCTCCAAGAGTGCGGCGAGAACCGCAAGAAGAAGCGCATGCTTAATTCCAAAAATAGTAAGGCCGAGAAAATCCAAAACTCCAACAAGAAGACCGAGAAGAAGCTGGCCTTGGAGCCAAAGGCCGATCTTCTTTTGCGAGCGCTTCCACAAATCTGTTACGTAATTTTTATACCGAATAGGCGACGCAACTTGGAGAAAATCTTCCACTCCATCTTCCTGCACCGCAAAATAAAAAGAGAGCACGAATATGAGGATGAAAGAAAGCGCTCCGCCGAAGAGAATACTCGCGGTGTTGAAGAATCCGCTTGAAAATTGGTTCACGACTCCCCTCACCGATCCAATAACGCCTTGCAGATTAAACTGAGAAGAAAGGCCTTGGAGCGGATTGTCGGGAGAGAGTATCCCCTGTTCTTTGAGGGTACCGAGGACATCAATCGAGTTTATTCGCTCCAGGAAACTTGTCGTCTCTGACAGAAGAGTCGGGAGAAGGAAATAAAAGACGGCTGCGAGAGCAAAAATAACAAGCACGTAGAGAATAATGACAGAAAATGTGCGAGGAATTTTTTTCTTTACGAGATATCGGGTTGCTGGCTCGATAGCCGAGGCAATAACAATCGCAGTCAAAATAATGAGAACAATATCTCTTAAAAAGTAGAGAGCGAGGACAAGGATAATAAACAGGAGACTTTTGATGATAGTGCCCGTGGAGATGTGAATGAGGGTATTTTGGGGCTCATTGTTCATAGGGGTATCATAGCACCCAAGACAGGCCTTTTCAAAGGTATTTAGAACTTTACGACCGAAGAGAATTTTTTTGAATCCGAGTATGGGCCGATGAGAGCGAGGTTCAATCTTTCATCACGGAAAATTTCTTTTGCGATAGTTTGGATCTGTTCGGGCGTAATTGCTTTGAGTTCCGCCACCACTTCCTCTGGACGAAGGATAGAACGCTTGAGAACTTCCTGAAAACCATAGAAATTCGCAAGAGAATTCGAGGATTCGAGCCCAAGATAGAGATGCCCAATGATGTATTCTTTGACGCGATTTAATTCCTCAAGAGAGACGAGTTCTTCTTTTGCTTTTTTGAGTTCCATAAGGATTGCTTGAATCGCTTCTTCTACTCTATTTACATCTACTCCAGCCGAGACCGAAAAATATCCGTGATCAGTTGAAGCATCATTCCCCGCGTGAACGTAGTAACAAATTCCCAAATCATCCCGAAGTTTTTGGAAAAGACGCGAGCTCATTCCCCCGCCCAAAACTCCCGCCAAGAGATTGGCCACTCTGCTTTTTTTATCATACACATCAAAGGTGCGCACACCGAGCACAAGATGCGCTTGATCACCCTTTCTTTCTTTTAAAAGAATTTCGGGAACTTTCTGTGCTTCTATAACTTTCAGCTTCCCGTCTTTTTTCGAATGAGAAATATCTTTAAAGAGTTTTTCAATTTCAGAGATAACGGTCTTTTCCTCAATGTGACCAGCGACAATGATCGTGGTCGCGCTCGATACATAATGTTCGCTCCTGTATTTTACAAAATCATCACGCTTGAGGCGATTCACCACCTCTTTTCTTCCAGCAACATTCCATCCCGCTGGCTGATCGCCGTACAAAAGCTTCACGAACATATCCTGCACATGATCTTGAGGAGTGTCTTCGTACATATTGATCTCCTCGACAATAACGCCTTTTTCTTTTTCAATTTCTTTTTCTGGAAAAACAGGATTTAAATATAAATCAGAGATAATGTCGAGGATTTCGGGAAGATTTGTGGCCCGAGCTTTCGCATAGTAGCCAGTAAATTCCTGGCTGGTAAACGCGTTGTACGTCGCTCCAATCTGATCGAGTTCGCGCGTGATATGAAAAGAAGATGGGCGTTTCTTTGTGCCCTTGAAACAAATATGCTCAAGAAAATGGGAAATCCCGCTTATCTCTTTCGTCTCGTATTTCGAGCCAGCTTCGACAAGCACCATGACTGTCGCGGTCGGATTATCTTTCATGGGCACCGTGATGATTCGAAGCCCATTTGGCAAAACTTTTTTGGAATATTTCATAGGGACTACTTTACCGAAAAAATGAGAAAGAGACAAGAAAAAAACTCTCTCAATCCTCTTGCTTAGGATTGGAGAGCTTGCGAGGTCAGAAACATTCTTTTTCGCGCAAAAACATCACATAGGCACCTTCAGTGCATCCATTGCCGAGAGAGTTCAAATAAACCTCTGCACCGTCGCCCGTGCGATGGATGACATGCATCATGAGGTGTCCATCCTCCACGGGCAATGATTCCCTTTCATCCGGACACACCACCCAATGATCAGAAGGTATCTCGGAAGCATGCTTCAACGCCACGAGCCCGGCACCCAACATTCCTACAGGGCTGCGTTTGTATTTTCGAGCGATTGCCAGCAATCCTTCAGGTCCGATGCAGCACGTGAACCTGAATATTTCAGCGAAGCAGATGCGCCCAGATACGACGACTTCAAATGACCGCACGAGATCGAGACCGGGTGCGAACTTCACGGAGTGAGTGAGGCAAATCTCTTTCAAGGCTGCCTCAACCAATGGCTGCTGCTCCATCATGGTATCAACCCCGTATTCACTGACTCCAATCTGCTTCAGGACTGCTTCGGTTAGACGGTATAACCAAAGCTTTTGATCCAGCTTTACTGGAGCGAAAAATGTGACAGACATGCTTGAATCTCCTTAGGAAGAGGGGTGAGCGGAAGGAAAATCACAGGAACGGCTAGCTAGAGTAGTTATACAATACCTTCGAGATTTTTACCACCAAAAACATTTCGAAAGAATCAATATTCTACTTCCCCCTTATCGATAGCTTTCTCATTGCAAATAACAATATCCGCTAACGGAAAAACAGTTTCGTTACGAGAATTCTTCTTAGCGTAAGGACGGTCAGGCCTATAAAGACCAATCTTAAGGTCAATTTTTTCAATTGGCAGATTTACTCTTTCTGCGTGCTTTTTCAGAATAGTCTCCTGATTAGATCCTGCCGTTGCCATCTTTGCCGGAGGAACCACGAGTGTATGCCAAGCATTAAAAAGAATAATTCCGCCTGCGTTTTCTTTCCCCGAGTCTCTGATAAGTTTCTGCAAAGTGACGAGACCTTCTATCGCCAAATCTCCTGGGGCAGGCACAGAATAAACGGGTATATCCTTTGCAGTGAAGTGCCTGATAATAGCCGCACTTAGAGTCGTCTTTCCGATATCTATATCGTCGTGAGAAAGCCCTCCGATAGCAACAGTGACATATTTTGAACCAGAATCTAACAAGGCTTCAATTTTCTCTGTTATATGTAGAAGACCCTCATCAAAATGGTACTCTGGGGGAACTTCAAAACTCACTCTCTTTATTTCTTCGTTTGGATCCGGCACTTCGACAGACGCCATAGAGATTATAATTTCATAAAACCTTTAAGCTCGCTTAAAGAAACCCGCTCCTGCTTTCCAGTATCACGATCTCGAACTGTGACGCCAGCGTCTTTTTCAATAGTATCGAAATCTACTGTTATACAATACGGTGTACCGATCTCGTCCTGTCGACGGTATCGTTTGCCGATGTTTCCATTGTCGTCAAACATGATCTGCGGGATCTGTTTCTTGAGTTCTGTATAAATTTCACGCGCCTTCGCTACCAACTCCGGCTTATTTTTGAGGAGTGGAAACACAGCGGCCTTTATCGGAGCAAGGTGGGGTGGAAATTTAAGAAAGATTCGCTTCTCACCGCCGAGTTCATCTTCGGTATACGCTTTTACCATAACTGCCAAAAGGTGCCTACCGAGTCCAAAGGTTGGCTCCAATACGTGCGGAACTGATCTTTCGTTCGTATTCGGATCGAGGTAAGAGAGGTCTACCCCACTGTGTTTAATGTGATTCTTCAAATCGAAATCCGTGCGATACGCGAGCCCCCCTATCTCATCAAATTTGTGCGGATAGTTAAAATGAAAATCTACAGTGCGTTTCGAATAATGAGCACGATCGCCATCAGGAATTTCAATCTCTCGAATATCATCCTTTGCAAATCCGAGGAGCTTAAACCATTCGTGCATCTGTTTCTGCCAATACTCAAATTGTTCAGACCACGACTTCTCCTCAATAAAATACTCAAATTCCATTATTTCCAGTTCACGTACTCGAAATATAAAATCACGCGGCGCAATTTCATTCCTGAAATTCCGGCCAATCTGGGCAATACCGAACGGGAGCTTCGGGTGATAGGAATCGAGGATATTTTTAAAATTAACAAACATTCCCTGCGCGGTTTCTGGACGCATGTACACAGTAGTGTCTGCGCCATCCACCGAACCTACGGATGTTTTGAACATCATATTAAATTGCCGCGGCTCGCCTAGTTTACCCCCGCACTCCGGACATTTTTTTGCATCATCCAAATGGTCAGCGCGGAAACGGCGTTTGCATTTTTCACACTGAACCAAGGGATCACTGAAACCGCTCACATGCCCGCTTGCTTCCCAGACTTTTGGGTTCATAAGAATCGCTGAATCAATCCCGTACATATCATCACGAGAATCGACAAAAAAGCGCCACCACAAATTCTCAATATTTTTCTTGAGCGCGAGACCTAATGGCCCGTAATCCCATGTTCCGGCTAATCCCCCATAAATTTCCGAACCCTGATAGACAAAACCGCGCCGCTTGCAAAGCGCGATAATATCTTCCATTTTCTTATTTTCTTTTGAATCTGACATGGAAATCTATTTTATTGTCCCACTGTTTGCTCCCCATCAGTGAAATTTGGATCACTCACAATTTCGGTAGTTAAGGCCCTGTCTGTAGATCCAACATCATCACCATTCCAGTCATCAGTACCAGAAAGAGTCGCGTCGCCTATGATACCAGGGTGACTCCCCACCTGACTTACACTCGGAAGAAGCGAGACTTGGAATGCCACAGCGCGAGGCGAACCAGTCACGCCAGTATTTTCTTTTACATTCCCTAAATCCCATACTATCTCGCGGCTCACGGGATTATAAGAGACTTGCTCTGTAGAAGGATTGACTAAACTGAGCCAATCTACATAGGAAGGGAGAGTGGCTCTCACCTGTGCTCCTGACACAGAATTGGAAGAATTAGTCACGCCCCATATAACTGTGTATGTCGTCTTTTGATCAGCACGCGGCGGCATTGGCCCCGAATTTTCAAATGGACCGATTGAGTATACAGCACGAGAAGAAAGATTCAAATCAGTGGAAATTTTTACATCGCGAGTGACAAGCGCATCAACTTCTTCAGGAACATTAGCATCAGAAGTACGCGTTCCTTTTGCGCTCACTTCAATGCGGATCTCGGGATTTCGCACCGCAGTCCCTCCTTGCACAAGCGGCAATGTAGAAAATTGGAAAGCAAGTTTGCCATCGGTTCCGGGATCAACAACTTGAAATTCATTGTTTGTTGTTTTATCCCAGGTGATAGTGTTATCACTCGAACGATAGAATCCTTGTTCTGGAATGACAGAAGATTTGTTGATGAGACCTCCCGTTAGTTTTACAATGACCGAAGCATTGATGACCTGGGAAGCAAGATTATTTGACCAATCTATTTGCACCCGTGCTGTTTTTCCACTTTTCATAATCGCACCCTGCCCAGTATTGCCATCAAGAGATAGTCCGAGACCGATGAAAGGTTTCTGAATTGTTATCGAATCCGAGGCCGAAATAAATGCGACGTCGATCATATTATTGCCTTTTGCCTTCGGCAAACCTGCGTTGAATTTAAATATTCTCTCTTCTCCATCTTGCCCTTCCAACTTGCCTCTTATCTTTATGGTCCTTTTGCCCCCAGCCTCCACATCGCCCAGATTCCACAGATGATTCTGATAGATCGGCTTTGGATTTGCGCTTGCGAAACTGAAACCAAAAGGATAACTCGCATCTAGAAGCAGATTATTGATTACGTCTGGAGAATTAGAGACGAGAGTAAGAGTTATTTCGATATCCTGGCCGGAATTTATTTCCTTCAATGAGTCGACAGTGAGGGTGACGGGCGTAGAGGTGATCCCGACATTATAGGTAAAATCTTTATTAAAAAGCCCGTTAGAGTCCCGAATACGGTACTCGAGGCTGAATTTAATAGCTTCAGTCGCACCCTCTTCACCAAAAAGAACAGGGCTAATTCTGAAATGTGAAATATCGCCTGAAGCAAGATTTCCAATATCGTCGCGCTCTCGAGGCAGACTTACGCTTAAATCTTTTGAAGATTTTGTACCGTCTGGATACGTGATAACGAGGCTTGCTGATTCAAGAGGTGATTTATTTCTATTTTGAATCGTAACATCAAGCGGAAGCGCCTCTCCCCCCCCAACAGATACGGGTCCGAGCACGGAAATTGAGATGTTTTCAGAAGAGACTGTATTTCCACCAAAATAATACATAAAAAGACCGAAGCAAAGAGATACCAGAAAGAAAACGAGAGCGACAAAAAATATTTTCTTGAAGATTGGAATCCGATGTGAAATATCTTCAGGATCTTTCTCAAAATCAGAAGACGGCTGTATATCTTTGGAATCATCCCACGCTTTCGGTGTTTCCGAAGAATCATGAGGTAAAACTTTCCGACGAGGAACCCAGGGCTTTCCATCCCGAGTGTAGAGTTTTTTCTCAAGCGTATCTATTCTGCTTTTCTCTTCTTCTCTGACCATAGGTAATATTGCGAGCGTTAGAGGAAATTATAGCACAAAAAACTTCTTTTAGAGCTGGCTTTCCTTGAGTGAGCGGTTGATTTCCTGAAGAGCAAGGGCCTTATATTCCTCAATGCGAGAGAGGATGCTCCCACCCCACTCCTCTGTCTCGGAAAAGGATTTTAGTTCTGAAAGCTCTTTCAGGTAGCCCAAATGATGCAGAATACGAAGCACTAAAATATATTCGAAATTGCGTAGCTCCTCCGAAGAAAGCGCCTGTGAGTTCGCAAGAAAAAAACAGCTGGAAGAGAAGATACGAAACAGCGCTTCATTTTTCTCTTCTCCGTGTAAAAATCTTTTAAGAAGCGAGAGGGAGCGGGCAAAAATTTCGAGTCTCTTCTTGTCTTTCCGAAAGAGCTCCCAGAGATTTTCTTTTTTTTCAGCATTTACCACTCTCCAAAGATCTTTTCCTTTGACCAGAGAAACGGAACTATAGGAAAAATCTTGGAGGCTGTAGCGGAGTTTTGATTTTAAATGCCGGATCCCCTGTGCAGAACCGGAGATCATACCGAAATCACGCGTGAAAATTTTGAGATACCGATTTGCCTCACCGGCATTCGTTCCGCCAATAACAAACCCTTCGGTCTGGTAGATGTGGTGCATGAGAGACTTACAACTTAAGCTCAAACTCCCCTTCCCTCGTCTCAAATCCGGTGATGTTGCAAACCTTTTTTATTTCAGCTTCGAATTTTTTTACGATAGCCAGAATCTCTTTCGGTGCAGTCAGAGAAAGTGATACTTTGTCGCTCGCTTGAAGTTTCTTTTCTTTTCTAAAATCTTGGATAACTCGAATAAGTTCTCTATATTCCCCTTCTTCTTTTAGAACAGGCGTAATAGTGGTATCGAGCAAAACATTTGAAGAAAGTTTCGCATCAAAAATCACCTCCTTTACATTCAATTCATCTTTAATAAGTCCGACCAGTTCAGGTGATATTTTTTCTGCTTTTACCGTTATTTTCGCGAGCGGCTGACGGACCTTGATAAGCGCTTTGGAGCGAGCTTCGAGACCAAGGGAAACAAGATTTCTCACCCCTTCCATTTCTTTCAGAAGTTTCGAATCTATTTTTTCTTTCTTCGGCCACATTTCGAGATGCACACTTTCTTTTCCACCGCTCCCCTTCACTCGACCGTATATTGTTTCCGAGAGAAACGGCATTATGGGAGCAATAATTTTAGAAAGCTTAAAAAGAACATATTGGGTACTTTTTAAGGCTGACATTTTATCCTCCGTATCATCACCTTTAAATCGGTCTCGGGAACGGCGGAGATACCACGTTGACAGATCGTCTACAAACCCAAGAAGCGGTCGGCACGCTCGATCAAGCTCGTATGCTTCCATTCCTTTCTCTACTTCAAACACGAGCTCATTGAGCCTGGAGACAACCCACTGATCAAGAGAATGTGAGGTGCTTGGATCTTTCGGAACATCGTTGTAACCTCCTTTGTAGAGTTCGTAAAAAGAGAGTACGTTTTCAAGACGCATAATGATTTTCTTCATTACTTCATCAACTCCCTTTTCTGTGAAATTCAGATCTTCCGCATGAGTAACAGGAGAAGAGAGGAGATAGAATCGAAGCGCATCAGCACCATAGACATTCACCACGTCCAATGGATCAGGATAATTTTGAAGACTTTTGGACATCTTCCTGCCATCCTCCGCTAGCACAAGTCCGTTTACAAGCACATTTTTAAATGGACTTTTCCCAAAAAGAGCGACACCGAGAACGATGAGCGAATAAAACCACCCGCGAGTTTGATCAAGTCCTTCAGCGATAAAATCCGCTGGAAATCCAACGCTCTTTTTCGGATTAAAATCTTTAAGCGCCTCCCCTTGATAGGAAAATTGTCCGTACGGCATCGAGCCCGATTCAAACCAACAATCAAAAACTTCGGGAATCCTTTTCATCTCTCCTGGACAACAATCACAAGGAAACGTCACCTCATCAATATACGGTCGATGGAGATCAAGTTCATAGTCATCATTATGAGGATAAGGAGAAAAAGAAATTTCCCGAAGTTCCGCCGGCTGAAAATAGAAGGGTTCAGGGGTTTTCCGCTCGTGGCCGAGAAGAATTCTTTCCTTTGTCCACCCCCCCGCAGCTGCTACCACTAAAGTCATCGGGGTATCATGGCTCACGATAAGAATATTTTTACCGGAAAACCGAGAATCAATATCGAAAAGAAAATCTCCAGATCTTTTTCTTACTTCCGCAAGCGTCTCTCCGCCTTCCGGAGTTTTCACGAATCGCTCGAGATACGGATATTCATCCTGATATTCTTTCCAGGTCTTACCTTGATACACTCCAATATTATCTTCTCGAAGTCGAATATCGATGATAACTTTGTCGGGAGAAATATTCAAAGCTTCTCGAATTATTTCTGCGGTCTCTTTAGTCCGGACATAATCAGAAACGAAAATCACATCGATCTTTTTCTTTTTCAAAAGCTTTGCTGTTGCTTCTACTTCTTTTCTCCCTTTCTCTGTGAGCTTGTAAGGATCATCGGGACGACAGCTTACCGTCCCGGTCAGGTTGGATTCTGCCTCTCCATGCCGAACCAGAAAATAGTTATTTTTTCGAGAAGATTTCTCGCGAAGTTTCTCGATAGAACCAATAACTTCCCGCTTCTCGCACTTGTTGCATTCCCACACAGGAAGCGGAGCGCCCCAAAATCGTGAACGAGAAATTGCCCAGTCCGGCGCGCCTTCGAGCCATTTTCCAAATCTTCCGTCACGCAGATCTTCCGGCACCCAATTCACTTTCCTATTTTCTGAAACGAGCTTTTCTTTTATCTCTGTAACTTTCACAAACCACGACGAAGTAGCGTAATTCAAAAGCGGAGTCTCGCATCGCCAGCAATGCGGATACGAGTGGATGATCTTCTCTTTGGCGAAAAGAAGACCCCGATGAGCTAAATTTTTAATTATCTCAATGTCTGTTTTCTGCGGATCTTCTTTTGGTTTTACCAATTGCCCCGCAAAATCCGTAACTTCTTTTTTAAACTTCCCGTCCATCCCGACATGCTGAATGAAAGGGAGATTTTCTTTTCGTGACAAATTATAGTCGTCAGTTCCGAAGGCGGGAGCAATGTGCACGACTCCTGTCCCATCTTCTGTTGTTACGAAATCCCCCGCATAAATTTTCCAGGCATTCTCTTTATTTTCGAGTTTTGCGGCACCGACATAATAATCAAAAAGCGGTTTGTACGATTTACCCAAAAGTTCTTTTGCCTCAACTTTTCGCAAAATTTTATACCCTGATTTGAAAACCGTCTCGACGCGAGATTTCGCTAGAATATAGGTATTGCCCGGTTCTTCTCCTTCGACGGCGACGTATTCAGTTTTCGGATTAATTGCCAAAGCCGCATTACCCGGCAGAGTCCAAGGAGTTGTTGTCCAAGCAAGAATAAAAGTTTTCGGCTTTTCCGTAAGTTCAAATTCTGCTGTAACAGAAATATCGGTGACATCCTTGTACCCCTGATTTACCTCAAAATTGGAGAGGGTTGTCTCGCATCGAGGACATATATGCATCGACTTGAAGCCTTTGTATATAAGTTTTTTATCGAAAAGGGTTTTAAAAATCCACCACACGGTTTCTGAATAGGAAGCATCCATCGTACGATATGCATTCTCCATATCTATCCAACGTCCAAGCCGCGGAATAATTTTCTTCCAATCATCTGCATACCGAAGCACTCCCTTTCGAGCGGTTTCGTTAAAAGTCTTGATGCCGAGTATTTCGATATCTTTTTTTGTTTTAAGTCCGAGCTCCTTTTCAACAATATTTTCCATCGGAAGCCCATGGCAATCCCATCCCCATCGGCGGGCAACACGCTTCCCTTTCATTGTCTGATAGCGAGGAATGGCATCTTTAAGAGTGCCAGTCAAAATGTGTCCGTAGTGTGGAAGTCCAGTTGCGAATGGAGGACCATCGTAAAAAACAAATTCTTCGAGGTGTTCCTTTCCAGTCTGACTTTTTTCAAAAATCTTGTTTTCCTGCCAAAAGCGAAGAACCTCCTCTTCACGAAGAGCGATAGCGCTCTTTTTCATACCAAGAGGAGTCTTCTTATGACCCATCTCTTTTTCAGTCGTTTTCTCCTTATTTTCCTCCACGATAGAGGCAATTTTAGCACAAGAGTAGCCTCTCTACGAGGCAAAGCTACTGTTCTTCTTCAATCGAACCCACGAGCATCCCACGGAGAGTTTTTACACTGAAATACAGAGATACAAAGAAAAGAATCGCGATTATTTGATTAAACCAAAAATAGAGATCCAATACTCTGTGATATGCAGCGTAATAAAAAAAGGCGATGAGCTCAAAGAACACAAGGCCAATAAAAGAGACGATGAAATCACCCCAAATACTCACGGTTTGCTTGGGATTCGTAAGCCCAGCGAAAAGATTGACTCCGAGAATCCCCAATATGATGAAAAAAGCGCTGAAATTGATTTTATCGGTAAAGATTGGCAGGCCAATAATCATAATGATGCCTATGGCGAAAAGCGCTTGCCTTACGATGTCGCCATAGTAATGCGGACGAGCCGGATAATGAGGTGTCTCCGAGGGCAGTGATCTCTCCAAATCTTCTTTTTCGTAATCTCCTTCCATACCTTAATAATAACAGTTTATGTTCTCGGAGCCAACCGCGCGATACTTATCGAGAAACATCAATACCAAATATCTTGAGAGCATTGCGCACAAGCACAAGCGGCAGTCCGACGATGTTGTTGTAATCGCCTTCATATTTTTCCACAAAATCTTTCGCTCCGCTCTGTATTGCATAGGCTCCGGCCATCTGCATTGGCTCTCCGCTTAGAACATATTTCTCGATCTCGGCAGGAGAAAGCGTTTTGAAAGTAACTTTTGATTCGCAGACATCCGAAACGGACTTGCCTGTTTTTGTACTCATCACAGTAAAGCCGGTAAAAACTGAATGAGTTTTACCAGAAAGACGATTGAGCATTGCTATTGCTTCCTCGGGAGTCGAGGGCTTCCCCATTGCTTCGCCATCGAGGGCGACAACAGTATCAGCGCCAATAATAATTGCGTCGGGGTATTTGAAAGCCACCGCTTTTGCTTTTCCAATTGCGAGTTTTTCTGCAAGCTCACGTGGTGAAATTTTCGGATCGATAAACTCTTGAAAATCGCTTGGCACGACCTCAAATGGAATACCGAGCCTTCCTAAAATTTCTTTCCGGCGCGGGGAACCTGATGCGAGAATAATTTTTTTCATATTACATCTTTTCCGGAACTTGTATGCCAAGCAAATTGAGACCCTTGGTAAGAACTATTTTCACCGCGTGAGTCAAAGCGAGTCTGTAGGATACACCTGCGTCAGAATCGATAATTTTCGTATTTCCATAATATGAATTAAAAGCTCCCGCAAGCTCTATAAGATATGTCGCGATGTACTGCGGAGCATATTCTTTGAGAGAAAGCTCGACAATTTCGGGGAAACGATACAACATTTTTTCGACAAGATTTATTTCTCCCTCTCCGTTTTTGGCGCTCGATTTCATTTTCATCTCGTTCGCTTTTTCCAGAACAGAATTTGCACGAACTGCAGTATATTGAAGATATGGACCCGAATCCCCTTCAAATGAGAGGGATTTGTCGAAATCAAAAATAATATCTTTACCCGGAGATTGGCGGAGGATCGAATACTTGATAGCTCCGATCGCCACTTTTTCGACAATTTCTTTTTTCTGACCAGCTGGGAGCTCGCGATCTTTCATTTTTTCTTCCACCAATTTCTCGACATCGGAAATCAAAGATTCCGCAGAAAGAATTGTTCCCTTCCTCGAAGACATCTTGCCCGAGGGTAAACGAAGCATCCCGTGCGGAATGTGTTTTATCTTTCCAACATATTTTGGCCACAAAAGTTCAATAACTCGCCTGACCACTTTGAAAAAATCTGTTTGCTCCGATGCTGTAACAGTAATGGAAAGATCGTAAGGAAACGCTTCTTTTTTGAGCTCGGCAAGACCCAATTCCTTTGCTTCGTAGGTTGGCAAACCTTCAGAATTGAGAAAGACACGAGTATGAAGATTGTGGGTCTCACCTTTGAAGACTACAGCTCCTTCGCTTTTTTCAAAAAGATCTTCTGGATTCTTCAGCACTATTTCTCGGCCAATTTTCCCCGCATCGCTTTCGAAGAAATGAAAATCAAAATGACTGCCGAGCTTTTTGTAGAGTTCCTCAAAATGCTCGAGGGAAATTCTTTTCCCCTCTTCATACAGCGCTAGTATTTCCGGATCGCTTTTTTCATAAATGATCTTATTTAGGGCAACAATTTCCTTTTTTGCGTGTTCGTCATCTTCGTAAGCAGTGTTCCCGAGCGCATATGCTTTGCCGAGTATTTGTATAGTAATTTTTTTCTCACCCATTTTTTGAATACCCCAAATTCCTTTTGCAACATGCATTCCAACATCTCCGTGATATGTCGCTCGTTTTATTTCGGCGCCAGATGTCTCTACAACGCGCGAGATTGCCTCACCGATGGCGTTGTTCATCAAATGCCCGATGTGAAATTCCTTGAAAGGATTGGGTTGAGTGTATTCAACAAAGGTTTTCTGGCCTTTGAGAGAGCTGTTTTGGCCGAAATTTTGGCCTTCTGCCAAAATTTCGGCAGTTTGTCCCGCAAAAAACTCTTTCGAGAGATAAAAATTAATAAACCCCGCTCCTGCAACCTCCACTCTGTGGATCTCTTTCGGAAGTTTTTTATTAAGTTCCCCCACAATTTTTTCCGCTAAAACCCGAGGATTTTCTTTTGAATGTTTCGAAAGCGCAAGAGCAATATTCGTCGAATAATCCCCATGAGAAATTTCTGTCGGATGCTCGAAAGAAACGCTTTCTATTTCGATCGAAAGCGTCTTCAAAGCTTTTTTTACTAAAATCTCTAGCGTTTCTCTCATTTCTTGTTCTTAAAATTCGCAGTCTTAAACCATTCATCCGCATTGATGTGCCAACCATGCACATCCGCTTTCTGAATTTCATCCCAAAGTTTCTTCGCAGCTTGCGTATAGAGCCTCCCCCGAACAATTTTTCTGCTTATCGCGAGTTTCTCTCGGACAGTAGAGCCGCGCGCCTCCAATTCTTTAAGCTCAAGATCGACTTCCAAATTATCCGCATCTTTGACGATCTTCGATTCGATAGTTTTTCTCTCTTCATATTCTCTCAACACATCCGCATACAAGTCATTAAAAAGCGTGCCCTTAAATAAGTCGCGCGCCGCTCTTTCTTCATCTGCAGTCACATAGACTTTATGAACATACATATGATCGCTGACCCGTGTTTCTGCCAAGTCATGGATGAGGGCCATTTTGAGAATTTTCTCTTCATTCTTCACCTTTTCTTTTCGCGCAATGAGAAGGGCGAGAAAAGCAACGCGGACTGTATGCTCGAGAACATTCCCGACACTAAGGCCAATATATTGCTTCCAAACACGTTCTATATTTCGAAGCGTGCCTATCTCAAAGAGAAATTGCAGGTCTCGAGAAGTGCTGTTTTTTGAGGATTTTGCCATGCGACCATCATACCGAATCGAGAAAGAAAAAGAAAACGAGGACTTAGAGAAGAGCTATGATCTTCTTATGAATCGTCTCGGGTGAGAGAAGTTTCCCGTCTGCTACACATTCTATGATATGCCAGCCTTTTTTCTCTTTTGCGAAAGCATGATAGACCTCAAAAACCTGGCTTTGATACATTTCATCCTCATCGTGTTGATCTTTGTCCCCCGCTTTCTTTAAATAGACTCGTTTCGGCTTTTGAGCATTGAGCCCGAGAGCAGTTTCCACTGGTACAGAGAGATAGAAAACAACATCCGGCTTGGGAACTCCAATTTCTCCGTATTCCGCTTTCTCAAGAAAATCGACAAACTTTTTACGTCGCGATGGCGGGAGTTTCGCAGATTGATAGGCGAGATTCGAGGGTGTGTAGCGATTACAAATCACATCTCCTTTCTCGAGTGCTTTTTCAATATCATTTTTTGCTGTTGCCCGATCAAGTACGAATGGGAGTGAGGAAAGAAAAGGAGACATATTTCGAAAGTCTCCGTACATTCCCTGAAGCGCTTCGCCGGTGAGCTTCCCAAACATCGAAGTTGTATAGCGAGGAAAATCAAAAAGTGTCACTTCTTTGCCAGCTTTTTGCAGAGCTTCGGTAAGGAGCTTAGTCTGAACAGCTTTCCCTGCCCCATCAAGCCCCTCTATAGCAATAAGTCTGCCTTTCATAAATTTACACAAATTTATCAGGAATCGGAAACTTCTTTGCCAATTTCATTATTTCTGTGTGAATTGCTTTCTTTTTCTTTTCGTCGCTTTTGTTTTTCAAAGTCTCGATAATAAGTTCCGCCACTCTTTCGCATTCTTTTTCTTTAAATCCTCGCGTAGTGATTGCTGGCGTGCCGAAGCGAATTCCTGACGGGTCCATTGGCTTTCTTGTATCCCCCGCGATCATATTCATATTGAGCGTAATTCCCACTTCATCCAAGACCGTCTGTGCTTCCTTTCCAGACACTCCAAGCGAACCCCAGACATCCGCGAGAATTAAGTGATTTGAAGTGCCCCCAGTAATCATTCTTATTTTTTCTCGCTTGAAAACCGCTTCCATCGCTTTAGCATTTTTGAGAATCTGCTCGGCATACTTTTTGAACGCGGGTTTCAATGCTTCACCAAACGCTACTGCTTTTGCCGCAACAGTATGCATGTGTGGCCCGCCCTGAAGTCCTGGAAAAACGGATTTATCAATTTTCTTCGCCAGCTCTTCATTTTCGCGCACCAAAATTAAACCGCCACGAGGACCACGCAAAGTCTTATGAGTTGTAGAAGTCATCACATCAAAACCATAATCAAAAGGATTTTTCACTGCCTTGCCGGCGATAAGCCCGGCGATGTGAGCAATATCCATCACACACACTGCGCCGACTTCACGAGCAATCTCCACAAATTTCGCATAATCAAGCTCGCGCGGATATGCGGAATAGCCGGCAAGAATGACTTTTGGCTTTTCTCGAAGAGCGGTTTCTCGAAGACCTACGTAATCAATCTCTCCCGTCTCGATATTTTTCATCTGGTAGCGAACGAATTTGAAAATTTTGGAAATCGAAGTTACGGGGTGTCCGTGAGTAAGGTGTCCACCATGTGAGAGATCCATCCCCAAAATTGTGTCGCCCGGTGCCATGAGAGCAAAATAGAGGCCGATATTTGCCGGTGCACCAGAGTGTGTCTGGACGTTTGCATATTTTGCACCAAAAAGTTTGCACGCTCTTTCGATAGCAATTTTTTCTACAGTGTCAGTAAATTCCTGTCCGCCATAATATCTTCGCCCGATATATCCTTCAGAATATTTATTAGTGAACACAG
>JAQTSY010000014.1 GCA_028711065.1 Minisyncoccota bacterium
AGGCAACATTTTTTAGTCCAATTAAACGGGCATTTTGAGGGCGCAGCAACAGGCGAGACCTTTAATTATGAAGGCAAGACAGATATTCTTATTCGGGTGAATGGAAAGAATATCTTTATTGCTGAATGCATGTTTTGGAAAGGCGAGAAATCTTTGCTTGACAAGATTGACCAGCTTCTTGGTTATGCTTCATGGAGGGATACAAAAACAGCAGTTTTGGTATTCAATCGAAACGTCAACTTCAGCAAGGTAATTGAGGGCATTCCAGAAACTGTGAAAAAGCACAGCAATTACAAGAAGTCGCTTGAATACAAATCAGAAACCGGTTTTCGGTTTATATTGCACCACAAGGATGACAAAAACAGGGAATTAACACTTACAGTATTAGGCTTTAATGTACCATCAGGGAGAAGTGCAGAGGTTTCAGAATGAGCAGCAGTATTTCATCAAAAGATCAGAAAATTCTTTGGGGCAGAAGTGGAAATAGATGTGCCATGCCCGAGTGCAGGACGCTATTAGTTCTCAATAGAACCGATAAAGACCGCGAAGCTATCATTGGTGAAATGGCCCACATAAAAGGAGAAAATCCTACTGCTGCGCGTTATGATGCAAGCATGTCAGACAATGAAAGAAATGGTCACGATAATCTTATTTTGCTCTGCGGAAACCACCACAAGATGATTGATGACCAGCCGAATACTTATACTGCAGAAAAGTTAAAACATATAAAGGCCGAGCATGAAGGATGGATTCAAAAGATGACTGAAGAAGAGATTGTTAATGTGACTTTCTCAGAATTGGATGCGATCACAAAATACCTTATTACAGTACAGCCAGAACAAGACGATTCTCTTGTTTTGGTGCCACCAAAAGATAAAATTAATAAAAATTCATTATCAGGCAAAACAGAAAAACTGATAACAACGGGATTAATGCAAGTAAAACAGGTTGCAAATTTCATTGATAAACATCTTGATGTGGAGTTTGGGGAGAGGCTCAAACAGGGATTTGTAACCGAGTACAAGCGTCTGAAGAATGAGGAGAAACTATCAGGTGATGAGCTTTTTGAAGCACTGTTTGAATTTGCATCAAATGGGCGTAAAGAATTCACGGAAATGGCAGCTGGGCTTGCCGTCCTGACTTATCTTTTTGAACAATGTGAGGTTTTTGAAAAATGATACTGCCAACGAAGCACATCAAGCTATCAAACTGCCTTTTAGGTGTTGGAGGCGCACTTTTAGGATGCCTTAATGAGAAGGAAACGGTAAGCTCTCTTTGGGGCAAGGCTCGCGCGCTTCCTGAAATAAAGACTTTTGAACGCTTCACGCTGGGGCTGGATTTCCTATATACCTTAGGTGCAATTGACTTTAAAAACGGACTACTTCGAAAGGTGAAACAATGATTTACTCGATCAGTTGCGATAAGCCGAGCTTCAAGCGGGTTGATTTCAAGCCTGGCCTTAATGTGGCGCTTGCTGAGCGAACAAAGGATTCAACAAAAAAGGATTCCAGAAATGGACTAGGAAAATCAACGCTCATAGAGATAATTCATTTCTGCCTTGGTGGTGGTAAGGGAGAGACGCTAAGCAAGCAACAACTCGATGGTTGGTCGTTTACGCTTGATCTGGATATTGGGAAAAAGAGGTACTCAATTACCAGGAACACTGCCGACCAAAACAAAGTGATCATTGATGGGGACTGTTCTGACTGGCCTTTAAAACCAGAGAATGACGAAAAAACAAACGAACAAATAATGTCTTCAAGAGACTGGAATAAGGTTTTAGGACTGTTCATGTTTGGGTTACAACTCTCCTATCCAGATCTTAATTATGCCCCGACATTCAGGAGCATAATTTCATATTTTGTAAGAAGAAATGGAGCAAGAGGAGGTTTTCTAAATCCTTTCCAGCAACACAAAAGTCAACAGGAATGGGATAAACAAGTTAACAATGCTTTTCTGCTCGACTTGAACTGGGGATACGCAGCAAAATGGCAAGTAATTAAGGACAGAATAAAGGTCATCAATCAGATAAAACAAGAAGCAAAAACAGGAATGCTTGCAAATCTCATGGGTACGATAGGTGAGTTGGACGCGCTGAAAATAAGACTGGAGTCACAAGCCAGGAGCGAGGAAAAGCAACTAAACAATTTCAATGTCCATCCGCAATATAAAAAAATAGAGGAAGAGACAAATGAGCTAACATTCCATAGCCACGAACTAGTCAACCTTAACATAAACGACAGGAGAATTCTTGAGTATTACGAGAGAAGCTTAAAGGAAGAAGCAGAAGCCAAAGCTGAAGACATAACAAGGATGTTTACGGAAGCGGGTGTAATAATGCCGGGCTCGGTAACAAAACGGGTTGGAGATGTCCTTTCATTTCATAAACAAGTTGTCGCAAACCGAAAAGAATTTCTCACACAGGAAATGGAGCGCCTCACAAGGAACATAGCGGAAAGAGAGACAGAGATAAGCAAGCTCTCGGGAGAGCGTGCTAAGCTCATGCAAATACTCAAAAAACATAAGGCACTTGATGAAATCCTATTATTGCAAAATAAGCACCAAGAAACAATAGCCCAGATAAAAGACCTCGATATAAAAATAGAAAACCTGAAGAAATTTGAGCAGGGGAAGAATGCGGTTATAGTAGAACAAGCGCTTTTGCAGCAACAAGCCACGACAGATTTGAACGAAAGAAAAAATCAAAAAGAGCAGGCTATTCTGCTTTTTAACTCAAACTCAAATGCTCTTTACGACTCCCCAGGGATATTCTCTATAGATGCCTCCCCGACTGGGTATAAATTTAACGTAAAAATAGAGCGATCAGGAAGTCATGGTATTGGAAACATGAAAATATTCTGTTATGACCTCATGCTTGCTCAAATGTGGGCAGAAAAGGCATGTTCGCCAATTTTTCTTATCCACGATAGTATCATTTTTGCTGATGTCGATGAAAGGCAAAAAGCGCTGGCACTGGAATTGGCGGCAAAGGAATCTAAAGAGCGAGGATTCCAATATATCTGCACCCTAAACTCGGATGGTATTCCAGAAAAAGATTTCAGCAAAGATTTCGATTTTAGCTCATACGTGAGAAAAGTTTTTACAGATGCAACTGAGGATGGAGGCATACTGGGTATCAGGTTTTGAGGTCATAACATGACAAAAATAATAACCGAATCAGAGGTTGAAGACGCGGCATTGGAGATACTGTCGGGGCTGGGGTACAAAACGCTGTATGGCCCGGACATAGCTCCTGCGCCTGATGGCGTGAAGCCTGAGCGAAGCTCATATTCTGATGTTGTGCTGACAGAAAGGCTGCGCAGCGCGATTGAGAGAATAAATCCAAAAATTCCGGAAGAGGCAAGGGAAGAAGCAGTGAAGAAAGTCCTTCGGGTGGAAAGCCCGGAGTTGATTGTCAATAACCAGCACTTTCACCGGATGGTTGTCAACGGCGTTGATGTTGAATACCGGAACAAGGAAGGCCGCATTGTCGGGGATAAGGTCTGGCTTTTTGATTTTGATGATGTTGGCAATAATGAGTTTGTGGCAGTCAACCAGTTCACAGTGATTGAAGAGAACAACAACCGGAGGCCGGATGTGGTCATATTTGTCAATGGCCTGCCGCTCGCGGTCATTGAGCTAAAGAATCCTGCTGATGAGAATGCAACCGTATGGACAGCCTTTAGCCAGTTTGAAACTTACAAGAAAGAGCTTCCATCCCTGTTTCGCCTGAACAGTGTTTTGGTAATAAGCGACGGCATGGAAGCGAGAGCCGGGACCATCACCTCCAATAAAGAATGGTTCATGCTCTGGAGGACAATCGACGGGACAGAAATAGATTCAGAGACCAGGAGCAAGTCAATGGAAGTGCTCCTGAAAGGCATGTTTGGGAAGAAAACATTTCTTGATTTGCTGAGGCACTTTTTTGTTTTTGAGAAAGAGCAGAATCAACTTTTGAAGAAAATGGCGGGCTATCACCAGTATTATGCGGTCAACAAGGCCATTGAGGCGACTATCGAGGCATCAAGGCCAAAGGGTGACAGGCGCTGCGGCGTTGTCTGGCACAGCCAGGGCTCAGGCAAGAGCCTTACCATGGTGTTCTACACGGGAAAGCTTGTTCTTGCGCTTGATAACCCGACAATTGTTGTGCTCACTGACAGGAACGATTTAGATGACCAGCTTTTTGATACTTTTGGCAGAAACAACGAACTGCTGAGGCAGAAGCCGGTCCAGGCCGAGACGCGCGGTGCGCTTAGGGAGTATCTGAAAGTCGCGTCAGGCGGGGTTGTTTTCACCACGATTCAAAAGTTTCTGCCAGAGGTTAAGGGCGACACCTACCCTATGCTGTCTGACCGGAGAAATATTGTCGTGATAGCTGACGAGGCCCACAGGAGCCAGTACGACTTCATAGACGGATTTGCAAGGCACATGAGGGATGCATTGCCCAAGGCCTCTTTCATAGGCTTCACGGGAACGCCTATCGAGAAAGCCGACAGAAGCACCCCGGCGGTATTCGGCGATTACATCCACATATATGACATGGAGCAGGCAGTCAATGACGGCGCGACAGTGAGGATCTATTATGAGAGCAGGCTTGCAAAGCTTGAGCTAAAGCCCGAGGAAAAGCCAAAGATAGACCCGGAATTCGAGGAAGTCACAGAAGGCGAAGAGGTCCAGAAGAAAGAGAAACTCAAGAGCAAATGGGCGCGGCTCGAAGCAATTGTCGGCAGCGAGAAGCGCATAAAAAGAATTGCCAAGGACATTGTGAGCCACTTTGAAGAGCGGCTTAACGTCCTTGACGGCAAGGGAATGATTGTCTGCATGAGCAGGAGAATATGCGTTGACCTGCATAATGAGATTATCAAGCTGCGGCCTCAATGGTATAAGAAGGACGATGATAAGGGATTCCTGAAAGTCATTATGACCGGCTCTGCCAGTGACCCTACAGATTGGCAGGACCATATAAGAAACAAGAAAAGGCGAAAAGATATTGGCGAAAGGATGAAGAATCCTGGCGACGAACTCAAGCTCGTCATTGTCAGGGATATGTGGCTGACCGGGTTTGACGTAAAGAATCTCCATACAATGTACATAGACAAGCCAATGCGCAGCCACGGCCTCATGCAGGCAATCGCCCGGGTAAACAGGGTTTTCAAGGACAAGCCGGGCGGGCTCATTGTCGATTACATCGGAATAGCAGACGACCTGAAGAAGGCGCTTGCAGAATATACAGAAGGGGACAAAAAGGAAACAGGCGTGCCGCAGGAAGAAATGGTTGCGGTGATGCTTGAAAAGTATGAGATCATCTGTGCGCTCCTCAAGGGTATGGATTATAAAAAGTTCTTCTCTGCCGGGCCAACGGAAAAAATGTCTGTGATAGCCTCCACAATGGACTTTATATTAAAACAAAAAGACGGGCGCGAAAGGTTCATTAAGTACACCGTGGAATTGCTTAAGGCATTTGCCCTGTCTGTTCCGCACGAAGAAGCGCTGAGGATCAGGGATGATGTCGGGTTCTTCCAGGCTCTCAAGGCCCAGTTTGTGAAGACAACCATAACAGCGGGAAAAAGCAAAGAAGAGCTTGACTCAGCGATAAAGCAGATAATCTCCAAGGCCGTCGTCTCTGACAAGGTAATCGACATCTTCGACTCCTTGGGGCTCAAGAAGCCCGATATATCTATTCTCTCTGATGAGTTTCTCGATGAGATCAGGGGCATGCAGCATAAGAATCTGGCCTTTGAGCTTTTGAAAAAGCTTCTTAATGACGAGATAAAAATAAGGTCGCGTAAGAATCTCGTTCTGTCAAAATCATTCGCAGAAATGCTGGAAAAAGCCATCAAGAAATACCAGAACAAGAGTATTGAAACCGCGAAGGTCATTGAAGAACTGATAAAATTAGCCAAGGATATGCGGGAGGCGAACAAGCGTGGTGAAAAGCTGAATCTCACGGAAGCGGAGCTGGCTTTCTACGATGCCCTTGAGGTAAATGACAGCGCCGTAAAGGTGCTCGGCGATGAAATCTTGAGGACCATTGCCCGCAGCCTGGCTAACACAATCAGAAAAAATGTTACCATTGACTGGACCCTGCGTGAAAGTGCGCAGGCACAGTTAAGGGTGATGGTGAAAAGGGTCTTGAAAAAATACGGATACCCGCCAGACAAGCAGAAGAAGGCGACTGAAACCGTCCTCGAACAGGCAACAATGATTGCGAAAGACTGGGCAGAAAAGGCAGCTTAAAAAAATATCCAATTCTGCAAAGGACCAGTGATGGATATCTTTCATGATATGAAAAAATACCGCACGGGGAAAACAGAGGATGGAAAAGACTCATTTAGCATACCCCTTGAAAAAGATCAGGATGGCATGATTGGCCGTGAATGTCCGAACGACGAATGTCAACCAAAGTACTTCAAGATCAGCACGACTATTCCAGATGAAATGGCGAGCAAAGCAAGCGAGTTTTCACAAATAGATTTGACCTGTCCTTATTGCGGGACATCTGCAAACATGCAGCAGTTTCATACAGAAAGCCAGATGGAATGGGTAAAATCAATGATCTTCCGTGATGTATCAAAAACTTTCCAGGACATGATGGGGAAAGCATTCAGGCCAACATCATCGTCACCGAAAGGCATGTTTTCAATCAGCGTTTCTTTCAAGCCAGGATCTCTTCCTAGCGTGCGGCATTATGTTGAGGAGGAGTTAAAACGAACTGTCATTTGCGATGCTTGCAGTTTTAACTATGCGGTTTATGGAATATCTTTTCATTGTCCTTTATGCGGAGAAGGCAACCTGCTCCAGCACCTGAATCGGAGCGCCAATATCATCAGGGTGCTAATTGAAGAATGCGAAAGAATTGCTAGGGAAAAGGGGGCAGATGTAGGCCGCCAAATGATAGGCAATGCTCTTGAGGATGTAGTTAGCCTTTTTGAGGCTTTTCTGAAGCAGATTTATCAGTACGAAATCAAGAAAAGGTTCAACAAAGAAGATGCTGAGAGCAGAATCACAAAGATTAAAACTAATTTTCAACGTCTCGAAGGGGCAGAACTCTTTTTTTCCAGAGATCTTGCCCTGGGCTTGTTTGCTGAATGTAGCCAGGAAAACAAGTTATTTCTTCAAGAGCAGTTTCTAAAGAGACATGTTATTACACATAATTTGGGCCTTATTGATGTGAAATATATTGAAAAAGCCCGGGTTTATGAGAAACAAGGAAATGAACTTGAAATAACACCCGCAGATGTATTGAAAGCACTGGAAATTGTAGAGACTCTCATTACTAATGCTAGTTTCCACCTTAGTAAAAAGGAATAGGAAGAAATGGCAAGTTCTGAACAGAAAAAAGAAAAATTTTTGATAAAGGAATATCAGGCAACCCAGGAAATGATACGGCACTACGATGACCTGACTATGCGGTTTGGCACTATGACTCAAACCGGAGTTCTAATATTTATCGGTTTGGCCTTCGGTCTTTTGAGCAGAGATAGAAGGATATTTTTATACCTGTTTCCTTTTGTCATACTCTTTGTAATAATGTGCAGTATTCTTGTACATATGTGGTTCAAAAGACACAGGAGTATTTCTCAGACCAAGCTACATCGAATCCTTGAGATAGAAAAGGAGTTGGGCTGGAAACAGTTTTCAATGGTTGATGACGCAATTAAATCGGGAAAAATTGAATCCAAGCCCGTAAGGACCATGCTTCTTATCTATCATATAAGTCTGCCCGCAATCCTATTAATAGCCTATTTTATAATTATCTTTTATGGTTGACCCATGATTAAACATTTCAAGCCTATTCATGGGTCTTCGCCCTCTTAACAGCAGCCTTCTCCAGTATCCTCGCCCATTTGGGCATTCTGGCTGCAATTTCGTCTTCTTCGTTGCGCATAGCTACCAGCTCAATAAAAACCGTTGCCATTGCCGTTTCCAGCAGGCCTTAGTATCCTTACATTGCCCTTTATCGCTGCGCGCTCCCATCGTACAAGCCCTTTTGTCATCAGCTGCTTCAGGTATAATGAAAATGTTCTGGATGCTACCGGCTGCAGCTTCTTGCGCTTGCACCGCTCAAGATAGAGCTGCCATATGGGCCTGGAAAGGATTCCGCTTTCGGCGTTTTCAGCAACGATCTGGTGAATCAGCCTGTGGTGTATAGTGAGGGCGCTCAACACAACGCTTTTCTTTATGGTTTTTGCGCTGACCCATGCCTTATCGAGATGCAGCGGCTTTATTTCAAGACAGTTCTCATTTTGTGCAAAGACTGCTGCGTTCCATAGAGTGCGGATGGCCACCCTGGCATCGCCCCGGGACAGGGCAGAAATCTTTTCAATGACACTATCGTCCCAGGCCTCCGGGAACAGGGACGCCTCTGCCCTCTGCCGCAGGATATGCCTGAGATCTTCTGTCGTATAGTATGGCACTTCAATCAGCTTTGGGTTGAGCCGGGAGCGTATCCTGTCATCAAGCGTGAAGAAACAGTTGCGGCTGGATGAGATGCACACCAGGCTCAGCTTGTTCATGTCGCAGAGGTTATAGAGAATCAGGTTCCTGTCCTTGGGCATCAGCTGGTCGATCTCGTCCAGGACCAGCGTCGCAAAGTTTTTGTCAAGATATCGGGTGAAGCACTCCAGCTTAAACACAGTGCTGATTTTTTCAGCGCCAAGCATTCTTAAGTCTCTCATGATTTTGTCCATTATTGAATGCAGTGAGCAATGCTCCCAGCAGTTTATATACAAAGTGCTGACATTATGCCTCTCGCCCATAAAATTCATGGTGTGCCTTGCCATAAGGGTCTTGCCCGATCCTGAAGGCCCTGTAATCCAGATATGCGTCGGCCTTGTCATCCTGACAAAGGGGATAAGGGCTGATTTGATTTCCGCCAACTGGTTTTCTCGCCGCATAATCGGGGACGGAACAAATGACTCCTTCAGGAAATCCGGCTGAGATATAATCGGTTTGTGTTTTCCATCGCCTGTCATATGTAATTGATTCGTGATTGTTTTTTAAAGGGTTTCCCCTCTTTCATGCTGGTTATACCCTTAATATCAGATGCAAGAGATGCAAGGCATGCTTGATGATAATAAAAGCCTATTGTAATCATAATTTTTTTGATTTAGATGGAAAAAAAGCATTCATTCTTCGACGGCGAGACCTACAGGGGATAT
>JAQTSY010000015.1 GCA_028711065.1 Minisyncoccota bacterium
AAACGCCTCGCTACGCATTCGGGAAGCGGGTTGTAAATGCCAAATTCTTCAATCACGAGTTGATTCTCCGGACGGGCGTGGTCGGCGTCGACTTCGACCCCTACTACAGGGTTGCAAGTTTCGGAGATGTTGAACCGATGTTTCCCCAACTTGAACGGGCGTTCAAGATGGCGGAAGTAAGTTATTGATGAGGAACAGGTTTTTCGAGGGCGGTTGCGTTGTGCATCCGCCTTTTTTCTTTTCCACACCTTGCTTGACATCTATTTTAGTGGGCGTAGTATTTTATACATGGCACAGGCGCAGCGAAATCTCATTATTTGCAAGATTATTATTAACTCTCGAAAAGGGGAGGCTTTTGATCCGTGTTGCGAATAAACTGAAAATATAACACTCACATCATCAAAAGCCTCCCCTTGGGGAGGCTTTCTTGTTTGAAAATTGGGCATCTGTGAGAACAGGCGAACAGTTTCCAGACAAGTCATTGCGCTTCGCAAAGACACGGTGTTTGGAAAGTTCTGTCGAAAAAAAGGAGACGAAGATCCATGCAGAATCATCAAGGTGAAGTGGGTTCAAAGGTCGTAGAAGAAACTACACCCAGTAGCGTTCTTCCGCCGGTACCGGTTTTTCCTCTGAAGGATCTGGAGATTCTTCGATCGGGGAGAAATCCCGCTAACGAAAGAAGGGATGCTTTGTGGGGAGAGGAGATACCATGCAGCGATTAGATCCCGAAGTCGCAATGTTTATGCGTGAGGGGCAAGAAGCATACAAGAAGGGTGACGATCTTGACTCTTGTCCCCACCCTCGTGGACTGAGTGGCAATAACTGGAAATGGGGATGGATGAAGCAGATGGGACGCAGGGTTGTAGAAGGAATCATCCGAAACCGCGGTCCTGACTCTAAGCTTCTCGACGCTCCAGATCAATGCCATCGTTTTCATGGCTGGGTTGCTTCAGCCTTTGAAGATGGATTCAGAGAGACTGTGGAAGAGGCTAGGGCAGGTTCGGTGGCGACATGACAATGTTGCCACTTTTTTATATTCTGAAGAAATGAAAAAAGTTATTTCCCAAAAATTTTTCAATCGGCCGGTTTTAGAAGTTGCTCCAGATTTGCTTGGGAAATATTTGGTACGTAAAATCGGGCAGAAGATTGTGAGACTTAAGATTACAGAAGTGGAAGCGTATGATGGCGAGAAAGATTTGGCTTGCCATGCTTGCAAGGGGAGAACGCAACGAACTGAAATTATGTATGGAGAGGCCGGGCATTTTTATATTTACCTTTGTTATGGAATGTATTGGATGCTCAATATTGTGACGGGCGAAAAAAATTATCCTTCGGCCGTACTTATTCGGGGTGTTGAAGGTTCTGAGGGTCCGGGAAAATTGACACGAGAGCTAAAAATAGATAAACGGCAGAACGGTTTTCCCGCTCTGCCGTTTAGTGGGCTTTGGATAGAAGGTGGAGAAGACCCCAGTAGTAGAGCAAAGCTCACTACGGGGCGGGGACAGAAAAGCGCCGTCCGAAGGACGGCGCGTATCGGAGTTTCCTATGCCGGACCAATTTGGTCCAAGAAAAAGTATCGGTTCGTTTTAAAAAAGTGATTCCACCACTGTCTTCACATCGCCCCCATCAGCCATTCCTTTTGTTTCTTTCATTACTGCACCCATAAGTTTGCCCGCTCCTGCTTTATCAGTCACACCCATTTTTTCCTTCATCGCAGTTGCGATTTTTTTGACTTCATCTTTACTCATCATTTTTGGCATAAAGGTCTCGAGTACTCCCAATTCGGCCTGTTCGACCTTCACGAGATCCATTCGGTTGCCCTTGGTAAACTGCTCTATCGAGTCTTTTCTTTGCTTTACGAGGCGTTTAATGACAGCTAAGGCATCGGCATCAGAGAGCTCATCTGTTGGTTTTTTCATCTTTGCCACAAGCTCATTGGTAAATGCCGCAGAAATCCCGCGGACGACACCGAGTCTTAGAGCGTCTTTCGCGAGCATCGCTTTTTTAATTTCTTCTTTGATAGATTGCTGGATGGACATAAAAAATAGAAAAATTTGTAATGAGGATAGTATAGCAAAAGAACGGAAATAAAAAATGTGCAACGCTTTCGCATCGCACACGACTGGCACTGTACACTTATGGCTAGCGATGCTTGGCTTTTTCGAGCTGTATCGCGCCTCTCCAACTGACACTTGCTATGACAAACCTTGCGCATCCACGCCGTCTTTCCCGCTTTGAGCTTTTCAGTTCCACTATGGCGAACTTTTCGAGCTCTCGTATGAGAGTACCAAAGCGGAATTTCTTGCGCAGTTTCTTCTTCCATTTCTTTTTCTTCGGCGCCTTGATGAAGAACTTCAATGATCTTTTGAATTTCTTCTTCTCCATCTTTTTCCCCGCAATGTACAGGGTAGCCGTGTGGATGTGGTAAGCTACTGCTCTCGCCATTGTGCCCTCCCTCTTCGCTTTTGTTTTTGTGAACCCCCAGCCTCTAAAGTTACTCGCGTTCAATTTTTGTGTCAAATAAAAAAAGTGGCCAGTACAGGAATGTAATGGTCACTATGGGTTTTGCATAGCTGGAGCAATGATAAAGAAAAAGAATGTCCAGATGCCTATTGCGCAAAGCGAGATGAAGCCGAGACGCAAGAGTGAAATTCTCTCTCGTTTCCCTATGATAATTCTCGCCCACATGACTTTTATGAGGAGCATGCAGGCAAATAGTACAAATTTCAAAAAAGTGGGCAATGCAGCTGCTTGCCCGTTCCTGTCTTGTTCTAGTGCGGCAAAAAGACTGCCCGCTAGAAGTATTGAACAGATGGCGAGTGCAAGAATGTCGCTGGTGTCAGACATGGTCCACTCGTTTTTCTTGTTTTGCATTCTGCGCCTCTCTTTCGCAAAGGGTTAATTTCCGAGTTAAAAGTAGCTATTTTCCTGCAGAGTGTCAAACTTTTCGAAAATTGCTATAATTTCGAAATGCCAACAACGCTTCTCGTCATTCTTATCGCATTAGTCGCAATTGCGATTTTTCTTCTTATACGGATCAATATGAAAAAATCGCTGGAAAAAGGCGAAGATGTTGGCTTTAAGCTTCTTCTTGAACAGATGAATGAACTATCTCGTACGGTTCACGATGTGAATAAGACAGTGGATGCAAAGATGACAACTCAATTTACCGAGTCCCAAAGGCTTATCAAAGATATCACTCGCGAGCTTACCGAGGTGAAAGAAACGGGGAAGCAAGTCATCTCTTTTGCCGACCAATTGCAAAATTTGCAGGATATTTTGAAGAATCCAAAACAGCGGGGGATTCTCGGTGAGTATTATTTGGAAACTTTGCTCAAAAATGTCATGCCTCCCGGCTCGTATCAGATGCAATATAAATTCCCCGACGAGACGATCGTGGATGCAGTGGTTTTTGTAAAAGACAAAATTATTCCGATTGATTCGAAATTTAGCCTCGAAAACTACAATCGTATTGTCGAAGAAAAAGAGCCGACTCGCAAAAAAGAATTTGAAAAAGTTTTTTTGAACGATTTGAAAAACCGAATTCTCGAAACTTCAAAATATATTCAGCCAAATAACGGCACGATGGATTTTGCTTTTATGTTCATCCCACACGAGGCGATATATTATGACTTAATCGTGAACAAGATCGGTGGCAATCAGGACGACGATGAAAATCTCATCCAAAGAGCGGCAAGCAAGTACAAAGTCATTATTGTTTCCCCAACGTCATTTCTTGCTTATCTCCAGACGGTCCTTCAGGGTCTCCGTGCGCTCAAAATCGAGGATACAGCCAAGGACATTATTAAAAGGGTGGATGAGCTCGGCAAGCACTTAAAAAGCTACGAGGATTATCACGGCAAGATGGGCAACGCTTTAGCGACGACTGTTAACCATTACAACGCTTCCCAAAAAGAATTTAAGAAGATTGATAAGGATGTCTTGCGGGTGACTGGGGATGCGCTTAAAATAGGTGAGATTGCCCTCGATAGACCAGAGAGGGAAGAGGAATGATGACCACTTCCTCTTGTGGATAAAGCATATCCTCTCCATCGAAAAATAGGGTACAATAGACACCACGTATGCAGACTATCCACGAGACGCTCGAAGAAAAAAGTGCCATATACGCCAACTGGCACAAAACCAAAGCCCACCCCTTCGTCCAAGGAGCAGTCTACGCACTGGTGCTCCTCTTCGCCATCCAAGCAGTGGTCGTTGACACCAATGCTCTGGTCTCAAGCTGGTTTCCCACCTTCTCTGCTACCATCTCCAGAAACCTCACACAGTCAGCAGGAGCCCTGACCCAACAAGCCGTCCTCCTTGCAGAGAAACTGCGCTCCTACCCCCAAAGCGAAAGACCAGAGCTCCTCTCTGAACTCCAGCAGACCCTGAAACGTCGGTACAACCTTCTTTCAAAGGTTTCCGGTGAAAATTCATCAGACTTTTTAAATTTTGTTTTTACCCCACAGCAAAAAGCTCTTATGCCGGCATCTGTTGCTGATAGTGTAGAACAAACACAAGATCTGACTGGTATCTACGGACTTGTCCACGCCGATTCCTTTTGTCCCGAACCCCCGCACCCCGACAATCCCAAAATTCCTTCTCCACCACAAGGAGAATGTCACGGCGAAGCAGTCTATCGTCATATCCTTGATGTGACCGATCCCACGACCCACAAACACGACTTCTTCACTCTTCACTTCGCCTCTCTTCCTGACCAAGCTGCACCACAAGCAGCAGCTCACTTCCATCTCCACTCCGGGGACAAAGTCAAAGTCCATGGCACAGTCTTGAATCACACTGTGACTATTGCCGGGGATAATGGGGGAATTCAAAATGTTCAAGTTATTGCGCAATCAGCAAGTCCTGTCTGTCACAGATACGTTGATTGCCCGACAACGTGGGCAGTAGGGAATAAGACAGTGCTTTTCATTCGTGTCAATTATCCTGACGATTTGACCGAGCCTGAAACAGCAGCTGACGCGCAGACTGAGATGAGTAATGTCAGCACATTCTTCTCTGACAATTCCTATGGCAATACATCAATGACAACAACTGTCACTCCACTTCTGACGTTGCCGAACACGTATTCATACTATGCAAATTATGGTGGTGGTTGCAACAGTGACTTTGTTTTACAGGCGGATGCTCGTGCAGTAGCAATAGCTGCGGGATATGACACGGCAACGTATGATTTGGACGCAGTGCGGTTTCATCATTGGCCGTTTCCTTCTGGTTGCATACCTTATACGGGGATGTCGTATATAGGAGCAAAAGGAGTTTGGTTGGCTGCTTCGTCTATCAGCACCGCGAATCATGAATTTGGACACAACTACGGTCTTTCTCATGCCAACGAATGGATTACCACGGATGGGACAACGATTGGTGATGGAAACAATGGCGAGTATGACGACTCGTTCGATAGTATGAGCAACGTTAGCTATAATGGTCAATTCAACGCTTTTGAAAAAAATTATCTTGGATGGCTCCCTAATTCAACGGTCAAGTCGGTAACGAGTAGTTTCAAATACCAAATCTACAGTTTTGATCAGTCTTCAACATTGGATACGAGCAAAACATATGCGGTCACTATTCCGAAATTGAACGACACCAATAATCGTACGTATCGGCTTGATTTCAGAAATCTCACTCCTGCCGGAACGGAGCCATGGCCGTATGAACAAAATGGACTGGAACTTCATTGGGATCCATGGGGACAATCTAATGGTGGAAGCCAGTTTCTCGATACGACGTCTGGTGCCACGGCAGCTCTTTGTTCGACCGCAAATCACAGTTTATTTTTTAACAGGAGTATCTGTGACGGTGCGATTCTCATCGGCCGTACCTTCTCCGACCCCGCCGCTGGCGTTTATATTACTCCTCTCGGCAAAGGAGGTACCACACCAGAATCGATATACGTTCAGGTCAACGTAGGAAGTTTTCCTGGAAACGTCGCACCAACAGCCGCTGTTTCTGCGGACAATAATTCACCAGTCACCGGCCAGCAGATCACTTTCACTGCAGCAGCCACTGATCCTAACAATGATGAGCTGGCATACTCCTGGGACTTTGGTGACAACACCTTTGTAGTAAACAATGCTTCTTCTGTCATGCACGCATATGCGACCTCAGGATCCCACACCGCTACGGTCGTTGTCTCTGATATGAAGGGTGGAGTTACTACTGCAACGAAAACTATCACTGTTGCTTCTGCCCCTCCGCCAAATGACCTCTTTGCAAACCGCATTACTCTCTCTGGCACCTCTGTCAACACTACAGGCACCAATGCATACGGAACGAAAGAAACCGGAGAACCCACTGTAGCTGGTAACGGAGGCGGCAAATCTGTTTGGTGGCGTTGGATTGCTCCTGCTGATGGAAGTACCGTTGTCTCTAGCGCGCACACCTCCTTCGATACCCTGCTTGGAGTTTACACTCCCGCATCGAACCCGGGAGCTGTCAACGCTCTTACCCTCGTCGGAAGTAATGATGACTTTGGTGGAAGCCTTCAAAGTCAAGTGACCTTCACTGCAGTCGCAGGCCAAGAATATGAAATTGTCGTGGATGGTTACCTTGGAGCTTCAGGCACGATAGCTCTTTCCCTTCAAAATAGCGGCACTCCACCAACACAGACTCTCACCACCATTGCGGTTTCTCCAGGAGTGGCTTCACTTAACGTGGGAGCGACTCAACAATTCACCGCCGTAGGCAAAGATCAAACTGGTGCAAACATGACGACACAGCCTTCGTTTACTTGGACAACAACAGGAGGTGGTACTGTTTCTGCAGCTGGTCTCTATACTGCAGGCCAGACGGCTGGAGGACCATTTACAGTCACTGCAACGAGCGGAGGAGTTTCTGGTACGGCACAAGTTACCGTTACCTCTGTTCCTGTTCTCACTATGATTAGTGTGGCGCCTTCTTCAGCGGATGTAGTGAGCGGTGGTAACACAAAACAATTTGTTGCTGTAGCATATGATCAAAATCATTCTCTTATCACCCCTTCTCCTGCGTTTACCTGGAGTGTTTCTGGTGGTGGCACTATAAGTAACGGTCTTTTTACCTCGGGCGTAACTCCGAGCGGACCATTCACGGTTACTGCTACAAGCGGCGGTATTTCGGGAACTGCCTCAGTTAATGTGGTCGCTCCAATTGTGAGCTCGATAATAGTCTCTCCAAATAATAATCCCTCTGTGCCGGCTTTTGGGACGCAGCAATTTACCGCTACAGCAAGAGACCAAAATGGCGCGGTTATAAATCCGCAACCTACGTTCACTTGGACTGTTGCAGGAGGAGGCACGATAAATTCTTCCGGTCTTTTCACCGCTGGTTCTACAGGGGGGACTTGGGCTGTCACAGCGAAGATAGGTAATCAGTCTGGTATAACCAATGTCACTGTCTTGCCTCCGGTGCAAACTCTCACAACTATTACTGTCAGCCCGAATCCTGCCTCCGATCAAGCACCTGCCAGTTTGCAGTTTACTGCTATCGGGAAAGATCAAAACGGAGCGAATATGTCTCCACAGCCTACCTTTGTCTGGACGGTCAATGCCTGTGGCTCTGTCTCTTCTTCAGGTCTCTTCACTCCTGCGCCTGCACAGAGTAATTGTTCTGCAACCGTTACCGTCACAGACAATCCTGTTACGAAGACAGGAACTGCTTCTCTCACTGTCATAGCTACAGCAACTCCTACACCTACTCCGATACCAACACTAACCCCGACACCGACAGCTACCCCTACACCACTTCCAACAGCAACTCCTACCCCCCCTGATACCATAGCGCCAACCATCTCTCTCACTAAATCTTCCTCGTCTCGCACTTCTCATGGTGTAACCACCATTACTTACAATTTCACTGCGACAGCAGTCGATAATCAAGGAGGTACTGGTATCGCAAGCGTCGCCTTCTTTCTCGACAATGCGACTACTCCATTTACCACTGACACCATAATGGCCTCTGGGAAGGTGAAAAATCTCTATACTGCCACACTTTCTTCAACGAACCCGCTTGTCACCGTCGGTATCCATACTGTAAGAGCCGTGGCCTCTGATAAGGCAGTTTCTTCTAATATTGCTTCTGCTACTGTAAATTTCACGCGATAAAGGTCTTTAGTTCTATAAGGCCGGCATTTTCCTTCTTCTTAAGAAGAGAATTTGCCATTTAAGCGCTCTTTTGCTAGGATAGTGCCACTATGAAGGATTTCGCAGTCATACAAACAGGTGGCAAGCAATACAAGGTCTCCGTCGGAGATGTGCTTAAAATTGAGAAAATGCCTGGGGAATTCAAGGCTGGCGATACTATTTCTTTCGACAAAGTGCTTCTCGTGGACAACGGCAAAGACACCACTATCGGAACTCCATTTATCGAGGGTGCAAAAGTTGCCGCTATTTTTGAAAAGGCAGGCCGAGCTCCAAAAATCGACGTGGTTAAATACAAAGCAAAGAGCAAGTACTACAAGAAACGAGGCCACCGACAGCCATTCTTTGAGGTAAAGATTAAGTCGATTCAATAAACAAAAAAACCGCTTAAAGCGGTTTTTTTGTTTATGAACGATTTTTAAAAGCGTTTTTGAGGGTATCTGAATCAGAATACTCGAGTTCTGTCCCGGTCGAGAGACCACGGCCTAACGTCGAGAGTTTTATTTTGCGTTC
>JAQTSY010000001.1 GCA_028711065.1 Minisyncoccota bacterium
ACCTACCCCAACACCCCCACCAGCACCTTCACCACCACCTTCACCAACACCTTCACCAACACCTTCACCAACACCTTCACCAACACCTTCACCAACACCTTCACCAACACCAAGTCCTACTCCGAGTCCAACACCGACTCCAGTTGTGACTCCAACACCGACGCCGGCTCCTACACCATCGCCCACTCCTAAACCGGGAGGAGGAAATGGTGGCACCAGAAATCCAAACGCAGCTACCCCAGCAACTCCTGCAATACCGGGAGTGAGTCCAGCCGTACCCGCAACTCCATCAGTAAATTCACATGGCAGTGTCCTTGGGGCATCTGCGATTCACTTTGAATTCACGAGAAATCTTGTAATTGGCATGGAAGGTGATGATGTGAAAGTGCTCCAGACGTTTTTGAACGAACAAGGCTTTACTGTTTCTCAAAGTGGAAATGGATCTTCCGGCCACGAGACGACGTATTACGGAGAAAAAACGAGAGATGCGGTGAAAAAATTCCAAGACGCTCACCCAAATGAAATTCTCATTCCAGCTGGTATTACAAGCGGTACCGGCATCTTCGGAAACATCACACGAGGATTTGTGAACCAGCTATTGAAATAAAATTGATTTAAGAGAGTGTTTAGTGTACTATTGTGCTCGTATTCAGATACAAGAAACAGCCTAAGTCGAGTTTCAAAACGTAGAATACTTACAAAGCAAAAATCAATCAAAATGCAAACAGGAACAATCAAGACATTGACCCAGAAAGGATTTGGATTCATCTCTCGCGAAGGCGAAGCGAAGGATCTTTTCTTTCACTCAAAGGAGTTGAAGGGTGTTACTTTTGAAGAGCTTCGAGAAGGAGACAAAGTTTCTTTCGAAGTTACTCAAGGTGAAAAAGGCCCAGCAGCTACAGGAGTATCACGAATTTAATCTCCAAAAGGAAAAACCGCTCTGCCGGAAATGGCGGGGCGGTTTTTCCTTTTCAATTAGCCATTTTTCCTGTATCCTCTCGTAATGCCCAAAGATGATACGGTGGTGCGTTTCGAAGAAACATCATTTGAATATGGTCACAACAAGCCCATTCTCGAAGAGGCTGATTTTTCTATTCGCCGGGGCGCGAAGATTACGCTCATGGGTCAGAACGGCGCAGGCAAGAGTACTATTTTTGGACTCATTACAAAACATCTGAAACCAGAGTCGGGAAGCGTACATATCTCGAATGGAATTACGATCGCGACATCTCGACAAGTTATCCCTCGGACAGAACTAGATTTGACGATTAGAGATTTTTTCCAAAAACAATTTAAAGAAAAAGTCTACGATATCGACCCTCGGATTGACACAGTTTTTGAGGCAGTTAATTTTCATGCTCCACACGATAGAATCATTCGCTCCTTCTCTGGTGGTCAGCAAGCACGACTTCTTCTTGCTTCTGCCCTTATTCAAGACCCAGACCTCCTTCTTCTCGATGAGCCAACAAACAATTTAGACAAAGCGGGAATCGAACATCTCACACAATTTCTCAAAAACTATAAAAAGACAGTTATTGTTATTTCCCACGATGCGGAATTTCTGAATGCTTTCACTGAAGGGGTTTTGTATCTCGATATCTATACAAGAAAAATTGAACAATATGTGGGGAACTATTTTGATGTACGCGAGCAAATTTCCGCACGACTTGAAAAAGAAAATCGCAAAAATGCCCAGTTGGCAAAAGAAATCCAAGAAAACAAAGACAAAGCAAACTTTTTTGCAAATAAAGGCGGGCAAATGCGACTTGTTGCAAAACGAATGCGCGAAAAGGCAGAAGAGCTTGAAGAAGAGAAAGTGGATGTGAGAAAGGAGGACAGAACTATCAAGCCTTTCATCATTCCAGCGCAAAAGGACCTATCAGGGGAAATTCTCCACATCGGAGGATTTAAAATGATTAAGAATCATAAAGCGGTTCAAAGAAAAGCCGATCTTTCGCTTCGCAAGAATCAGCATCTCCTCCTTCGTGGGCCAAATGGAATTGGAAAGTCGACACTCCTCGAAAGTATCGCAAAGGGGACTGAAAAACATATAAAAATTGCCGATGGGGTTAAAGTGGGCTACTACCGGCAAGATTTTTCAACCCTTAATTTTGAAGACAGTGTCTATGATTCGCTTCTTTCGGTCATGGATAAAAAGTATGAAGAAGAAATGCGCCGTGTTGCGGGAGGATTTCTCATTACCGGAGATATGATTTTTACAAAGATTGGAAGTTTGAGCGAAGGGCAAAAGGGACTGGTTGCATTTGCAAGACTTGTACTAGAGAAACCAGGGCTTCTCATTTTAGACGAGCCCACAAACCACATCAATTTCCGCCACATTCCGCTCATTGCCGAAGCGCTCAATAAATACGAAGGAGCAATGATACTCGTCTCACACGTTCCTGAATTTGTTGAAAAAATTAGAATTGACGAAACACTCGATCTCGATAAATAGACGCTTCTTTGTAAGGAAGAAGGTATCTAGACGTCTCCATATGTGAGACTTTATTCTAATTAGAAAAACTATGTTCATACTTTTTATCTTGGGATTATTGCTTGGGGGCGTGGCTGTTGTTTTTGCACTGCAAAATATAGCAATTGTTACCGTCACTTTTTTTAATTGGAAACTTGAGGGATCGCTCGCTGTGATATTGCTTCTGGCGCTTTCCGCTGGAGTTGTAACTGCGCTTCTCATTGTTCTGCCAGGATCTATAGATAACTACTTTAGACAAAGAGCCCTAAAGAAAGAGAATCAGAAACTAGCAGAAGCGCTCCGCAAGCAAAAGGAACTTACTGTTTTTGCAAAAAATACTCCTCCTACTCCCGAGGCCATTGCTTCTATCGAACACGGCGAGGTTGCGGACAGCCGTATTTTCTAGATTGTGCGATAGTATAGGGTAATGCCGTATTACGTGTACATCTTAGAGTGTAAGGACAAAACCCTTTACGTTGGTTCCACAAATAATTTGGCGAAAAGGCTTCATGCCCACAACCATCTAAAATCTGGAGCCCATTACACCAAAATTCGCCGGCCTGTGGAACTTAGATATTCTAAAAAACTAAAATCATATTCTCTTGCTCGAAAAAAGGAGGGAGAACTCAAAAGACTTACGAGAGCCGAAAAGCTTTCACTTTTCCGCTAGTTTTTCTCAATTTTCATAGTTTCTGCTTTCGCTAGATTTTCTTTCCATTCCATATAAAAAGGACTTTTTTCGTTCCACGGTTTGAGAGCGTTTCCCGCGAAATGATATATGGCTGCTTTTGAATTCTGGAAATCTACAATACGTTTCTCATCCGGCACGTAATAGTTGTAATGCGGAGTCAGTTCGATCCAGTCTTGGTAAAATGCCAAATTTAATATTGGCTGGTCGCCGACGGTTCTTTCCGGCACAATAAGCGAGAAATATTCCTGTATGAATTTTTGCATCTTTGAATAAAGGGCTTTTGTGATAATGTCGGTATTGAATGCGATCATCCCCGCATTAAAAGCGTACTCGTTTATGTTGTAGTGGTAAAGGAATTTCTTATACGCATCATTGTTTTCTTTATTCCAGACAAATTGATCCTTGAGGCGCAGGCGATTCATGTCACCCATTGCAGCAAAGGTATCTATAGTCGTGAGAAGTTTAAGGGAGTCGTAGACCATCATGTCCGAATCGAGGTAAACAACATGCTCCCATTTTTTAAAGAATGGGGTAAAAAGTTCGAGTTTCAAAAGAAGCCTGCTCGGATATTTTTTCGGATTTTCACCAACAAAAGAATGAACGAGGATTCCTCGATCCGTAAACCATTTCAAATCTTCATCTCCTATTCCGTCCGAAAGAAGAAGCATGTCTTCATGCCATGGTGCATTAAAATAAGCGCTTGAAAGAACCTGTTTTGCTCTGTCCAAATGGTTCTTGTCCGACATTGTTACGAGGACGGATTTCATACAAGTATTCTAGCTTATTTTTTCTCTGCAACGGAAGTAGCGGCAACAAACCCGGTTGTCCAACAAAGCTGAAGGGAATAGCCACCGCTTGGGCGGTCGATGTTTAAAATATCGCCGATGAGATAAAGGTTGGAAAAAAGTCGTGAGCGCATTGTTTTAAAATCTACTTCTTCGAGGGATACTCCGCCAGAAGAGATGACCGCCTTTTCGAGGCCGAGAAGGCCGCTTACATGAAGCGGGATATTTTTCAAAAGTTTTACGAGAGTTAATCTTTCTTCTCGGGTAACGCTATTACAAGCAGTTTCTGGATTGACTCCCGAAAGTTCTACAATAACAGGTGCTAAAGCGCTTGGTACGAGCGAGGAGAGCGAATTTTTAAATTTCTTTTTGTCGTTTTCTTTAAAAATTTCCTGGAGTCGAGTGTTGAGTTTTCCGTAATCAAGAGAGGGAAGAAGATCAAGCGAGATCACAACCTCGCCGTACTTCAGAAGTTCTCCAACATCACGGCTCATATTGAGAATTGTTGGTCCGCTTATTCCGACATGCGTGAAAAGAACTTTTCCTTTCCTCGTATCTTGTTTTACGTCGTTTTGAAGAAGTGTGATCTTTATATCGGTGAGACTGACTCCGGCAAGCCTTTCTACCCATTTGTCTTTTATCGCAATCGGAACCAGCGAAGCCGTCGGCTCTGTGACAGTGTGTCCAATTTTTTTGAGCCATTTGTATCCATCTCCGGTCGAACCAGTTTCTGGCCGAGAGACTCCTCCGGTCGCGATTACGACAGAGCGGGCACAAATTACTTTCCCGTTTTTTAATTTTACACCGGTGACTTCTTTCGAATTTTCTTTTGAAACAAGAATATCTGTGACAGGAGAATTTGAGAGAACTGTAACATTGTGTTTTTTTAAATTTTGAACTAACACATCCCATACGCTTTGAGCGCTGTCGCTTATTGGGAAAACACGCTGTTCATTTTGGACTTTTGTTTCCATGTTCCGTAGATGAAAGAATTCCAGTGCGTCTTTCACTGTGTATTGTGAAAAAGCTGAAAAAAGAAATTTCCCGTTTTCTTTAAATTTTTCGAGAAGTTTTCGATTGTCGAATTCAGCATTTGTAACATTGCATCGTCCTCCGCCGGTAATGAGAAGCTTTTTTCCAAGAGTGGCATTTTTTTCAATCAAAATGACTCGAGCGCCAAGCTCTCCCGCACGCCCCGCAGCCATCATTCCGGCCGGTCCACCCCCTATTACAGCGACATCCCAAACTTCCGTATTCATGTCTCCAATCCTAGCATTAAAGCCATTTTAGACGAATTTTCCTCCCGCCTGTATAATAGTCTTATCGTGCTTAAAATATATAAAAAAATAATACTTTTTTCGATACTTTCTGCTTTGACCCTTTCTCCTTTCAGCATTTTTGCGGCTGGGGCTGTGCAACCAACGACAGCTCCCTATAAACCCTTAAAGATTTTTTACTACCGAGAGGGGAAGAATGCTCGCGCATCGCTCTATGGAAATGAGCTTGATATAGGTGTCCTTGCTCCACAGGCGTACACCTTTAAAACTGACGGAACTCTCACGGGCACCATGAACCAAACCGTCATTAATTACGCCCTGAATAAAGGCATCAAATTAATGCCGCTCGTAACGAACCCGAACTTCAGCAAAGCCGGAGCACATTCGTTTCTCGACGATTCATCACAGCAGGACAAAGCGATCGATGGGCTCATTGCCGAAGCAAAAACAAAAGGGTACTGGGGTTGGCAGATCGACTTCGAGCAGATGGATCTTTCGTATAGGGATAAGTTCTCCGCATTTGTACAAAAGTTTGGAGATCAGATGAAAGCGAACGGTCTTGTTTCAAGCGTCGCGGTAGTTTCTAAATTTTCTGAAAATCCCTCTGACTACGTGAAGACTTTATGGCAGGACCTTATCGGTGTGTATGATTATTCGGCGCTCGCGTCGCATACTGATTTTCTCAGTATCATGTCTTATGATGACCCGGATTCAGAAGGGCCTGTCGCACGCTATTCTTGGCTTAAGAAAGTGATGGATTATACGCTCACTCTTGTGCCGAAAGAAAAAGTTTCGATGGGACTCGCTTTCTATTATTGGCTTTGGAATGATACGACCGGAAAAATAGTAGAGATTGGAGGAAATGGTGGAATTCAGGAGGCTCTGAAAAAACACTACATGACAAGCGGATTCGATGTGGCCGAACAAGCTCCTTATTTCAAATACACCAGTAATAAGAAAAAATATACTCTTTGGTACGAGAGCGGAAGAAGCATACAGGCTAAACTCGACCTTATGAAAAAATACCGACTTGCCGGTTTTTCTGCGTGGGCTCTCGGACTTGAAGTTCCTAGTGTGAAAAAGGTTTTATAACAAAGGGATAATCTTTTGTTATACTATTTGAAGAAATGGATTCAAAGAAACTTATCATGTTGTTTGCTCTGGCGGGGGTATCTTTAGGAAGCGCTCTTCCGCTTCTTTGGGGAGGCAGCGAGCTTTCATTTATTTCGGTTCTTCTCGGAGGAATCGGCGGAATCGCAGGAATCTATGTTGGCTTCAAGGTAAGTCAATAAAGAATAATTCAACACTATGAAATTTTTACTTATTCTTTTTCTTCTCATCGTAATAGCAATTGCCCTTTTGATTTGCATGACATACTGGACGCAAGAGTTTAATACCAATCAAAAAATCTTCCTTTCTGGGGTTGTGCCATCTCCAAGGCCTGATGGATTTTATAATGGATCTGCGTTTTTAACCGGTTCATGGCTTGGGAAAAAATTTGACGCAAACAACGGAACGGGGATCAATGTGTTTGCCGATTCTTCCGGGGGGCAAGTAGAAAAGTATCCCTTCAAAACGTATGTCGCTTCCGGTATCCGAGACACGAACCTTCAAGTTTTGAAAATTGACTATAATCTTCCGGAAAATCCTTTTTGGCTTCGTGTCATTTTAGATGAGATTGTAGAAACCGCTCCAGGCCAATATATCGGAAAGCTTCATCTTCGCATCATCCCAGGGTTTTCATTTTCTCCTCTTTACTTTTTCTTAAGTAAGCCTCTGTAACAAGCGCGTCGGCAAGACGTCATCATATGTGAAAGAGATGGGTCGAAATTACAAGACCATTTTTTCTAGACTTTATGATTGAAACAATCGCAATTATCTTTTTTATCCTCTGGCTCCTGGGAGTCGTTGGGGTCTATAGCATCGGGGGATTTATCCATATTCTCCTTGTTTTGGCAATTATTATGGTTCTGGTGCGAATCATTCAGGGAAGGAACCCAATCTCTTAAGCATAAGGAGAGAAAATTTTAAGAAAACACCCGGTCTCTTGGGGTGTTTTGTCGGTGTTGACAGATACAAAATATATAGTATTATGGCGAACGGAACGCATTCCAATCTGAATCCAATGGGGGTTCGGTGGATATGCGCAACACGGTGAGCTTTCCTCTTAAGAGGTGCTTTCACCAAAGTTGAAAGGAGAGTAGTACAGATGAGCAACAAGCCTGTTGAAGTTTGTTACGGGGCAGTCGACGATAGCCACAAGACTGCTTTCGTCATTCGCGGCGCTATCGCGTCCGAATCACTCTGTCTTCTGAAGACCGCGCCGTATCAGCGTGAAGCGCGGCCGCTTAGCAGGCTGGAGGGGATCATTGAGGCGATCAAGAAGGGCGTCACCCTGCCCGACATCGAACTCGGCATGCGTGGCAGTCGCTATTCCACGCCGTCGAGCGGAGGTCTGTTTCTGAAGGATGACGTCTACATTGTGGACGGCTTGCAGCGGGTTACCGCAGCCATGCACGTGATGCAGATGAATCCCGAAGTCAAGCCGCTTTTGGGCGCGGCTATTCACTTCAACACCACGGAGGAGACCGAACGTGAACGCTTCCGCATCCTCAATACGCAGCGGATAAAGCTTTCACCGAACCTCATCCTCCGGAATATGGAGGCGACGAACGACGCCATCAGGATGTTCCGTGCCCTATGCGAAGACGCGAGGTTTGCCCTCAAGGATCGCGTGGTCTGGGGGCAGAATGCCAGGCGGGGAGAGTTGCTCTCGGCGGCGACGTTACTCAAGGCATCCGGCGTGCTCCATTCGCACATCGGAGCGGGGAGTTCCACGAACATCGAGGAACTCGCTGCTGCACTGGAAAGGACCATGCAGGTCGTTGGTCGCAACATTTTCCGCGAGAACGTGCGGAATTTGCTCGACATCATCGATCAGTGCTGGGGTGTCAAGACCGTGAGTCACGCCGGGATGGCGCCACATTTGAAAGAGGGCTTTCTCCGGGTTTTCACGAGATACCTCTCGAAGCACCCCGCGTTCTGGCGGGATGGAAAGCGCCTGTTCGTGGAGATGGACCTCATCCGGAAGATCAAGCTCTTCAATATCTACGATCCGACGGTGGTCAATCTCTGCAGCTCGTCCGGGAAGTCGCAGTACATCCTCTACCAGATGTTGCGCGATCACGTCAACTCCGGCAAGCGCGGGAAGCGGCTGGAGGAGCGCAAGGTTGAGGGCGATGATGCGTTCGGGGAAAATCAGGAACCGGAAGCCGAAGATACCGGTGGGGGCGAGACGTCGAAGACTGAACTGTCCGCTACCGGGTCGGCAGCGTAGGATTAAGCAAATACAAGGAAACAAGGCTGGGACGAAAGTTCCAGCTTTTTCATTTGACACAATTGTATTTTTATGTAGTATTATGTACGGAGTTTGTGATCCATGTCATTCAACCCTGGGAGGAGAAAAAGCCATGAGCAATGCAACAATGCGAGCTGTTCAGAACAGTTTGACCGTTGAGGTAGTTCTCGGGAATGTCGAATACAGCGCTTCCGGTGAACTACGCAATGCAATGTTGGAGCTTCTGCAGGCAGTCGGCGAGAAAGGAGGATTCACCGTCCGACTTCTGCCGGTGGCCCAAGCATTTCTGAAATCCGATCATTCATTTGGCGGATTCAGGTGGAAGGGCCCGACGATGCTTGGTATCCAAGGAAGCTTCTATGCTGCCGGATTCAAGGAAGAGCGAGTTCGCTTTTACCTGATTGCCAGCGGCAAAGCAAGGGACCACAGATACAACCAGGAACTTTTCAAGAAGATCCTGGCGAAAACGGCTGCCGAGGAGCAGGAGGATGAGGATGAGGAAGAGGAAGAAAAGCGGGAGGAAAAACCCGTCTCGCCTCCGCCAGCCATTCTCGAGATCACAAAAGATGTGCTCGAGACTTGTCTCCTCATGCTGTTTGATGTGGCGACTGACGGGCATATCGCAAGTACGAGCGATGTGCTCACTGTCCTCAGACGTTTCTGCTCTGACACTCTAGTCGTAGATCGAAGTCAAGACATTCTACGCCTCCTGCTCAAAGAGCAGATGATCGTGGCAAAAGGGGAAGGCTACGACGTCACTGATCTGAAGAAGGCTGAACCAGCGGCTCAAGCTGAGCCGGCGCCAGTGGTCTCGACCAACGTGTCCGTCGCGATACCAGCCGCTCCTGTCCCCGCGCTACTGGAAAACCTGCCGAAAGGAGCATTAGAAAAAATAGCCCGACTTTGTGAGGCAACTCAGAGGTTCGAGCTACGTTCCAACGAGCTAGCGGACAAAAGGCGAGAATTGCAAAGCCAAGTTGGCCGCAGGGGTGAGGTCCTGCAGGCGTTCGACAGGGAGCAGAAACTGGCGATGGAAGCATTCGTCGCTGAACAGCGTAAGGCTCGCGCAGAGCTCCATCAGCGGGAGGTTGCGAAGGATAAACCAATTAAGGACAGGATTGCCGAACTCGAAAAGGAGGTTGGTCCCGGCAGTCCCTTGGCGAAAGCCAAGGAAGCGTACGATTCGTTCTTGGCGTCATAAGGAGTATTTCAGTGTTTGTAGGGTCCGACTTTTACCGGTCGGACTCTTTTATTTGACAAAATAGCGGTTTTGGTATATACTTCAAGGGTAATCAAATCTCGCTGTTTCTCTTGTTTTTGGAAGTGTTTTCCTCAAACAGTGAAGTTTGAGGAAGAACATGCATCCAAAACAGTCTCACAATAACGGCCCCCGCAAGCCGTATCATAGTCATTCGTCTTCCCATTCCAGCGCTCCGCGTTCCGGTGGTTTTTCTCGTCCACAAGCTGGGTTTAGTTCAGGAAATTTTCGTTCAAACCCACAGCCTTCTCGTTTTGGCGGTTCTTCTTCTGGTTCATCCCGATTTGGAGGACATTCAAGTGGACCTCGGCGTTTTGGTAGTGGCCGGCCACAAGGCGCGCAAGGCGGTTCACGACCCCACTTCGGCCGACGAAGCGGTTCTCGCGGAGGCGGAGAGAGAATTGACACTGCTCGGTTTATAAACAAAGCGGTTATAACTGAAGAGGTAGAACATTTTGTTCCCGAACACGCATTTACCGATTTCAAAATTGACGCAGAGCTCAAAGCTTCTGTTGTTGCCAAAGGCTATACAACCCCAACTCCGATCCAAGACCGGGCTATTCCGCATATCCTAAACGGCTCTGATATTGTCGGGATTGCAAATACCGGAACAGGGAAGACTGCGGCATTTCTTATTCCTCTCATTCAGAAGGTGCGACTCAATCGAAAAGAACAGGTCATGGTACTTGCTCCGACGCGAGAGCTCGCAATGCAGATCGACGAAGAGCTCAAAATTCTTACAAAGGGAATGAAAATGTTCTCTGTGTGCTGTGTTGGAGGCGCTCCGATAGGCAAACAGCTCCGAGATCTTCGATTTCAATACAACTTTATTATCGGCACTCCTGGACGAGTGAAAGACCTTATCGAGCGAAAGATGATTCATCTTCATGAATTCAATTCAATCGTCCTCGACGAAGCAGATCGAATGCTCGATATGGGATTTGTAAACGACATGCGCCTCATCATGAAAGGAATGCCACAGAAACGACATACCCTTTTCTTCTCCGCGACTATTTCTGGCGAAATTGAAAAACTCATTAAAGAATTTCTCCATGAGCCTGTTCGAATTTCTGTAAAAACTCGAGATACTGCAAAAAGCGTTGATCAAGACGTAGTGCGAGTACGCGGAGCAGATAAGCTAGATACCCTTCACGATCTTTTGAACCAAAAAGAATTCAATAAAGTGCTTATTTTCGGACGGACAAAACACGGAGTAGAAAAACTTACGAAACTTTTGAATCAAAAAGGATTCAAAGCTGAATCCATCCACGGAAACAAGAATCAATCACAACGAGTACGAGCTTTGGATGCTTTCAAAAAGAGCCATGCACAGATCCTCGTAGCGACTGATGTCGCTGCACGAGGCCTCGATATTCCGGATGTGTCTCATGTTATCAATTACGAACTTCCTGCAACGTATGACGACTATGTGCACCGAATCGGACGAACGGGACGAGGAGGAAAGAAAGGGAAAGCCTTAACATTTATCGAATAATTTTTCTTTTGCCATGAAAACCATCACAAAAACAAAAAATAAAAAGCCAATGCCCGTCGCTGTTGTTTTGCCGCAAAGGCAGTATCAGAATATGAAAGGCAAGTGGGTAGAAAAGGTGACAAAAAGCACTGTGCTTCTTTGTGTATGTGGAAATAAATACCTCAAGACTCGCCCAGGACAGACTACTTGTGTGCCCTGTTTGGTCAGGCTCCGTGGGACTCGGTAATTCTTGTTTTGATTAGGTAATGAGACGAAAATTCCCCGCCAGACAGGAAGGGAATTTTCGTCTATAATCAAAATGTGAAGTATTCAATTCTAAAATCTTGGTTGCCCTTTGCACTTATCATTACGGGCTTTTGTGCGCTTGTGTATGGAACAGTCCAACAAAATTATCGCCAGAGTCTCAATGACCCGCAAATCGAAATAGCGGAAGACGCGAGCACTGAACTTGCGAAAGGAGCGCTCCCGCAATCGGTTGTTCCAGTAAAAATGATTGATATTGCTTCAAGCCTTGCTCCCTACGTAATCGTCTACAATGAAAATTTGAAACCAGTTGCGTATTCGGGAACACTCGAAGGAGACGCGCCCGTACCGCCAAAAGGTGTGTTTGATTTTACAAAACAAAATGGAGAAAACCGTCTGACTTGGGAGCCAAAAGCGGATGTACGAAGCGCAATAGTAATTCGATATTACGCAGGAGAACATTCTGGATATGTCCTCGCTGGACGGGGAATGCGCCAGGTAGAAAAACGGGAAATAAAGCTTGAAATTATGGTAGGTATTGCGTGGCTTGTTCTTATTGTCGGAACTTTTGTTCACATTACATTTTTTGAAATTGTAAGAAAAAGGAATTAAAAAACTGCGCCATTTTGCTTTCTCCGAAGAGAGCGAAATGGCGCAATGGGTTGGCGAGTCACACAGGTGACGCTAGTCCGCCACGAGGCAGTACTCTTTTTTGAACTCATGTCCCACCCGGAGCTTTGCCAGGATTTCGCGCAACTTCCACGAAGGCGATTCGGGGTTGTCGATCTTGATCTCCTCAAGCAAGTCATCGAGTGGGTACGGAATGACAAGTTCCGGGCTCGTGAGCACAGAGTACAAAATGTGCGTGCAACTGCTGGCCCTCACCCGCCGTATCTCTTCCGCATCCTTTTCTCTGTTCAGGTCGGCGAGGTAGTTTTCCCGAGTTCCGACGATCAGCTCGCAACACACGACGGGCATGGCGTGTTGCCTCTTGAGAAGATACTCGAGCCGGCCGCGGTAGGTCACGATATGCATCCGCCCGGGGTTCATTGTTCTTGCTCCGAAGGCACCCGAGATGAAAGGAATTGCTTCCGGACACGATACGAAACCCGTGCGCGAAGAATCAAATCTTTCGACCGCGGTACGTGCCGCCGCCCAAAATCCTTCGGGGTTGAGTACCTTCGTCCCGACAACCTGCTCTCGAAAAGCAGCAAGTCCTGGGATTGGTCCTACCATCACGCTTTTCGTCGCTGGCTTTGTATTGGTATCCGCACCCAACACAAAGGGCTCAGCTGTAGCAGTTTCCATGGCTTTCCTCTCCTCACAAATGTGGACAAAGTTCTATGCGCATTCCCAGTATCGCTGGGATCGTGGCATGAACTTTAAAATCAAATGGCAAAATTGTAGGAACGTCTGAAATCATCATAACAGCCTGCACACCTGTGTCAAAAGAAAATTTTTTGTTATACTGAAAAAATTACATATGGTAAAGGCAACGAAAAAATACATTCTCTTCGATTTTGACGGCGTTATTGCGGATTCTTCGGAAGTTTCTTGGGATTTAAATAAAAAGATTTGCGCGACAATAACAAGAGAAAGGTGGCTTGAGGTTTTTGAGGGAAATGTCCACGATTGGGACAAAAATACTGCGCATTGGCACAGTCCCGATTGTAAGCACGAAATTTTTGATTGGTTTGCGGAATATGCCCCGCTTATGCAACAGCGCGTAGTCATATTTCCAACAGTAAGCGGTGTGGTAAAGCAATTGGCTGAAAAATATATTCTTATCATCATATCTTCATCCCCGACTTATCTCATCGAGGAATTTATGCAAAAAAACGCAATTCGAGAATATTTCGCGGATCTCTTGGGTAACGATGTACATACCAGCAAGGTTGAAAAGATCAGAATGGTTTTTGAAAAGTATAAAATTTTGCCCGAACAATGTGTTTTTGTCACTGATACGGTCGGGGATATGCGCGAGGCCCGAGAAATGAACGTGGATTCTATCGGAGCATCGTGGGGCTATCATGAACACGAGCGCCTTTCGAAAGCTAAGCCTTTTCGTGTTGTCCATCGTCCGGACGCTCTTATTCCCGCAATCAGTGATTATTTTAAGGAAAGAAATCAACAGGGAGAGTAATATTCATCTGTTATACTGATTAACAGTATGAAAGAGGAAATTCAGAAGTTTTTTAAAGGTGAAGTTCTTGATGATACGGAAACACTTTCTAAATATAGCCACGACGCTTCGCTTCTCGAAGTAAGGCCGAAGCTCGTGGTTTTTCCACGCGATACGGAAGATGTGAAAAAGATTGTTGATTTTGTGTCTCACCAAAAAGGAAAAAGACCGGGACTTTCGCTCACAGGACGCTCCGCTGGCACCGATATGACGGGAGGACCGCTGAGCGAATCCATCGTACTTGATTTTACTTCGCACTTTAAAGAAAAAAAGATTGATTCTCGTACGCTTACAGGAGAAGTAAGCCCAGGAGTTTTTTTCCGTGATTTTGAAGCTATAACGGTGCCCGAAAAGGTCTCATTGCCGATCTATCCCGCTTCAAAACAGCTTGCTGCTCTTGGCGGAATGATTATGAATAATTGCGCTGGAGAAAAAACACTTCGATACGGTCAGATGAGGGATTTCATAGAAGAGGTCAAGATGGTGCTCTCTGATGGCAATGAATATACTTTCCTAAAACTTAATCGTGAGGAGCTTCAAAAGAAACTTTTAGAAGCAAATTTTGAAGGCGAAGTGTACAGGAAAATGCACAACCTGGTGACAAAAAATCATGACTTGATTGAAAGCGCAGCCCCCAAGACTTCAAAAAATTCTTCCGGGTATGCCCTCTGGCGGGTGTGGGATAAAAAGAACGATACATTCGATTTGTCGCAGATTTTTGTCGGTTCACAAGGAACGCTTGGGCTTTTGACCGAGGCAAAGGTGCGATTAGTGAAAGATACTCCGGAGAGGAAACTCATCGCGCTCTTCTTTAAGAATTGGGATGATTTGCCCGCGGTTGTGAATGCTGTTTTGCCATTCGGAGTTGAAAGTATGGAAGCATTTGATGACACAACTTTGAAATTGGGAATTCGATTTATGCCGGAAATTGCAAGAAAGGTACATCAAAGTCTTTTTCGCTTCGCTTCGCGATTTTTGCCTGAAGTCTTTATTGGAGTGGAGATGTTTGGGCTGCCGAAACTTATCGTTCTTATTGAGCTTGCCGAACAAGACAAAGATGTTTTATACGATAAGACGGTGAAAGTGATCCGAGCGCTTAAAAAATTTCCCGTTCATATGCGGGTACTAAACGATGGGCCGGATTCTGAAAAATATTGGATCATGCGCCGAGAAAGCTTTAATCTTTTACGTCAGCATGTTGCTGGCAAACAGACCGCTCCGTTCATTGATGATTTTATCGTCCCGCCGGAGAAAATGCCCGAATTTCTGCCAAAGCTTCTCCAAATTTTAAAAGAAAATCAGATAAAAGCGAATATCGCGGGGCACGCGGGAAATGGCAATTATCACATTATTCCTCTCATGGATCTCTCAAAAGAAAGCGAGCGTGCCAAAATTATCCCGGTTGCGGAGAAAGTGTATAAACTTATCATTGAATATGGTGGCAGTATTACAGCTGAACACAACGACGGAATTGTCCGGACTCCTTTTGTTGAACAAATGTTTGGTACTCCAATGTACTCACTTTTTAAGCAGGTAAAACACATTTTTGACCCACAGAATATCTTTAATCCGGGCAAAAAAGTCAATGGAACTCTTAAGTATTTCGAAAATCATATCAAAAAATAGGCTTGTATTCACAAGCAAACTGTATGTGATAGAATGTGAGAAGATTTTCCGAGATCTTATTATTAAGTATTTTTATCCTAAAAATGTCAAAAATAATCATTGTGATCGTTATTGTTATTCTTCTTGTGCTGGGGTGGATGTATTGGGGCAATTCAAATCAGAATCTGGTTGTTACTCCAGTGACAACAACGTCACCCACAACTGTTTCGCAGGCAGGAACTCCTACCCCTGCGGGCTCTGCGTCAGACTCATCTGATGCAGCTCTCAATTCCGACCTGAAAAGTGTTGATTCGAACATGACAAGTTTAAATTCTGATTCAGCAAATGTCGATGCTGGGCTCAAAGATCAATCAACTTACTAACCGCTTAAAGAATATACTCTTCTATATGAATACCAAATATAAATTTCTTGCAATCGCCTCTCTCAGTCTTTCTCTTGTCGCTACGCTTTCTCTCTCTGCAAACGCTGCAGATGTGGGTTTGAAGGCGGGTAACATGGGTACTGGAAGTGCTTCTTCAACTCGGACAAAAGATCTCACAAAGGGAATAGATCGCGGGGGAAAGGAAATTGATAGACGCATTGAGGCTCTTACAAAATTAGCTGATAGAATAGCATCTGCAAAGCGAGTAGGTGATGCGGATAAGTTGGACTTGGCCTCTATAATCCAGGGGCAAATTACAGATCTTCAAACTTTGAAAGCTAAAATTGCGGGGGATACTGATGCAGATACGCTCAAGACCGATCTAAAATCAATCACGGGTTCTTATCGCATCTTTGCTCTGGTGCTCCCTATGGGGTCAATTACTGCCGCAGCTTCTCGAATCCAAACGATTGCGGCTGATCTCACAACCATTAGCACGAAGCTCCAAACTCGTATTGGAGATGCGCAAACAGCCGGAAAGGATGTGACCAGTATCAATACAACTCTCGCTCACATGACTGCCCAAATAGCTGATGCAAGAGTTCAAGCACAGGCCGCAAAAGATAAAGTATTCGCTCTCGCCCCTGATAACGGCGACAAGACAATAGCTGCTTCTAATAAGGCCGCATTACTTGCTGCACGAGCAGATGTGAAAGTCGGTATTTCAGATCTTCAATCAGCTAGAAAAGATGCAGAGACTATTATAAAAGCAATTAAGGCTTTCAAACTCGAGAGCAAGAGTTCCTCTCCGACTCCAGTTGTAACTGCGACTTCATCTCCAATTGTTTCTTCTACTCCTTCTCCAACTGTAACCACATCCCCAACAGCCACTCCATAGTTTAAGTATGCTTTTTCTCTTCATTTCTTTTGTTGCGGGGTTGCTTACCGTGCTCGCTCCTTGCGTGCTTCCGCTTTTACCTGTTGTTATTGGCGGTTCTCTTTCGGGCGAAGGAGTGAACAGGAAAAAAGCTCTCACTATTGTTATTGCTCTTGGGATATCGGTGATCCTTTTCACTTTTATCCTGAAAGTAAGCACCTCCTTTATCTCCATTCCGGAAAGCGTCTGGATGTGGATTTCTGGAACAATTCTCACTCTGTTTGGACTCATCACTCTTTTCCCGTCGCTTTGGGATAATTTGAAATTTGCCGCCCGCATCAATCAAAAATCGAATAAGATTTTAGGCGTCGGGTATCAGAAAAAAAGTTTTTGGGGAGATATTATTATCGGAGCATCGCTCGGGCCAGTTTTTTCGAGCTGTAGCCCGACCTATTTTATTGTGCTTGCTACTGTCTTGCCCGCCAGCTTCTTTCTCGGAACTATCTATCTCGTCTCTTATACTGTGGGACTCTGTTTAGCACTTTTCGTAATTTCACTTGTCGGTCAAAATATTTTAAACAAGATTGGAGATATGGCTGATCCCAAGGGTTGGATCAAAAAAGTGCTCGGGATCCTTTTCATTCTTGTCGGTCTCGCCGTGATTACGGGGGTTGATAAGCAGGTAGAAGCCTCTCTTTTATTGAACGCAGGAGTGTTCGATATCACTCAAGTTGAGCAAAAATTTTTGAAATTAAATGAAAAGCCTGCTTTAACAATTCCTCCCGTCACGTCTCCCCAGTCAGCAACTCCAACAGAAATTCCTGTCACATCTCTGAAAGCAACGAAGTCTGTTGCGCCGGAAACTCAAGAGCAAATACAAAAAGACATTCAATTAAAACAAATCCAATACCCACTGGCTCCAGAGCTCGTTTCTCCAGATGGGTATATAAACACTGGCGGGAAGCCGATCACCCTCGCATCGCTCCGCGGGAGAGTAGTGCTTCTCGATATCTGGACCTACAGCTGCATTAATTGCCAGCGCACATTGCCCTATATAAAGGACTGGTATGCAAAATACAAAGACCAAGGCTTAGAAATCATTGGAGTCCATACTCCTGAATTTGCATTTGAAAAAGTTTTGAAGAATGTCGAAGATGCTGTTGCTCGATTCGGTATCAAGTATCCGGTTATTCTCGACAGCGAGTATAAAACCTGGAATGCTTATGGAAATCAGTATTGGCCTCGCAAATATCTCATCGATATCGACGGTTTCGTCGTTTACGATCACATCGGAGAAGGGAATTATGATGAAACCGAGAAGGCTATTCAAAAAGCGCTTTTGGAGCGAAGTAAAAGACTGGGCACAGAAGTAAAAATGGGCGATGTTACGGAAAGTCCTGCGGGAGAAATCAACTCAACACTTTCCAAAATCGCTAGTCCGGAAACATATTTTGGTTCTGCCCGGAATGAGTATCTAGCAAATGGGAATTCAGGCGTATCGGGTTTGCAAACATTCACCCTTCCGCAAAGCGTAGCTTCGAACAAACTGTATTTGGGCGGGAAATGGAATATTCAGGATGAATTTGCGCAGAATTTTGGCGGCGGAGAAATCCTCTTCAAATATAATTCAAAAAATGTCTACATGGTTGCAAGTTCGGACGTCGGCGCAGATATAGAAATCTGGCAAGATGGGAAATTATTGAACACGGTACATATAAAAGAAAACCGTCTCTATACTCTTATAGAGGGGAAAGATTATAGTCAGCACATTCTTGATATAAAAATAAAAAGTCCAGGTATCAAAGCCTTCACATTCACTTTTGGATAAAGAAAAATCCCCACGGCTTGCGCGGTGGGAATTTCGAACTGATTTGTACTCTGGTGGCTTACGCAACCGCGTCCACAAGGATAGCCTCGGGCCACTCTGCGACACGCTCGGGCATGTAATCAGTGGTCGTCGGTAGGGCCAAAATATCCTTGTATGGATTTTCCCTGCGGATTTCGATCTGCTCCTGCGCCGATGCGATTTCCTCTTTAGAGAAGGGAACTGGACATGCTCCACCTCTCCGACAGAGTTCCTCGCGCAACTCTTCTTCCAGCTGAAGGATGTCCGGGGTCTGGATCGCCATGTCGCGAATCCAAACCTGACCATCGGCCGTGACGATGAGAGCCAGACCATTACCCTGGCCCCATTTCCACGCATAGTCAGGATTCAAGCAGATCGCGATGCTCGTTTCTGGGCCCCTCGATGGAGAGTAACAGATTCCGGTGACGTGGACGTATCCAGCGCGTCCAAGCTTCTCCAGTGTGCGGCGAAGAAGCATGTTGAACTCCTCGAAGTAAAGCATTTTTACCATTGTTCCACTCCTTATCTCGCCATTGGGCGGGTTGGTTTTCTGGTTCGTAAATTAACATATATATTCGCTAATTGTCAACAGTTTTTATGTGGAAATCACAGCATATTTTGGCTTTTCTCTCTTACTCGTTATAATGGAGAGATGGAAAATACTCAAAAGACAGAAATCGCGGTAATCGGGGGCGGATGCTTTTGGTGCACAGAAGCGGTTTTTAAAATGCTTCGCGGGGTGAGTTCTGTGTTGCCGGGATATGCTGGTGGAGAGAAACCGAATCCTTCGTATGAAGATGTTTGCGGAGGTAAAACGGGGCACGCGGAAGTGATTGAAATAAAGTTCGATCCTGCGCAAGTAAGGTTCGAAGATCTTCTTACGGTATTTTTTGCTTCGCATGATCCGACAACAATGAATCGGCAGGGCAATGATGTTGGACCACAGTATCGCTCAATTATTCTCTACACGACGCCGGAACAGAAAACAAAAGCGGAAAATTTCATTAAAGAATTAAATGCTTCGAATCCGAATGGGAAACCGATCGTGACAGAAATTAAACCACTCGATATTTTCTACGAAGCAGAAAATTATCACCAAAATTATTTTGCTCGCAATCCCGGAAATTCATATTGTGAAGTTATCATTAATCCTAAGTTAGAGAAGGTGCAAGAAAAGTTCGCGAATCTATTAGCAGATAAATCAAAACAAAAATGAAAGACGAGAAACCAATGCCAAAAAATGAAGAGGAGTGGAAAGAGAAGCTTACCGAAGAGGAATACCGAGTATTGCGGGAAAGGGCTACAGAAAGGCCTTTTTCGGGAAAATTTCTTGCAGAAAAACGTGATGGAATGTATGTTTGCAAGGCTTGCGGCAATCCTCTTTTTTCTTCGGATGCAAAATTTGATTCTGGCACCGGCTGGCCAAGCTTTGATCAGGCACTTCCCGGCGCTGTAAAAAATATTGAAGACCGCTCTGGCGGAATGGCTCGTACAGAAATTGTGTGCGCGAGATGCAGCTCACATCTTGGACATGTGTTTGATGACGGTCCGACAGAAACTGGCAAGCGATATTGTCTCAATTCCGTCTGCCTTGATTTGGAAGAAAAGAAAAACTGAAAATCAAAAAACAGAGGTCGAAAATTTGGCTCACTTGAGCGACTTAAACGGGTGGAAATGTACCAATCCCGTTTTTTGTTTTTTAATAAGATTTCCACATTGATTTCTCTACACGCACAGTTTCAAAAGGTGTATAATATTTGTAATTAATCATTCCAATTATTAGCCACGAAGTAAGTATTTTTTTATTGCCATGATAAAAGTTCTCCCACTCACAAAAGCAGATCTCGCAAAAATAAAATTGATTCGGAAGCGAGATGCGACAGTTGTTCCGTTTGAAGTTGATCGCATAGGAGTGGCAGTTGCGAAAGCAATGTCTGTGACAAAGGAGGGCGGAGAAAGGGAAGCAGAGGCTGTGGCAACAAGAGTGTTTCGGGAGCTTCTTATCGACAAAACGCTTTCCGAAGATCCAAAGAAATTTACTCCTTCAGTTGAATTTATACAGGACTTGGTTGAAAAGGTCCTTATTTTGAGCGGTTTTGTAAAAACAGCCAAGGCATACATCCTCTATCGAGAAGAGAGATCAAAAATTCGAAAGCGAATCGGCGCTATTCCAGAGAAACTTAAAAATCTTATCGCAGACAGCAAGCAATATTTCAGAAATCCACTCGCGGAGTTCGTCTATTTCAGAAGTTACGCAAAATGGGTTGATGGAGAAAATCGCCGTGAGACCTGGATCGAGACAGTAGACCGATACATCGGCTTCATGCAGGAAAATTTAGGAAAGAAACTCAAAGATTCTGAATACAAAGAAATTCGACAAGCGATTATTTCTCAAAAAGTGATGCCATCGATGCGGCTCTTCCAGTTCGCTGGCAAGGCTGCCCGAGCGACAAATGTTTCTGCGTATAATTGTTCATTTATTGCTCCAAAATCGTTCCAAGATTTCGGTGAAATTATTTATATCTCAATGTGTGGTACTGGAGTAGGGTTTGCTGTGGAGAGTCAGAACATCCAAGCGCTTCCGCAGATCGCTACACAATCAGGCAAAAAACTTCCGATCTACAAAGTTCCAGATAGCAAAGAGGGGTGGGCTGATGCATTCGTTTTTGGGATGAAGACATGGTTTGAAGGAAATGATGTTGAATTCGATCTCTCCGGTCTTCGTGCAGCGGGTGCGAGACTTAAAACAATGGGTGGAAAGAGCTCTGGTCCTGAACCACTTCGAAATCTCCTTGCCTTTACCCGAGAAAGAGTGATTCGAAAGCAGGGAAGACGCCTTACAAACCTCGATGCACACGATATTATCTGCAAAATCGGTGAATGCGTGGTTGCCGGAGGGGTTCGCCGAAGCGCCCTTATTTCCCTCTCTGATTTGGACGACGACGCTATGCGAGATGCCAAAAAAGGCCAGTTTTTCCTTGCAGAAGGCCAGCGAAGCCTCGCCAACAACTCTGCTGTTTATAATGTAAAGCCTTCAAATACCGAGTTTATGGACGAATGGATCGCTCTTATGAAGTCCGGCTCTGGAGAAAGGGGCATTTTCAACCGAGGTTCTCTTGCGAAAACTTTGCCAAAGCGACGTCTCGATGTGTTGAAAGGCTATATTGGAGGACTTGGAACCAATCCTTGCGGAGAAATTATCCTCCAGTCAAAACAATTCTGTAATCTTTCGGAAGTTGTTGCCCGAGAAAACGATACGGAGAAAACTCTGATTGAAAAAACTCGGCTTGCAACGATACTTGGAACGTATCAGTCAGCTCTTACTCATTTTCCTTACCTCTCTGAAGCTTGGAAGAAAAACTGCGAGGCGGAAAGGCTTCTCGGAGTGTCTATAACTGGCCAGTGGGATTGTCCCGCAGTTCGCGACCCGAAAGTTTTGGAAAAGATGAGACTCGAATCGATCAAAGTGAATAAAGAATTTGCAAAGAAGATGGGAGTGAATCCTTCAACCTGCATCACTTGCGTCAAGCCATCTGGAACAGTGTCGCAAACAGTAGACTGCGCCTCTGGAATGCACCCACGCCACGCTCCGTACTATATCCGACGAGTTCGAATCGCTTCTTCAGACGCTCTTTTCAAAATGCTCAAGGATCAAGGAGTGCCATATTATCCTGAAGTCGGACAAACTATGGAAGATGCAACGACCTTTGTCATGGAATTTCCTATGAAAGCTCCAGACAAGGCAGTATTCAAAGATGATCTTTCCGCGATCGACCAGCTTGAACACTGGAAGATGGTAAAAGTGCATTATACAGAGCATAATCCTTCGGTGACTGTTTCTATCGGCGAGGAAGAATGGATCGAAGTTGCAAACTGGGTCTATCAGAATTGGGATATCATCGGCGGACTTTCATTCCTTCCAAAATCAAATTACGTCTACAAGCTTGCTCCGTACGAAGCGATCGATGAAAAGAAATACAATGAGCTTCTCGCCCATTTCAAATATGTAGATTTTGCAAAAATTGTGACCTATGAAATGGAAGATGAGACTGAGGTGAAGAATGAGTTGGCTTGTGTCGCCGGAGTCTGCGAAGTCCAATAGAGTTAAAACAAGACCCCTTTCTGGGTCTTGTTTTATAATGAAAGATATATGCCAGGACTTTACACAGGAAAGGGAGATGCTGGTACCACAAAAATCTTTACCAGCAAGGAGCGGATTTCAAAAGACTCTCCGGTCATAGAAGCGCTCGGCTCACTTGATGAGCTCAATTCCTTTTTAGGTATCTGTAAAGTGCTCTCGTATGAGAAGAAGCTCAAACTGGAATCAGATCTTCTAGGAGATATCATTCACGCAATACAAAAAGACCTTTTTATCGTGCAGGCGGAGCTTGCTGGTTCTGAAATGACTATCTCGCGCAAAAAGGTGGAAAGTCTTGAAGCTCTTATTGCAACAGTCGAAAAGATAATTCCACCTATAAAAACATTCCGCATAGCAGGCGGGACAGAGCTTGCAGCGCATTTTGACGTGGCACGGACAGCTGTCCGCAGAGCCGAACGGCGAGTGGTTGGAGCGGGAGAAAAAGGAAATAAAGTTGGGCTAGACACTTTGGCATTTGTAAACCGCCTCTCGAGCGTCTTTTATGCATTCGCTCGTTTTGTAAATGATCAAGAAAAAATCATTGAGCCTTCTCCAGACTACAGCCTTTAAAATTGTAGTTTTCATTTCTTCTTGTATACTAAGTGGGCGAAAAGTAAAATCACTTTATTTTATATGCAAATGTTAGAGGATCACGAGCCAATTTCTACTATAACGTATCCTGAAAGTGATAGAGAGAAATGGAAATCAGGAGCAGAGAAATTTCAGCACTTTTTCGCTTCCTTGGGGGGAGAAAATACTATAGGCCTTGACCATCAAGATTTCGGCGTCATCGAAGCTTTTTTCTTAGAAGAAAAACCGCTTCTCTTTCTTCATCAAATGAGCGATCGAGCTCGAAAAGAATTTGTAAATTCTGGTTTTTTTGTAGAGGGAAGTTATGTATACAACCAGGCTCTCGTGAAAACTTTGCTTCAAGAAGAGCCGGGGTTAAAAGAAGAACTTGAAAGTGAAGAGCCAAAGGTAGCAATGAAAAAATTATCTGCTGCTGATCACACTGATTTTGCTTTTTCTCGCGGCATTCTCTTAGGCATTCCCCGGAGTGCTGTAGAAGATTTTGTTAGATATCAGGATGATATGAAAAGAAATGAAAATATGCCAAAGAAAATAATTGATGTGTATACAGTAAAATGGGGCGAGTGGCGCGATGAGCCTGACGCAAGAGCTTTCGAGGAAAAGCTTAGCGCAGCGTTTGAGCAATCAGGAATTCTTGAAGTGTTGGATCCGCGCCAATTTAAAACTGCAGATGGAATGGATATCCGGGTATAATTGTCGAACTATGAAATATGATATAAAAAATGTTGTTTTGGTTCCGAAGAGAAAACTCTCCAATCATGGCCACTAAAGAAAAGAAAATATTAGTTTCGGGTTCGCTTGCAATCGATCTCATTTTTGATATTCATGGAAAAATTCAAAACGAAATTGTTTTGCCGGTTCAAAGCCAGCAAAATATGATGTTTGTGGCAAAGCGAAAAATTGAACGATACGGGGGGACTGGTGGAAATATTGCTTATGGCCTCGGGCTTCTTGGCGCGAAGCCGATTCTCGTGTCTGCGGTAGGGAAAGATTTCGACAATGGTTTTCGGCAACACTTACTTTCTCACGGCGTGATTCCTAAAGTTTTTATTGAAAAAAAAGGCTTTACCGCGAATTTTTATGGAATGTCTGATGAAAAAGGACAGCAAGTAGGGGTGTGGCAGCCAAATTGCTATCACGACCAAATCGAAAAATTTCCTTTGTCTAAAATCCTGCCGAAGCGTGAATTAAAGAAGGTGTCGTATGCCATCGTTTCTGCCGGAACGGGTAAAAGTATGCTCGCCCATATAGAAGAGCTTCGAAAAGTGTGCGGGAAAGAAATAACCACTCTCTTCGATCCGGGCCAGGTGCTTTCTGTTTTCTACGATAAAACACTTCTCGAAAAAACTCTGAAACTTGCCGATATTTTTATAGGAAACGAAGTTGAATTTAAACAAGCTGAAAGTATTTTGGGATACTCGCGAGAAGAAATCTTTAAGCTCGGAATAACTACGCTTATCGAAACAAAAGGAAGTGAGGGAAGCGTCATTTATCATAAGAACGGCGCCAAAGAAAAAGTAAGCGCAGTAAAACCAAAAAAGATTGTTGAAACAACTGGGGCGGGTGACGCGTATCGCTCGGGGCTTCTTTTCGGTCTGTATCAAGGTTTAACCTTGAGAAAAAGCTGTGAACTCGGAGCAAAAATTGCTGCAAAAAGTATTGAATATTCAGGAGCACAGGAATATAAACTTTAAGACGCAATCCACAACCCCCATAATCTCTCTGGGGTATACTTAAAGTATGCGGAAAAAGGTAATGCGAGTCTATCGCACGAAATATCATCTGCTTGGTACGATCCTTGTGATCGTCGTGCCTTTTCTTTTCCTCCTTTATTTTTCTCGAGTTTCGAATATTGATACCGGAGTGCTTTTTGAAAATTTGGTTTTGTCAGTCGGACGAATTATCGTTGCATACATTATTTCCGCTGTACTCGCTTGGGTGCTCGCAGTATTCTTTTATCGGGGAAAACGCGCCGATTATGCCCTTCCCGTTTTCGACATTCTTCAAAGTTTTCCCACTTCCGCCACTCTTCCTCTCGCTGCACTTATCTGGGGAAAGACAAACAGCACAGTTATTTTCTTTCTGGTTCTCACGATGATTTGGCCGATTCTTTTCTCTCTTATAAGCGCGCTCAAACTCGTAAAGCATGAATGGGAAGAATCTGTCGAAATAGGAGGTATTACTGGTTGGCGATATATAAAATCATTTTTGATTCCCGTAAGTTTTCCCGCTCTCGTTACAGGCTCTATCATTGGTATTGGAGAAGGATGGGAAGCACTTGTTGCAACAGAAATTATTATCGGTATTCAATCCGGCCTCGGACATTTTTTCGAACAATTCGCTACAAATACAACCCTTACAGCTCTTGGGGTGCTTGGTTTTCTCCTTCTTATCTTCAGCGTGAACAAAATAATCTGGCTCCCTCTTTTGGAGCGAAGCCATAAGATGCTAGAAGAATAACTTTTTATTTTCATGAGTACCATTTTGCATTTAAAAAACGTAGCAAAAACATTCCGCGATGAGCACCGCAAAGAAGCTCGAATACTCACTGATATAAACCTTGAGATAAAAGAAGGAGAAATATTCTCTTTTCTCGGCGCTTCCGGCTCTGGCAAGTCAACGCTTCTTCGGCTTATGTCCGGACTTGATAAGGAATTCACCGGAGAAATTGTCTGGGCACCTTCTGCAAATCCTAAAGAATGCGGATTTGTTTTCCAGCAGTTCGCTCTTTTGCCGTGGCTTACGGTGCATCAAAACATAGAACTTTGGCTCATCTCTCGAAATATTCCGCTTGCCGAAAGAGAACGCCGAGTCAAAAAAGAACTCCAGGTAATGAAGCTCGAACGAGCAGGGCATTTGTATCCTCACGAGCTTTCCGGGGGGATGAAGCAAAGAGTGGGTATTGCGCGTGCGCTCGTAATCGAGCCGAAAATTATCTTTATGGACGAAGCCTTTTCAGAGCTTGATTCATATACCGCGCAAACCCTCCGCCAGGAACTTTTGAATATTTGGCAGGAAAGAAAGATGACCATTGTCATGGTCACTCATATTCTCGAAGAAGCACTTGAGCTTGCAGACAGAATCGCTGTTTTAACATCAGATCATCCGTCCACCATTTCACACGTGATGGAAAATTCCTTATCGCGTCCGAGACAGAAGCGCTCGCCAGAATTTTTCGCTCACGAAGATAAACTGTTCGGATATGTACGCCCACATCTGGAAGCAAAAGAAAGGCGAGATGCTTTGATGTAAGTTTTCTGCTATACTCTCGTCTAACTAATATGATCGAAGTTAAAAATCTCGTAAAAAAGTTTGGAAATTTCACCGCTGTGAAAAATGTCAGTTTCGAAGTTAAGAAAGGTGAAATTTTTGCATTTCTGGGTCCCAATGGTGCAGGGAAATCAACTACGATAAAAATGCTTACGACCCTCCTTCATCCCACGGAAGGGACGATTCGAATTGACGGAAATAATCCCGTAACACAGGCAAACCAGGTCCGTCACGCCTTCGGCATCGTCTTTCAAGACCCAAGTCTCGACGATGAGCTTACAGCGTGGGAAAACATGGAATTTCACGGCGTACTGTATGGAATGCCGAAGAAACTTCGCCGACAAAGAATTGATGAACTTATGGCATTCGTAGAGCTTACTGATCGTAAAGACAGCCTGGTAAAACAATTTTCCGGAGGAATGAAACGCCGGCTTGAAATTGCGAGGGGTCTTATTCATCATCCGAAAATCATCTTCTTGGACGAGCCGACCCTCGGTCTTGATCCGCAAACTCGAAATCATATGTGGACGTATCTTCAGGAATTAAATAAATCTGAAGGTGTTACTATTTTTTTCACCACGCACTACATGGAGGAGGCTGCAAAAGTTGCGCAAAGGATTGCCATTATAGACCACGGAACCATTGTGGCTTCCGGCACAGCAGATTCCTTAAAAGAACAAACGAGCACCAAATCTCTTGAAGAAGCATTTCTGGCCCTCACAGGAAAGACAATTCGAGAAGAGGAAGCCGGCGCAGGGGATCATATGCGCCAGATGCGCCAAGTATGGAGAGGGGGAAATAAAAGATAAAAAACTATGCTTTCAACTATTTACATTCTTTGGCTTCGACAAATTAAGCGATACATACGCTCCAAGTCTCGCATAATTGGTTCTCTTGGCCAGCCAATTCTATTTCTCTTGGCACTCGGATATGGGTTCGGGCCGGTTTTCCAGCAAGCGGGAAAAGGGAATTATATTAATTTTCTCGTTCCCGGAGTGGTTGGAATGGGAATTATTTTCACGGCGATCTTTTCAGGAATTGAAGTGATCTGGGACAGGCAATTTGGATTTTTGAAAGAGACGCTTGTTGCTCCCGTATCTCGTTACAATATTATGGTTGGAAGAACTTTGGGGGGCGCAACCGTTGCAGTAATGCAGGGTGTTGTTGTCTTTCTTCTGTCGCTTTTTACTGGTTTCCATCCCGTATCTTGGGCAGTCATGCCTCTCGTTCTCGTTGTTATGTTTCTTGTCGCAATTCTCTTCACAGCTTTGGGCACTGCGATCGCTTCGAGATTGGAAGACATGCAGGGCTTTCAGCTTATTATGAACTTTTTGGTGATGCCTCTCTTTTTCCTTTCAGGTTCTTTGTTTCCTCTCGGGGAATCTGGCCAGGGGGTCATAGGTACGATCGCGAAATTTGATCCGCTTTCATATGGGATTGACGCGATGCGAGGACTTCTCGTCGGCGGATATCATTTCGGATTGGGGACTGATATAACAGTACTTTCTCTTATAACGGTTGTGTTCGTTCTTATTGGAGGTTATCTCTTTTCTAAAATAGAGATCTAGCAATATGGAAAATTCATCGAAGACCTTGAAGGGAAGCGCGCTTGTTGTGTGCGCCGCGCTTCTTTGGGCGCTCGACGGAGTAATACGAAGAAGTCTTTTCACTCTTCCTCCGATTACCATCATCTTTTTTGAGCATCTTTTCGGCGCCATCATTATTTTACCGTTTGTCTGGAAAGCGCTTGCCTCCGAACGTCTCCTTGTCCAGGAATGGCTCATGATCATTCTCATATCTCTTTTAAGCGGACTTTTTGGGACACTTTGGTTTACCACCGCGCTTCTCAAATCCGGCTTCATCTCATTTAGCGTAGTTTTTTTACTGCAAAAACTTCAACCGATCTTTGCAATCTCCACCGCACGAATATTTCTAAAGGAAAAACTTACGAAAAAATATATTATTTGGGCTGTGCTGGCTCTGGTGGCTGCCTATTTTGTTACCTTTCCAAAAGGAATAGTAAATTTTTCTACCGGAAGCGGAACTGTTATCGCCGCTCTCTATGCACTGGGCGCAGCGTTCGCATGGGGTTCATCTACTACTTTTTCTAAAATCGCCCTGAAGAAAAGATCTCATAGTTATGTTACTGCTGTCCGGTTTTTCATCACAACCCTTCTTGCACTCTGTTTTATGATTATAATTCACCAAACTCCTTCACTCCATTATCCTAGTCTTTCCCAGTTCGCTCGCTTTGCTCTTATTGCAGTTTCGACAGGAATGCTAGCACTTCTCATCTATTACAAAGGCTTGCAAAAAATTCCGGTAAAGGTTTCTACTATTCTTGAGCTCACTTTTCCACTTGTTGCCATTCTCATAGACGCGATTCTTTATCACTCGTTTCTTTCCTTCAGTCAGGCAATTGCAGCAATTGTGTTAATTGCGAGTATGTATAAAATATCTACTATAAGAATTTCTGAAAATGAAACTTCTATTCAAAACAACTAGTAAGACTGGAAAAGGGCGAGGTAAACTTCTCGGGTTTCCGACAGTGAATCTTGTTATTCCGGATGAACTTTCTTTGACCATGCAAGAGGGGATTTATGCCGCGCGCGCGACAATAAAAGAACAGAAATACGAAGCCGCGCTCTATTTCGGCACGGTCCCAACGTTTGAAGACGTTGACCATACTTTAGAGCTTTATCTTATTGATGCTGATCACCCCATCATTTTTGCCGGAGAAGTTGTTGAATTTCAAGTAATAAAATTTATTCGAGGAGTCCAAAAATTTGATTCTCCAGAGCTTCTTGTCCGCCAGATGCAGAAAGATGTTGAATCGATAAAATCTATTCTCTGAATCATTAAATTCTGCTAGAATGGCAGAATGTCTCAATTAAGAAAGCGAAACTCGAAGAGTGTACGGCTTTCTAGCCATGTTATACCAGAAAGGTACGAGCTTAGCTTGAAGCCTGATCTCGAGGCTTTTACCTTTGAGGGGCAAGAAGCTATTACTCTTATTCTCAAAAAAGCTACCAAGACGATAACGCTTCACTCAAAGAATCTGGAGATAGAATCTGCTGAAGTAGAATTTAGAAAAGAGAAGATCTTTGCTCTTAAAATTTCGTACGATGAGAAGGCAGAGACTGCTACATTTTTCTTTCAAAATGAAATTCCTAAAGGGAAGCTTAAGCTCGCTTTAGTGTTTCGAGGAGTTTTAAACGATTTAATGCGGGGCTTTTATAGAAGTCGCTATGAACACGAGGGGAAGACGAAACACCTCGCTACGACCCAATTTGAGTCAACAGATGCCCGTCAGGCCTTTCCTTGTTTCGATGAGCCAGCTTTGAAGGCAATTTTCGATATCTCACTTGTCGTTCCGACGAATCTGACAGCCATTTCAAATACCATGCCCTCCAATATCCGGGAGCACGAGGGAGGATACAAAACCGTTACTTTTGAACCCACTCCGAAGATGTCTACCTATCTCGCGGCATTTATTGTTGGAGATTTTGAATCTATTGAAGGAAAAACTGCCCGCGGAACTCTTGTCCGAATTTTCACCACTCCAGGAAAAATTCATCAAGGAAAATTTGCTTTGGAAGTTGCGAAAAAATCGCTCACGTTTTTTGAAAAATATTTCGGCATTCATTATCCGCTTCCTGCGCTCGACCTAATCGCCATTCCTGATTTTCAATCAGGGGCAATGGAAAACTGGGGTGCAATTACCTATCGAGAGACTGCGCTTTTGTATGACGAAGAACATTCAGCCCTCGCTACGAAACAGCGAGTGGCTATTGTGATCGCGCACGAGATCGCTCATCAGTGGTTTGGAAATCTTGTAACCATGGAATGGTGGACGCATTTATGGTTAAACGAGGGGTTCGCAACGTACATTGAATACCTCGCGGTTGACGCAATGTTCCCAGAGTGGGACATGTGGACGCAATTTCTTATCGAAGACCATGGGGTTGCCCTCCAACTTGACGCTCTGGCAAACACTCATCCGATCGAAGTTCCTGTACATCACCCGAACGAAATTAGTGAAATTTTCGATAAAGTTAGCTATTCAAAAGGAGGAAGTGTGATAAGAATGCTTGCAGAGTATCTTGGAAAAGAAAATTTCCGAAAAGGCCTTTCGCATTATTTGAAGAAACACAGCTACGCAAATGCAGAAACTGCTGACCTTTGGAAAGCCCTCGAAAAAGTCTCCGGCAAACCTGTGGCAAAAATAATGCGAGACTGGACGGAGCATCCAGGATACCCAGTTCTCCAAGTTTCGCAAGTACAAAGCAAATACAATTTAACCCAATCACGCTTCTTCTCAAGTCCGATTTCGGAAAGAAAAATGAAAGACAAGACTTTGTGGCATATTCCTGTAATTTCCAAATCGAATAATAAAAGCGGAGTAGATAAAACCATTTCGAATAAAAAAACCTTTGCAGTTTCGAGAAAAGCCGGTTCAAAGTGGACAAAGATAAATTACGGAGAAACGGGGTTCTTCCGCACCGCATATTCTAAGGAAGCACTTGAGAGTTTCAAGGAGCCAATTGAAAATAAGACGTTTGGCCCAATTGATCGGCTCGGCATTATCCGAGATGCTTTCGCACTTTTGGAGGCAGGGAAAATCGATGCAGAAAGTGTGCTAACTCTTTCGGAGAGTTTTAAAAACGAAGATGATTATGCTGTTTGGGGAGAATTGGCATCTGGACTCTCTTCGCTCACCGGAGTTTTGCCAGTAGGCAAGTTGAAAAATGAATACAAAGAATATGCCGGAAAGATATTTCTAGGAGTTGTTAAAAAATTAGGCTGGGCTAAAAAAGACGAAGAAAAGCACACGGTAACACTTTTGCGCTCCCTTGTTCTTGGAAGTGCGGGACTTTACGGGAATAAAGAGGTTATAAAACGAGCACAAAGGCTTTTCCAAGATTTCATAGAAAAAGGTGCTCCAATTTGCGCGGATATTCGAGGCACTGTATACATGCTCGCAGCTCGTTATGGAGGAAAAAAAGAGCACGAAATTCTCACAGACCTCTACAAGAAAGAGAAACTTCAGGAAGAAAAAAATCGAATCGGGAGGGCGCTTGCGAATTTCTCGAGTGAAAAACTTATAGAGGAAACCCTCAATTTTGCCCTTTCCAAAGAAGTGCGAACACAGGATGCTTTTATTCTCATCATTTTGGCTTGGAGAAATCCGTACGGGCAGGAAATAACATGGAAATTTGTGAAAAAACATTGGGGTAAACTTTTGTCGCGGTACGGGGGAGCCGGAATCATTGCTCACATATTGGAGAGCGCTTCTGTTTTTGCAACAAACGAAAATGCGAAAGAGATCCTGAAATTTTTCAAAACTCATCCTGCACCTGGCGCGAAAAGAACTTTAGAACAAGCAATCGAGCAAATTTATTCGAATGTTCTCTGGAGAGAAAGGCTTCTGAAAACTTTGCCGGCATTTTTTAAAAAGAATAAATAATTATTATGGAACTTCTCTGGAAATATGTAAAAAAACAAAAATGGCTCCTGGCGGGAACTTTGGCTTTGGCGACAATAAACCAGGGTTTTTCGCTTTTGGATCCGCAAATTTTTCGAATCATTGTTGATAAATATGCGACCCAGGCGTCGAATTACACCCACTCAGGATTTCTCCGGGGTGTACTGCTTCTTCTCCTCGCTTCGATCGGCGTCGCGCTTGTGTCGCGAATTGCCAAAAATTTCCAAGATTATTACGCCAACGTAATCACTCAACGAGTGGGAACCGAAATGTACAGCGAATCCGTTGCTCATACTTTTGCTCTGCCTTACGCTATTTTTGAGGATGAAAGAAGCGGGGAGATGCTCCAGAAACTTCAGAAAGCCCGTCTTGATGCTCAAACGCTCATTATGAGCGCTATTGGAAGTATTTTCATCGCACTCGTTGGGATTATTTTTGTGATCATCTACGCTCTCCATGTGCATTGGTCAGTTGGGCTCGTCTATATTCTCATCATTCCCGTGCTTGGAACGGTGACCTTTACTATTTCGAGGAAGATCAAACAGGCGCAGAAGAATATTGTCATAGAAACCGCAAATCTTGCTGGTTCGACGACAGAGACGATTCGAAACGTCGAGATGGTGAAAAGTTTGGGACTTGAGGAGCAAGAAATCACCCGACTCAATATCGTCAATCAGAAAATTCTCCAATTAGAGCTCAAGAAAATTAAACTGATAAGAACACTAAGCTTCATCCAGGGTACGTGCATCAACGCGCTCCGCTCGTCGCTTCAGCTCCTTATGCTTTGGCTCATTTGGAGCTCTGCCATCACGGTCGGAGAATTTTTCAGCCTCTTTATCTACTCATTCTTTATTTTCAACCCACTTGGTGATCTCGCAAACGTTTTCGCCCAATTTCAAGAAGCCAGCGCAAGCCTCGCTGCCGTAGCGGAGCTCCTTTCTCGCCAAGTTGCTCCAATTCCTCTTTCCCCCGTCCGACTCAAATCACTTGAATCAATTGAATTTAAAAATGTAGATTTTGCTTACTCGGGAGCTCGAGGTTCGGCTGTTTCGGGGATTAACTTAAAAATACATGTCGGAGAAACGGTCGCTTTCGTGGGCCCTTCTGGTTCCGGCAAATCGACTCTTGTAAAACTTGTGCTTGGCCTTTACCAGCCGGAGAAAGGTTCTCTTTCATTCAATACTGTAAATGCGTCCAAGATCGATTTCGAGGCATTGCGAAGCCGTGTCGGGCTTGTTGCGCAGGAGACCCAGCTTTTTTCAGGAACGATTCGAGATAATCTTTTATTCGTGAAAACTGACGCTACAGATGAAGAGTGTCTTTTAGCGCTTTCTTTTGCTCAAGCCACAACAATTTTAGAGAGGAGCGGGCAAGGACTCGATACAAAGATCGGCGAAGGAGGAGTGAAAGTTTCAGGAGGAGAACGCCAGCGTCTCGCTATTGCTCGAGCCCTTCTTCGAAAACCGGAACTTATTATTTTCGATGAAGCGACTTCGAGCCTTGATTCAATCACCGAAAAAGAAATTACAGACACTATTCAAAGCGTTGAAATCGCAGCAAAAGGTGTGATGCAAATTCTAGTTGCTCACAGACTTTCGACAATTGCCCACGCGAAAAGAATTTACGTGCTGGAGAAAGGCAAAATCATCGAAGAAGGGACGCACGAATCACTCCTTAAGAAAAAAGGGTTATATGCTGCTTTGTGGAGAGAGCAGTCGCCGATGAGTTAGAGACTAAGAGCTTTCCTAAGTTCAGGCTCGTTGAAGCCAACGATAATTTTTCCTCCTATATCGATAACAGGAACTCCCATTTGTCCTGATTTTTCAACAGCTTCTTTTCGCGCTGCCATATCACTCGCAGCATTTTTATCGGTAAATTTTACGCCGTTGGCAGTAAAAAAATCTTTTGCCATGTGGCAGAAGTGGCAGGTCGGAGTTGAATAGATTATTACGTCTTTCATAGAAGTTTGAGATAAGATTAGTAAAAGAGTACTCATTATATCAGACAATTTTTAAGACACAAAATTTTTGCCATAACCACTCGCATTCCCGCCATTTCGGTATATAATGTCTGCCTATAATTAATCAATTAATCCTTCATTTTATGGCTAATTCACCGTTCAACAACTACCTCGTGAGGCTGAAGAGCGCCTCAACCCTTTTGGGCCTTTCGAACAAGGAATTCAAGACTCTTTCGACTCCTAATAACGTCTTCGAAAAGGAGATCGAAATTGAGCGCGATAATGGCCAGATCGAGAGTTTAAAAGCTTATCGAGTTCAGTTTAATAATGCTCGCGGTCCTTATAAAGGCGGTATTCGTTTTCATCCGAAAGCAAATTTGAATGAAGTAAAAGCGCTCGCTTTGGGCATGGCGGTGAAATGCGCAGTTGTGGGAATTCCGATGGGAGGAGGCAAGGGAGGAGTTGAATTTGATCCAAAGCAGTACTCTCCAAAAGAAATCGAGGCAATTTCGCGCGCTTGGATGCGAGCGTTCGCCGAACACGTCGGAAGCAAGAAAGATATTCCAGCACCAGATGTCTACACGAACGGCGCCATTATGTCTTTCATGCTCGATGAATATGAAAAAATTGTTGGTTACAGCGATCCCGGAATGATCACGGGCAAACCGCTTTCTCTTGGTGGAAGTTTGGGACGAGACACTGCAACAGCTCAAGGGGGCGTGTATATTTTGGAGGAGCTTGTAAACACACTTGGCTTAAGACGAAAAGATCTGCGTGTGGCAGTGCAGGGATTTGGAAACGCGGGATATCATGCGGCATCAATTTTACACGGACTTGGCTACAGAATTGTGGGCCTTTCTGACAGCAAGGGGGGAATTTGGAGCGCACGGGGACTTGATCCAGAGGAAGTGAATGCTGTGAAAGAGGAGCGTAACGCCGTTACTGAATTTTATTGCAAAGGCACAGTGTGCGATATGGATAAACTTATGCACGATGAAGCAAAAATCTACAGCGAAAAAGATTTCGTAACATGTCCGTGCGATATTCTGATTCCTGCTGCCCTCGACAATGCAATTGACGCGAAAAACGCAAAAAATGTCAAAGCGAAAATTATTTTGGAACTTGCAAATGACCCGACAACACCCGAAGCGGATCTCATTTTGGCCAAAAAGCGAGCGATCATTGTACCGGATGTTTTGGCAAACGCCGGGGGAGTAACGGTTTCCTATTTCGAGTGGGCGCAAAACATTACGGGACAAAGATGGACTGAAGAAGAAGTAAGGGACAAGCTGAAGCCGATCATGCTCAAAGCTTTTGAAAGCGTCTGGCGGCTTTCAAAAGAGAAAAAGTTGACCCTTCGCAACTCTGCCTATTTTGTGGCAGTAGAAAAAATTGCCACCGCAATGCGAGATAGAGGCTCGTTTTTGTGATAGTATGGGTTTATGAGCACCGACCGAAAAGTCGCCATTTTTGATGTAGACGGAACGATATTTCGTTCCAGCCTTCTTATCGAATTGGTGGAAATAATGATCGAATATGGGCTTTTTCAGGAGTCTGTGCGGGCAGATTACGAACGAGAGCGTTTGCACTGGCTTGAGAGAAAAGGGGATTACGAAGCCTATATTCAGGCCATCATAAAAGTTTTTGTCGCAAATATTAAAGGCGTTTCTTATAAAGAATTTGACGACGCTTGTACAGAAGTAGTCGCTCGGCACAAAGACAAAAATTATCGCTTTACCCGAGACCTCATCAAAGATTTGAAAAAGAAAGGTTACTACCTTCTTGCCATCTCGCAGTCTCCCAAAACAATTCTCGATAAGTTTTGCATTCCGCTCGGATTTGATAAAGTGTATGGCAGGATTTATGAGACCGGGCCTTCGGACAAATTGACTGGTGCGGTAACGGACGAACATCTCATAAGCAATAAGGCAAACATCGTGCGCAGGGCGGTACTCAAAGAAAATCTGACCCTCGAAAATTCTGTCGGAGTTGGAGACACCGAAAGTGATATCCCGTTTTTGGAAATGGTGGCTAAACCAATATGTTTTAATCCAAATTCCATGCTTTGGAAGCAGGCGAAGCGCTCTAAATGGCGAGTCGTTGTGGAAAGAAAGGATGTCGTATACGAAATATAAACACAAGAAATTGTCACGTACTAAAATTTTTAACGTTATTCTATGAGACGCACCGATGATGAAAATACTCGAACGCTGTTAGAGGAGGCGAAGAAAGGCGATAAACATGCTTTTGAAGAAGTGTACCGCCTTTTCTTTACGCCAGTCTATCGATATGTCTATCTTCGGGTAAAAGACAAGAAGCTCGTTGAGATGCTTACCCAAGATGTTTTCATAAAAGTATATAGTTCGCTCGGCCAGTTTCAATCTAAAGGAGCATCTCCACTTTCGTATTTCTTTACAGTCGCGAGAAACACGATCATCGATCATTGGCGAAAAGACAGAAATAAAATTTCGTTCGGAAAGGAAGATCTTATGCTGGTAGTTCCGGATACTGCCGATAATCCCGAGCAATCGTACGAAAAACAAGAAACAAAGGCTCTTTTGTATAAGGCGGTGAATATGCTAAAGCAAGATGAGCGGGAAGCCATTTCAATGCGATATTTAAACGAAATTCCTAATAAAGAGATCGCGAAACATATGGAAAGAACGGAAGAATCAGTGCGACAGCTTCAGTCGAGGGGGCTTAAATCACTTCGGGTGATCCTTCTTGAGCTTTCTCGGGGTAGCGAAGATAAAAAATAATTCTATGCCAGCTCCTAAAAAAGAAATTGACGAAAATCTAATAGCAAAAGCCCTCGAAATGCACGAGGCGGGCAAAGTGAATCAGGAGATCATCTCTCGGCTTGTTCCAAACGGAAATAAAGAGGAACTGGAAGAGATCCTTGAATGTTTGGCCTGGGTAGAAAATGAAGGGAAAAGCATTTCACCCTCTCCGCTTCTTCTGCGCACCATTTTGGCTCACGTACCTCATGCAGAGAAAGTCGCCGCTGCGACAGAGGTTCCTCCCATTTCTGACGAAGGTCTAAAGAAAAAAATAAAAGAGCGGCCTATTTTCGACATTTCTAAATTGAAAGACACCTTCTTGAATAAAAAAATCTTTCTGCCTGTTGGTGCGGTGGCCGTTGTCCTCTTTCTTTTTCTTATTTTAAAACCTGGAAGTGCCCCGACTACAACCACCACGCTTCCTTCTTCCGAAGCCACGCAAGCTTTTCTCACAAAATCCTCAATTGAAAATCCCGTAACCATAGATGAAATCTTCAGTGACTTGGACAAGGAAACAGAAGATGAGTTGAGCGGTGTGACGGCAACAGTAGACGCAATGACTCCAGTTCCTGCGGCGGCTCTTTTAGATACGAGTGCAATTGTAAACAAAAATGAGACAGATAAAGGAGTTTGTGAGCGAATTTCAACCGCAAGCGCCGATGCTGATACGCAAATTACTGGGAGACAGACAAAGTTCGAAACTGCATATAATTTCGAACTGCAAAAACTGGAACAAAAACTGGCAAGCACAACTCAAGAATTAAATGATAAAAGAGATACTGCAAAAGCGTCCTTTGCCTCTCAAGTGCTTTCGTTTTCAGATGCGGCCTCAACAACCGAACAAAAACAAGCAATTTCTGACTTTCAACAAGCAGTGGAAAAAGCTCGCGCGACGCGCCTTGTTTCTGTAGATGCAGCAGTTAAAATTTTTGGAGATGCAGTGGCGAGTTCGACTGACGCAAAGAAAACTGCGACCCTAACAGCACTTCAAAGTTTTCAAACCTCTGTACAACGGGCCTTTCAGAAAGCAGAGTCAGATTGCGTAAGTTCAATTCCGAAAGATACTACGCAATCAAATCTCATAAAAACCCTTAATAGCGCAGAGGCTACGCTTAAAGCAAACCAAACTTCTCTCTCTAAGACAGCTCCCGTTTTCGACGTCCTCGTGAAAACGCGTAGAGATTCGATATTGAGAGCGTTTTCTGGCTACAAACTTTCTCTTCGAAAAATGAAAGCTGACTTACGGCTCGTATTTCCTGTTCCGAAGAAATCCACAGCCCCATCCATCTAGGAAAAAGCGGTAGGGTATAATAGACCCATGCAGAATTCCCTCGGGGTTCTTTTGTCGGTATCAACACTTCTTCTTTGGAGCGTTGGCGATTTTTATATACAAAAATCAACTCGCCTTGTTGGCATTTGGAAATCTCTTTTCTTCATAAGTTTCTTCGGAATGGTATTAGAGCTTCCTTTTGTGTGGGTCGAGGTACAAAAGATTTTTTTAAGCCCTCAAAGCCTTATCCTTCTTGTTGTTCTCGGATTATCGATATTTCTTGCCGCTTTACTCGATTTTGAGGCCCTGAAACGAGGGAAAATTGCGGTTGTCGAGCCCGTATTCGGGCTCGGAATTCCTTTCACTGTTTTTCTCGCAGTTGTCTCTGGTCATGATATTTTAAGCCTCACCCAAAGTCTTCTGATCGGTGCTATTTTCATCGGAATCATTCTTTCAGTTGTAGTAAAAGGTTCTTTTCGTTACGATCGAATTATTTGGGAAAAAGGCGTGTTCATTGCAATTCTCGGAACTTTAGCAATGGCTCTTACGAATTTTCTAACAGGAATTGGAAGCCAGCTCATCTCTCCGCTTATGACGATCTGGTTTATCAACTTTTTCCTCACTATCACGACATTTGTGTACCTTTTCGCGAAAGGGGAATGGAGAAGCTTGCCAAACGACCTGCGAAGGCACTCGAAAGTTATTCTCGAAGAAAGCCTTTTCGACAACATTGCTTGGCTCTCGTACGCTTTTGCAATGACGCTCATCCCTATAAGCATTTCAACCTCAATAGCTGAGAGCTATATTGTGATGGCCGTTCTTCTCGGTGTCTCTGTGAATAAAGAAACGCTGAATCGCCACCAAGTGCTTGGCGTTATTCTCGCAGTTCTCGGAGTAATCTCGCTCTCGCTTACCGTAACTGGCTGATATGTTGCGCATAATTCTCGCATCGCTCGGATTTCTCCTCATCCTTCTTGTTTCAGAAGCTTGCAAGAAGCATTTTCATTTTTCAGCGGATATAACACGGAAGATCGCCCATATGTTTTCGGGCGTCTTTGCTTTTTTTCTGCCGTATCTCCTAACCAGGGGGGAACTTATTGTTCTGTCAGTTTTATTTATCGGAATTATTTTTGGCACAAAAACTTTCGGATTATTCGGAAGCATCCACGGAGTATCCCGCAAAACGTGGGGCGAAATCTATTTCCCGCTTTCTCTGGGACTTTTAGCATATTTTTTTCTTCCCGATCGCGTACTTTCAGCACAATTTGGGGTACTAGTGCTTGGATTTTCTGATGCGTTGGCGAGCATCGTTGGGATAGAGTTTGGCTCTCATAAGCTGCGGATTTTCGGGCACCAGAAAAGTATCGAAGGAAGTGCCGCCTTTTTTGTCACAACAATCGTCATTACCATCGCCTTTCTTACTCCAACCTCTTTTTTGATAATTATTGCCGGACTTTTTGTGGCATTTCTCCTGACTTCGGTTGAACTTTTCTCGATAAACGGTCTTGATAATCTCCTTTTGCCAGTTTTGGGAGCATACTTGTTTCAATACATCTTACTTGCTTTGAGGTAGTTCCAGAGCTAAAATAGAAGGATAGAGCTTATTAGAAGGCTTTCTTAACTATTTAGAGCGTATGGATTTACTATTTCTTTTTGGGCGGATCCTTTTTGGAGGTTTCTTCCTTTATAGCGGAATTAAACATTTTACTAGAGTAAATGCATTTTCTGCCTATGCTGGGAGCAAGCATGTTCCAAGTCCGAAAGTTTCGGTTTATGCTACCGGAGTACTTATCTTTCTGGGGGGAGCGGGAGTTGTTTTGGGTATTTCCCCAGTCTGGTCGCTCATATTTATCATCCTTTTTCTTGTGCCCGTGACCTTTATCATGCATCAATTCTGGAAGGAAACAGACCCAATGCAAAGAGCCGTACAGACCACGAACTTTCTCAAAAATATCGCCCTTCTTGGGGCAGCGCTTATGCTCCTCTCTGTCGCAACTCCTTGGCCGTTTTCGTTCTAGGAATTCCTTACCACGCAAGCAAGCCCCACACCTTTTGGGAAACTCACTGGGCTCTGTGCAGCGGAAAGGAGCTTTTCCGGAAAACTGAACTGTCTGAGCCTCGCCCCACAGGCGGGCGAGTTTTCACGTTTTCCGAAATAGAAAAGCTCCTATTCCGCAATCAGAGAACCAGTGGCAGCTGTTTTCCAAAAGGTGTGGGCGAGTAACTTTACTGACCCCTTAGATGGGCTTTTTTAATGATCTCTATGATCTCGTCTTCATTATCCGTAATACTATAGATGAGGAGATCCTCGGGGCGAATTGTTCCGTATTTATCTAAAAGTGTGGCTCGAAAAAGTTTTTCCATTGGTTGCCAGTATTCTGCGCCAAACAATACGATCGGTACCGGCGAAATTTTGTGTGTCTGTCGCAGAGTCAGTATCTCGAAGAATTCATCGAGGGTGCCGAAACCCCCAGGAAAGAAGACGCAGCATTTTGCCGTAAAGGCAAGAATAAATCGCCGGATAAAGAAATAATAGAAATCGACAGAGTCGGTAACGTACTGATTGGTCACCTGTTCATGAGGAAGTTTGATAGTAATGCCTATTGAGTTTCCGTTCGCTTCTTTTGCTCCTCTATTCGCTGCTTCCATAATTCCGGGACCTCCGCCGGTAATGACCGCGCATTGCGTCTGTTCGACAATTTTTCTTCCCAAAGCGCGGGCTTTCTCGTAAAACACTGTCCCTTCTTGTATTTTTGTCCCGCCGTATATTGTTACTGCTTTAGGATATTGAGCGACAAATTCAAAGCCCCGCAAGAATTCACTGTCGATTTCAGACACGCGGTCTTTCGCTGTGACGTGAGCGTGGTGTTTGATCTTATCAATAAAAGAAATCAGTGCTTCGCTGTGATTATCTGTATTCATTGGGCTCTATTTTATCAAGGAAAGTCGAAAATGTCCCGCGCCTTCAGCTGGACATCTTTCGACATGATTTTTGTGTGTCAAAAATCATCATTTTTTTAATCCAATGCTTTCGAGAAAAAGCGTGAGCTCTTTCCCACTCAATTCCCGATATTGCCCCTCTTTTGTATTCCCAAGCCGGATATTCATGATACGAATCCGCTGAAGGTCCCTCACTTCATATCCGCAAGCAGTACACATTCTTCGGATTTGGTGCCGTTTTCCTTCAGTGATCGTGATCGTAAGAGTTTTTTCATCCAACTCTTCTACGACAGCAGGCTTGGTCGTGAAATCCTCAAGAGCAATGCCTTTTTCGAGCCTTTGAATAAATTGTTCGGTGATCGGCTTATTTACCACCACTTGATATTCTTTTTCATGGGTCTTGTCGGGACTCAAAAGCCTTTCAATAATTCTTCCGTCATTTGTGAGAATGATAAGCCCTCGAGATTCCTTGTCGAGCCGTCCGACAGGAAATACTTTCGTGCGAAATTTTACAAGGTCAACAATTGCTTTCTCACCGGGCTGGGGCATCGTGGTTGTAATTCCCGGAGCCTTGTTGTAAGCCAAATAGACGTAATTGTTTTTTTCTCTGCCGGCATTTTGTATTTCCACCCTATCCTCTTTGTTTACTTTATCCCCAAGTACGGCAATTTTGCCATTTATGGTCACCTTTTTCTGTTCAATCAAAGTATCAGCGCCACGGCGAGTAGAATGTCCTTGCAGAGCCAAATAGCGGTTAATCCGCATTGGATAGACGATTTCAGGCTCTTTTTGCAGTGATTTCTTCATAGTTAGACACTATAACACGCATTGCGCAAAATAGTCTGTGAGTATATGATTACAGTATATTAATATCCTTTTTCATTTTCACGTATGAAGAAATTAAGTAAAAATGAGTGGATTGGAGTTGTTGTCGCTCTTGTTATCGTGGGAGTTTTCATGATTTTCCCGCAAGTGCTTCGAAGTATCGAGGGGAAGAATGCAGCTACACCATCAATTTCACCGGCTGCGATCGATGCGGCGCAATTACCACAATAGAATATTTTTCTATTGCATAGGAAAAAGGCCGTTTCAATACGGCCTTTTGTGTCATCAAACGCCATGGGAGCTATAAAATTTAAAATCGAAAAGAAACTCAAGGGCCAGCTCGGGAGGGCAGGGATTTTAGAGACGCCTCATGGGAAAATTGAAACGCCAGCTTTCGTTGTGGTTGGAACAAATGCCACAATAAAATCGGTCAACGTCGAACAAGTGAAAGAATGTGGAACACAAGTCGTGCTTGGAAATACCTATCATTTATACCTCCAACCTGGAGACAGGCTTGTTAAAGATGCCGGCGGACTTCACAAATTCATGAACTGGCATGGACCAACGATGACAGACTCTGGGGGGTTCCAAGTTTTCTCCCTGGGTGTTGCCTACAAAAAAGGTATTACGAAATTTGCTAAAACAGAAGACCTCCACGATGACACGAACGAAAAAGAAGAAAATAAAATCTCGCCGCAACTGGCAGTCATCGATGAAGAAGGCGTAACATTCAAATCGCACCGCGACGGAAGCATGCACCGCTTTACCCCAGAACGCTCGATTGAAATTCAACACAATATCGGAGCTGATATGATTTTCGCTTTTGATGAGTGCACTTCACCAAGTGCTCCTCTTCAATATCAGAAAGAAGCGATGGATAGGACTCATCGCTGGGCAAAACGTTCTCTCGATTATCACAAATCACAACCGCATTCCGAAAAGCAGGCTCTGTTCGGAATAGTTCAGGGGGGCAGGCACGAAGACTTGCGGAAAATTTCCGCAAAACAAATTGGTGGAATGGATTTCGATGGATTCGGCATTGGCGGTTCATTTAACAAAGAAGATATGGGAACTGCGGTGAAATGGGTGAATGAAATCTTGCCGGAAGAGAAGCCGAGACATCTTTTAGGAATTGGCGAGCCGACAGATCTCTGGGAAGGGGTTGAAAACGGCGTAGATCTTTTTGATTGCGTGCTTCCAACCCGCCTCGCACGTAATGGTTCTATTTATACAAAAGATGGAAGAGTAGGAATTACAAACGCGCGCTTCACGAAAGACTTTTCTCCAATCGAAAAAGATTGCGGATGTTACACGTGCCAGAATTATTCTCGTGCTTATATTTCGCATCTTTTCCGCTCGGATGAGATGCTTGCTGGGACTCTCGGCTCCATACATAACATCTATTTTATCGTAAATTTGGTTAAAACTGCTCGGCAGGGGATTTTGGACGGAAATTTCCGCGAACTCAAAGAAGCATTCTTGTCAAGATTTCGTCCAAATACGGCTTGAAATAAGGCTAGAAACTATTGACTTTAGAGTCTAGATGTGCTATACTACTCGATAGGGAGATGAAATAAAGCTCGAATTCTCGAGCTTTTTCATTTCTGGAGGTAAGGCTTCAATTAAGGAGAACCGTACCATGAGGCAGATCTTTGGAAAGTTTTTGTTGTTGGCAATTATCGCGGGCTTCATGCCCATTGCGATCAAAGCCGCGGACGCAGCGGCGCCGACCGAACAGGCCGGGCCTGTAGCGATCAGCATTCAGTACCCGAATGACGAGAACATGATCATCGGGCGCGGCGAAGATCTCTACGTCGGCTGGCTCATCGAGGGCCTGGGACAGGATGTCTCGGCCGATATGGGCATCTGGTTGTACGGCGACGACAGAAGTGCTGACGAGATCAGCGCAAAAATCGTGACCGATGGGTACGATTACGATCGTTACGTCATCAGTCCGACGCATGCACTTGGCCGGTACTGGATTGTGCTGGAGATCGACGGCAACGAAAAAGGCGGGCCTTACGCGTGGGCGCGGTCTGCAAGCTTCGAAATCGTGTTGGCGACGCACATCGAAGCTGTCTACCCGGAAGAGCCGGGAGCCGGAATGCAGTGTCGTCTTCAGGGAGACTTCCAACCCCTGTTCAACAGAGTCTCTGTTCAAAATAAGGACGGATCACAGTATCGCGACCTCGGATTGTTTGACGATAATGGCGGGAATATCTATCTGAATTTCCCCACAACGTTGAACAATCAGCAATACGGCAATGGCGGTGGCGGCAAAGGTATAGCCGCTGGCGACAATGCAGGCGCGCCGACTTCTTCGACAAGCTGGGTTGTAAGCGGCATCTACGTCGTGAACGTAGACAATGCTGCGGGCAGTTCGTCCTTTGAGGTGCACGTCTCCGACAAGCGGGTGATTTTCACGGAGCCCGATGGCGGCGAGACATTCCTCACGGGCCTTGATATGCCCTGGGGTGTAGTCGTTGAGGGTACCGAAGGAGAACTCTTGCTTGAAAGTCGCGATGTGCCAGGACTAACGTATTTCCTAACATACCTGGATTTCGGCAACTGGAATGGTGACAATATCATCCCCGAAGAATTGCCGGCGGGAACATACGCGCTGACTTTCGGGAACGAAATTGATGGACGCTGGTCATCGGAAAATTTCCTTATCGAAAACCCGGTGGTCCCGACTATTGAAATTACGTATCCGAAAGCGGGAACGATCGTGTGGGCTGGCGGACCAGTGAACGTGAATTACGAAACGGTTGGCGTTGCCAACCCGCTCGTCTTCACAGTTGAATCACCGGATGGCAGTAATTCCGTCTTCATCGGTGAGGACAAGAGTGTTTCCGGTTCCTTCGTCTGGGTCATCCCAAGCGACTGGACACCCGGATATTACCGAATCCGCGTTGAGGAGGAGACAAAGGGTGCAGGAGCGCAAGCTCTCTCCGGCGTCTTCACAGTTCAGCAGTCAGGGCCCGCGAAAGGATTCGCGATGAATATCGATCGAGTCCAAAGGGACGACAAGATCAAGTATGAAGTCAAGGTGAACCCCGGCAATGTTCTGTCCGCGAAGTCGATCAAAAAAATTCAGGACGTCGCCAACCACGAAGCCAAGGTGGCTGAAAAGCTGGCTGCGAGGGAAGCCAAGAACAACAAAAACATGAAGTAAATCTGCTTCGCACTGGGCGAGCAGATAAACCACAACCGCAGCCACGTGTCTTTACGAACGTGGCTGCTTTTTATTGTTGAGAAAAATTAGATATTTGTGTATGATGCAATTTGGCGTTGGAGCAGTACAAGTCGGGGGCGAAACAAACCTGGGAGGGCCGGGCGAATGCTTTTAACTTTTCGTGATCTTTACAGAGGACAGGAAGTTTGTGCGAATAAGGACATCGGTTCCATAAAGAACGGGACGCAGGGCGTTGTTGAAGAGCTCACCCATACCGTGCATCATTGCCACGTATCCTTTTGTGGGAAATTGGTGCACAATGTGCACATTGACGATTTGAACTTACTGGGTAAGCCCGTTCCCATCGATTAATTTCGGCGCGAACAGATTCAGAGAGTGGTACGCGATGAGTGTACCGCTTTTTATTTTCCGATAATGTATTAGTATTAGGAAACTGATGAAAACAGAAAGGAAATTTAAACTTAAATCGGAATTCAAACCTGCCGGTGATCAACCGGGAGCTATTTCTGCACTCGTAAAAGGACTCAAGGAGGGAATGAATCATCAAACTCTTCTTGGGGTTACCGGTTCAGGAAAAACTTTTACTGTCGCCAATATTATTGAAAAAGTTCAGAAACCAACGCTTGTTATCGCTCACAACAAAACTCTTGCCGCCCAGCTCGCTCAAGAATATAAAGAATTTTTCCCAGACAACGCTGTGCATTATTTCGTTTCGTATTACGACTACTATCAGCCGGAAGCATATTTACCAACTACTGATACTTATATCGAAAAGGAAGCGATGATAAATGACGAAATTGATCGTCTTCGCCATGCATCTACACAGGCACTTCTGACGCGCAGTGATGTGATTATTGTAGTTTCTGTCTCATGTATTTACGGGTTGGGTTCACCTGTTGAATACGAGAAAGTAAATTTAAAGATCGAAAAAAACCAGGTTATTTCGCGCGCAGATTTGATTCGAAAACTGGTAAATCTCCATTTTGAACGCACCAATGCAGACCTTGAGCCGGGACTTTTCAGAGCGCTTGGAAATGCGATTGAAATGATGCCGGTCAATGAGAAACTTATCTATCGCTTAAGTTTCAAAGAAAGTGTCATCGACGAGATTGAAGTCATTGACGCAATCAGCCGTTCAGTTCTCGAAAACGTAGACAATTTTTTCCTTTTCCCGGCAAAACATTTCATCAGCACCTCCGAAGGAGTAAAAAGCGCCCTCCAAACCATCGAAGCCGAACTCAAAGAGCAGATCAAAAAATTCGATAAGGAGGGGAAACTTCTCGAAGCCGAGAGAATAAAACGCCGAACAAGATACGACCTCGCTCTGATTCGTGAAGTTGGCTACTGCAACGGAATTGAAAACTATTCTCGGCATTTCTCGGGAAAAATAGAGGGCGAACCACCAGATTCACTTCTTTCCTATTTCCCGCACAAAGCAGATGGTTCGGCAGACTTTCTCACTATCATAGACGAATCGCACGTAACTGTGCCCCAAATTGGAGGGATGTATGCTGGAGACGCTTCACGAAAGAAGACTTTGATCGAGCACGGCTTTCGGCTTCCTTCCGCGAAAGACAATCGTCCACTCAAAGCCGAAGAATTTCGAGAAAGAGTGGGGCAAGTAATTTATACTTCAGCAACTCCTGGAGAATATGAAAAGAAAGAGAGCCAGCAAGTGGTGGAGCAAGTCATTCGTCCGACAGGTCTTATTGATCCTGAAATAATCATCCGCCCAATCGTTTCGAAGGGGAAATTCCTTGGACAGGTCAAAGATTTTATTAACGAGGCTGAAGCAGTGATAAAAAGAGGAAACCGTGTCATAGCCACAACACTTACCAAAAAAATGGCGGAAGATTTGAGCGAGTATCTCAAAGAGCGCGGAGTGAAAGCTGAATACTTGCATAGCGATATCGAAACGCTTGATCGCATTAGAATTCTTACAGAATTTCGAAAAGGGAAATTTGACTGCATTGTCGGTGTAAATCTTCTTCGCGAAGGGCTTGATCTGCCGGAAGTTGAGCTCATCGGAATTCTTGATGCCGACAAAGAGGGCTTTTTGCGTTCTGAAACCTCGCTTATTCAAACCATCGGCCGTGCAGCGCGAAATGTGCTTGGCCACGTGATTCTTTATGCCGACAACATGACCGGCTCAATGGAGAGAGCGATAAGCGAGACCAATCGGCGCCGCGCTCTTCAGGTCGCTTATAATACGAAACACGGCATTACTCCAAAAACCATTCTCAAGAAAATTCATGATATTACCGAGACAATGGAGAACAAACATTCGAAAACGCTCAAAAATCTGATTGAGCTCGATGATAAATTCTTCAAGAAAAATCCTGCAAAATTCATTAAAGAAAAAGAGAAGCAGATGAATGCTGCGGTAAAAGTGCTTGATTTCGAGACCGCGGCACTCCTTCGGGATGAAATTGCCATGCTTCAGCTCTCCCTACGGGAGCGGTAAACCTTTTGCATTCTGAGAGCAGAACGCTCAAGGTCTTGCTAAATGGGTCCCAACCCATTTCTCACCATAGCGAAGAAAATGGCCAAATGATAGAATTATTCCCATGAGTAAGGATGAGTCTCCAAAGAATATTATTGTGGGAGGAAAAAAGGCTGACTTTACTTCGATTCTCGTTCATCGTTTGCGAAATCCTCTTACTGAAACAAAATGGACCCTCTCCGCTCTTTTGAGCGGTGACTATGGCATATTGAATGAAGAGCAAGAAAAATCTCTCAAAAAGTGTTACGGGGGGAACGATATAGCAATATCCATGGTCAATGATCTTTTAAATCTCGATCGTCTTAAAGCAAATAATACTGAATACAATGATTCCCCTGTGAAAATTGCGGGTCTCGTTGAAACTATCATTTCTGGTTTTTCGGCTAGGGCAAAACATAAAAATATATCACTCACGTTTGATAGAAAAACCGATACGGGAGAAACGGTCTATTCCAATCCCGAAAAAATTCGGGCTATTTTAGAAAATCTCCTCGAAAACGCGATCAATTATTCTCTTGTCGGCGACCCGATAGAAGTAGGACTCGTCTCATCTCCTCAAGAAGTGACTGTGACAGTCAAAGATAAGGGAATCGGCATTCCTGAAGCAGAACAGAAAAATATTTTTACGGAATTTTATCGAGCCACAAACGCAATTCGGCATGAAAGAAGCGGAGCGGGCCTTGGATTGTATATCGTGAAAAAAATTGCAGAGGGCCAAGGAGGAAAGGTATGGTTTGAAAGCCAAGAAGGCAAAGGAACCACATTTTTCTTCACTATTCCGACAAACAAGGCAGTTTCTTAGGTTTTCCACTTTGACCCAGTGGTCTGTTTTTGATATACCTCTTCTGGGCGAAGTACAAACATTGGAATAGGAGATTAGACCAGATGGAAAACCAGAATGCGGAACAAACTCAGGGTGTCTTCATAGTACCCAAACGTAAGCGAAGAGGGCTCACCCCGAGAGTAAGGGGAGTGCCTTACTCTCCTCCTGAATCGGCGGTCCGCGCGCTCTCTGATTGGGAGCGTCAACATCAAGAATGGCGAAGACAAATGGCTACCGCTAGCAGTAGTTGATCTGAGAAGTACGCTTCGACGCAAAACATTTTCTATTAGTCCGGCAAAACCGGACTTTTTATTTTCTAAAAAATAAGATACAATGAAAGCGTTCATATATAACCCTATGCGTTAAACACGCGTAGATTTCTGTGTCTATGAAGGAAAAAGAAGATAAACTCATAATCAAGGGGTGAAATTGGGTTGGGACCCAATTTCACGGCCGGAAGCGCATGGGCGCTGAGGCGGGGTCGCGGAATTTTTCAGGAGAAAAATATCTGTGACCAAGAACACACATAATAATGAAAAACGAAAAAGATTTACTCATCATAAAAGGCGCCCGTACCCACAACCTCAAAAATGTGACGGTAGAGATGCCGCGCAATAAAATGGTTGTGTTCACGGGACTTTCCGGAAGCGGGAAGTCGTCTTTAGCGTTTGACACCATCTTTGCCGAAGGTCAGCGACGATATGTCGAATCTCTTTCTTCATACGCTCGGCAATTCTTGCGCCAAATGCAAAAGCCGGATGTGGACGAGATCATCGGCCTTTCACCCGCAATTTCAATCGACCAAAAATCCCGCTCGAATAATCCTCGTTCAACTGTCGCCACAATTACCGAAATTTACGACTACCTCCGTATTCTTTACGCTCGCGTAGGCAAACCGCACTGTCTGATCTGCGGAAGGGTTATCAAAAAGCACACGAACGAAGAAATCCTTGAAACAATCCTCAAAACCGTTGAAGGAATCGAAACTGGTACAACCAAAAAGGTAATGGGGGTCGCATATGATACTCTCAAAATTCGCATTCTGTCACCCCTTGTGGTTGGGAGAAAAGGCGAATATTATCAGCTTCTCTACGATCTTCTCGGAAAAGGATATAAAGAAGTGCACGTGGATGGCAAAAATAAGAAACTCCGCGAACAAATCATTCTTTCCAAAACTCAAAAGCATGATATTGACGTCGTTGTTGATGAAATTTTCGTTACCGAACTCAAAGATGTAAAATCAAAAAGTGGAGCTCATGAAAGGCTTAGTGAAGCAATTGAGCGCGCACTTGCGGAATCCGACGGACTTCTTCGAATCGAATACCCTGGAGAAGGCGGGGAGACAAAAGAGCATCTCATTTCTGCGAAATTCATGTGTGCATACGATGGGTTCTCCTACCCAGAGATCGAGCCGAGACTTTTCTCTTTCAACTCTCCATACGGTGCGTGTCCAGAATGTAACGGACTTGGAACAAAACATTTTTTCGGTGAAGAACCTTGTCCGAAGTGCAAGGGCGCACGTCTTCGAGAAGAAGCGCTTCATGTATTTCTTGGTGAAGGAAAAATTAATATTGTGAATCTGGTCGGAATGTCTATCGCGGATTGTTTTGATTTCTTCTCGAAACTCAAACTCACTGCCACGGAAAAAAATATCTCGAAGGTGATCATAAAAGAAATCGAAAGTAGGCTCCAATTTATGATTGATGTCGGTATTGATTATCTCTCTCTCGATAGGCGCGCACATACGCTCTCTGGAGGAGAAGCACAACGAATCCGCCTCGCTTCACAACTCGGCTCTGGCCTTGTGGGAGCACTCTACGTGCTTGATGAACCAACCATCGGCCTTCATGCTCGCGATAATGACCGACTCATTAAAACTCTGCTTCATCTCCGAGACATCGGAAACACTATTGTCGTTGTAGAACACGACGAAGATACTATCTTTGCGTCTGATTACATCGTAGACATTGGCCCCGGAGCAGGAGTACACGGCGGAGAAATTGTCGTAGCAGATTATTTGGAAAAGCTTCTTCTTGCCAAGAAAAACGATTCGAAATCGCTTACTCTTTCATATCTGCGGGGGGAAACAGCAATAGAACCGCCGGAAGAAAGACGAACTGAAGAAAAAGGGGCTCTTAAAATCCGAAATGGAAATATCTTCAATATTAAAAATATGGATTTGGATGTTCCTCTTGGCAGGCTTGTGAGCGTGACCGGCGTCTCTGGTTCTGGAAAATCGTCCCTCGTGTATGAAATAATTCACAAAAATCTTCAAGCTCGGCTCGAGCGATATTATCGTTCAAACGAGACTCATAACTGTGCTTCATTTACCGGAAGTGAATATCTTGGACGCACCATTCTTATCGACCAAAGTCCTATCGGCCGAACTCCTCGTTCAAATCCTGTAACCTATACTGGCTCTTGGATCTTTATCCGAGATCTCTTTGCTGCTTCAGCCGAAGCGCGCGCTCGCGGATGGAAAGCAAATCGTTTTTCTTTCAACGTAAAGGGCGGGCGTTGTGAAAACTGCCAAGGGAATGGAATGATCGCTGTGGAGATGCACTTTTTGCCGACAGTCTACGTCCCTTGCGAAGTCTGCGAAGGAAAGCGATTTATGAAAGAAACGCTCGAAATTAAATACAAAAAGAAAAGCATTTATGACGTGCTACAGATGACTGTCGAGGAAGGATTGAAATTCTTTGAAGACATTCCGGCCATTTACGACAGAATGAAAACGCTCGATGAGGTGGGTCTTGGATATTTAAGACTTGGCCAATCAGCGACAACGCTTTCTGGCGGGGAAGCACAAAGAGTAAAAATTTCATCAGAGCTCTATCGTCCGCATCTTCAAAAGACCCTTTACATTTTGGATGAGCCGACCATCGGTCTGCATTACGAAGATGTGCGAAAACTTATTGAAATTCTTCAGAGACTGGTGAAGCACGGAAATACTGTGCTCGTCATCGAACACAACATGGATGTCATAAAAAGTTCCGACTACATTATTGATATCGGCCCAGAAGGAGGAAATGGGGGAGGGAAAGTCGTGGCAAAAGGAACTCCCGAAGAAGTTGCCAATAATACCAAGTCTTACACAGGCAAATATTTGAAGAAAGCTTTGAAATAAAAAACCGCTTTCCCTTGCGAGGAAAGCGTTGTTTCAAATTGTTTTTGACGTCAGTGGGGGATATTATATCCCTCTTCGATAACACCGAGACCGAAAAGCACAGCCGCGAGCAACGTGGGAGCCTTCGTTACTTCCAAAATCTCGGTTGCCCCCACATCCGTAAAGCCCTCGGCATTGCCGCCCGAAATGACAATGATTGGGACCTCCGGACTTTGTTCCCTAATCATTCGCACGGCGTCAACGGATGATTTGTTTCGCAGACTACTGTGCACAATCACAGCAGCAATACCGGCTGATTCTGCACGGAAATCAGTTACGAGCTGCGCCGAGCTTGTGACCGGGATGATGCTTTCAAGCGGAATCCCCACCCTAGTAAGCCTCTCACAGAGAAGCTTCTTGATCTCGGGATCGCTCTCCGCAAGCATCAACTTCATGTTCGGTGCTAACTTCATGGCCGATGGCCCTCCATTTGGGTTTACTTGCAAAAACAGCGAGCTATACTGTATCATTCAAAACACTCTTATGTCAATAAGTCAAGAATCACTGAAAAATCTGCCCGACTCGCCCGGAGTCTACTTTTTTCGATACGGAAAAGAGATTCTTTACATCGGCAAAGCCACATCTCTTCACGACCGAGTGAAAAGCTATTTTTCAGCTCGTCTTGGAGAGGCTCGTAGCCCGCTTATCACCAGAATGGTTGAAAAAGCGGATTCTCTTGATTTTCAGATTACTGATTCAGTGCTCGAAGCTCTGATTCTTGAAGCCGCACTTATAAAGAAATACCAGCCAAAATACAATACGGATGAAAAAGACGATAAAAGCTACAACTATGTCGTTTTCACAAAAGAAGATTTCCCACGAATTCTTTTGGTTCGTGGCAAAAACCTAGATTCTCTGGATTATAAAGTGAAAGATATTTTCGGTCCATTTCCGAATGGTGGGCAGTTAAAAATTGCACTTAAAATTATTCGTAAAATTTTCCCTTATAGAGATAACTGTACTCCGCTTCAGGGAAAATTGTGTTTCAACGCCCAAATTGGCCTTTGCCCGGGCGTATGCGATGGACAAATGGGAAAAATTGAATACGTTCGTCAAATCAGACACCTCAAACTCTTTTTTGAAGGTAAAAAGTCTGCTCTAGTGAGATCTCTTGAAAAAGAGATGAAAACCCTCGCCAAAAATCGAGAGTTTGAAAAAGCGGAAATTATTAAAAGACAGATTTTTGCCCTTGGGCACATTCAAGACGTGGCGCTTTTGCGCCCTGAAAGAGACGGAACCATTCGCGCGAATGGTTCCGTCTGGAGAATTGAGGCTTATGACGTTGCGCATATAAGCGGAACTTCAACCGTGGGAGTCATGACTGTTGTTGAAGATGGGGAAGTGAAAAAGGCCGATTACCGAATGTTTAAAATTCGCACTGCCAAGGCAGGAAGCGATACAGGGGCACTTCAGGAAGTCCTTGAACGCAGACTGAAACACTCCGAATGGCCCACCGCAAATTTAATTGTGATTGATGGTGGAATTGCGCAAAGAAATTTGGCAGAAAAAGTATTAGAAAAGAGCGGGCTGAAAATTCCAATCATAAACGTAGTGAAAGACGATCGACACAAACCCGACCATTTTCTAGGGAGTGAATCGCTTGCTCAAAAATATAAAAAAGAAATTCTCTTAGCGAACAGCGAAGCGCACCGATTCGCAATTTCGTATCATAAAAAACTGCGAGGAATAATCGGCTAGCAATCCTTGCTTTTGCTGTCATATTTTTTTAGTCAACAGATTTAGAAATTCAATCGCGAAAGAGGCCTTGTTGACAGCATGGTGCCGTCAGCAATAGACCATATTGGTGCATTTTGCGGTTGATAGCTGGGAATGGGGTGTGCAGACATGCCCCAGAGCACAGTTGCGCCACCTAGTCTCATAGAGTGGGGGAGAATAACCGGGACCTTCTTCCCCGTGCGTCCTTTGAGGAACAGGCAACTCGGCAGGTCCGAGTCATTCGGATCAAACCTCCGGAGGAGGAGAAAGTAGCGCGCTTTCTTTACTCCTCCGGAGGGCCGTCCATTTAAGAATCCCTATCCAATAGGAATGATTTGTGAACTCGATTTTCAACAAGTACTGAAATTCGAGTTTTTTGTTATACTATTTGCATGTCAAAAATCCGTGTCGGAGTTTTGCGGGGAGGAACCTCCCGCGAATACGAAAAATCTCTCAAAAGCGGAGCGAGTGTTCTCCAAAATCTTCCGGAAAAATATATCGGATGCGATATTCTCATTACAAAAGAGGGCACGTGGCATCTCGGAGGCATTCCCATCACTCCTGAAAAACTTTTCAAAAAAGTGGATGTTATTTTTAACGCCCTTCAGGGAGACTTTCTAGAAAATCGCCACATCCAACATATATTTGAATCTCATAATATTCCTTATACTGGGGCCGATTCTCTTTCTTCTATCGTCACAACAAATAAGGCCCTAGTGAAGAAAGTATTATCTCTGCACGGTATTAAAGTCCCTTATTCAATTCAAGTAAAAAAAATAGATCACACGAAAGAAAAAATAAGAGAAATTTTCAGAACATTCCCAATGCCTGCCATAGTGAAGCCCCTTTCTTCGACTTATTCCCTTGGTGTTTCTCTTGCCAAAACTCTAAAAGAACTTGAGGAAGGAATGGAAAGAGCTTTTGCTTACTCATCTACAGTAATTATCGAAGAATATATTAAAGGGAAAGACGCCAAGTGTCTTGTGGTGGAAAAATTTCGGAAAAAAAAATATTACGCATTCCTGCCGATTGAACTCAAAAGACCAAAGGGCGCAGAATTTCTTGATAACACAATTCGTATTTCAGGTGTTGCAGAAAAAATAAGTCCGGGAAATTTTACTCAGAAAGAAAAGGAGGGAATGGAACATGCCGCAATCAGTGCCCATCGAATCGTTGGTTTACGCCACTCATCAAAAACTGATTTTGTGGTGAATCCAAGGCGAGGAGTGTATTTACTCGAAATAGATCCTTTACAGGGATTTGATGAAGACTCATCAACATCTAAATCGCTCTCTGCTGTGGGAGCAAAGATGTCCCATTTTGTTGACCATATGATTGGGCTGGCTTTGGCAGATAAGAAAAGGTAAAAAGTATAAGAGTCGACCCTTACAGGGTCAGTACCCCGATTGGTCCGTCAGTAGACGGAGCTCAATCGGGCTTCGACTCTCCTGCATGAGCAATCCCCATTGCTCATTCGGGTCCACAAATCGAAAACCGCCTTTCGGCGGTCGATTTGTGGACCCGAGGAGAGTCGAACTCCTGACCTTTGCTTTGCAAAAGCACTGCTCTACCAGCTGAGCTACGGGCCCTTTTTGATAACGCGATAGATTCTACACGAATTTTGATTCCGTGACAATTCTCTTAAATCGTTATCCATTTTCTTACTCTTGCGGCTGTCTTCTGGCCCTCTGCTTTTCCCTTTCTTCCTCTCTTTCTGCGATTTCGGAATCGCGAGTAATTTGGTTTAAGCTTTCCTTGAATTGTTCATCGCGGAATTTCAGCTGACGCATTTCTTCTTTCTCCCGCTCCAATTTCTGCTCTTTCATCGTAAGGTCAAACTTTTCTTGGCGATTTCTTCGTGTTTCATCCGCAATTGTGACAGTTTTTTTCCTAATGTCATTTTCTAAATTTCGTATTTCATCTTCAGTTCGAACTTTTTTATTTTTAAGCTCATTTAATTTTGATTGCATATAAGTACTATTTACTAAAAAATGAATTGGTTTTAATACCCATAATTATGCCCTTTTTTGAAACGGCTCGCAATTGTATCGGTTTGATAAACGCTAGAAAAATGGTAAAGTGATACTCATATGAAAACAGCCTATATCAAGGCTTTTAAAGAGCTCGGGAAGGGCGATGCAGCCATTGCTGGAGGAAAAGGCGCCTCTTTGGGCGAGATGACACAAGCTAGAATACCAGTGCCGCCTGGATATGTCATCCTTTCAGCAGCTTTTGAGCATTTTCTCGAAGAGACGAATCTAAACGCGGAAATTGATACAGAACTCCATAAAGTGGATCACAAGGAAATGCACACAGTTGAGAATGCGTCCGAAACAATCCAGGCTCTTATTTTGGATGCAGATATGCCAGAGGATATCGAAAAAGAAATTGAAACCAATTTTAAAAAGCTTGGAGCAAAATTTGTTGCTGTCCGCTCGTCAGCAACGGCCGAAGACTCTTCCGAAGCCGCCTGGGCAGGCCAGCTTGATAGCTATCTTAATACTACCGAGAAAGAACTCCTCACAAACGTAAAACGCTGTTGGGCATCACTCTTTACACCGCGAGCAATTTTCTACCGATTTGAAAAAGAACTCCACAAGCAGAAAATTTCCGTTGCAGTAGTCGTCCAGAAAATGGTTGAATCAGAAGTTTCCGGCATCGCTTTCTCCGTACATCCAGTTACAGAGGATTACAACCAGCTCATTATTGAGGGGGGATACGGCTTGGGTGAAGCTATCGTTTCGGGGCAGATCACGCCAGACAGCTATATCGTTGAGAAAAATCCTCGAAACATCGTGGACGTAAATATTTCTGTTCAAGAAAGAGGGCTCTTTCGTCTGCCAAAGGGTGGAAATGAATGGAGAGATGTTTCAAAAGAAGAGGGAGAGAAGCAGAAGCTATCAGGAAAACAAATCCTCGAACTTACTGAAATTATCCTTGGAATCGAGAAACACTACGGCTTCCCGTGCGATATCGAATGGGCATTTGAAAAAGGAAAATTTTATATCGTTCAGAGCCGACCGATTACTACGCTGAAGAAATAACTATGAATCCCGCGCCGGAAACAAAGTGGGTAAAACTTGGAGATAGAGCCTACCTTCCTTTTTCGTTTTCATTAAATGGAAGTCAAAACTCTGCAAAGTACTTAAAAAAGTACGGAAATTTTGAGAATGAAGATAGGGCCATTATGTATCAGCATAGATTTTACTGGCCAGAGAACGAAATAGAAAAGATTGCAGACTATCAGATCCGAAGATACAGAACTCAAGGAGCAAAATACCTCTGGTCAATGGCGAAAAAATGTGAACAAGCCGGCGACGTGTTTCTCAAAAAGATAACTCGAATAATTGACAGAAAAACAGAAAATAAGTCTGAAGTCCAAGTCAACCTGTCCCTCATCATCGAAGAATACAGAAAATTTGTGGTCTTTATGACTATCCCGTGGGTACTCGATGATTTTTTCGGGCAAGAGCTCAACGAAATTCTAAACAAACGAAACCTTACGGAAAGAGTAGAAATAGAAAAGAAGCTCAATCAGCCACTAAGATTAAATGAGGGGGAGCTCGAGCAGATATCATTGCTCAAAATCGCGGCTTCGATGAAAAGTGTCGATGATTTTAATCCCGCGATTCTCAAAAAAATCGCCAAACATGTAAATGAATACGGATGGCTGCCAATTAGATGGTTTGTAGGAAATCCTCTGAAAGAAACAGACGTTATCGAGAGACTGAAACATGTCTTTTCGGACAATCCCCAAGAAAGATCAAAAAGTCTAAAAGATCAAGCGAAGAAAGTAAAAAAGGAAGCGGAACAAATAATTAGAGAACTCGGATTCAATGAGGAAGAATGCCAATTCGCGTATCTTCTCAAAGAATATACGTTTATACGGACATATAGATCGGATCTTATAAACAAAGTAAATTTTATTGTCATACCCATCCTGAAAAAAGCGAGTGCTGAACTTGGAATTCCGTATAGCGACATCCTCTATTTATCATATGGAGAAATTCTTGAATGTCTTCGAGATGAAAAGAAATTAGCGCACATTACTGTTTTAAGCGGAAAAGAAGCAGAAGCATTTGCGACAAAAGAAGGAATCCTCGAGCAAAAATCTCTCAACATAAACGAGATAAAAGGGGTTACCGCATATAAGGGGAAGACTTCGGGCAAAGTTAAAATTGTCCATAACCCTAATGACATTTCCAAAGTAGAAAAAGGGGATATTTTAGTTACTACAATGACTTTTCCTTCCTATATTGCCGCGATGGAGAGGGCAGCTGCTTTTGTTACCGACGAAGGAGGCGTACTCTGTCATGCAGCCATTGTTGCTCGAGAAATGAAGAAACCGTGTGTCATTGCCACAAAGATCGCAACAAAAGCTTTTAAAGACGGTGACATGGTAGAGGTGGATGCAGACACTGGCATCGTCAAAATAATTAAATAAGATGGAAGAAATTGACGTAACAAAAAAATGGGAAAAAATGAGCACGCGGAAGACCCCGATTCACCGCTATTTTGATTTTGCCGAATCCGCAGCGACTGGCTTAAAGAAACTTATGGATGCCGATATTCCCCAGTCTGTTCTTATATCAAAAGGTGGAGAAGTAACCATGTATACCACAAAGGAGCGGCAGGAGAGCCTCTTTCAGATGATGGCTAAAAGGTTTAAAGATAATGCTTTTATAGAATCGGTATTGCCAAAACTGCCCAAAGAACAGGAACTCTTAGTCGAATGGATTAAGACCAGTTGTTCTCTGAAAAAAATTGAAAATTTATCCAACACCCAATTATCCGATCTTGTTTTAAAACGGCACGAGAAACATATTGAAATTTGCGCGTGGCAGTGGCTAGGGTTTGCTGGAAAACTCTGTATTGATGGCGTTGTTGCTGAAAAACTCAAAATATACGACTTGCCGATCGAGAAAAATTTGCAGACTATCTATGCTCATGATTATCCGGCATATGTTGTCTTGGCGGAGATGGATTTGAAACAAATTGCTCTCAAGGCGCAGAAAGGAGGAGTTGAAGAAAAAATTGACTCTCTTGTCGAGAGATATTTGAAAAAATACAACTTCATCAATATGTACGATGAGTTATATTCTCCTTCCACAAAAGAAGAAATTACTAAGCGATTGAAGGTTTACAGCAAGGACAAAAAGTTGGAGGAGGAAATAGAGTCTTCGCTCAATACATTCAAACAAAATGCAAATTCATTCAAAGAATTTATTTTAAATACCCGCTTTTCCAAAGAAGATAGGACATTCTTTGAATTCGCACATCAGTTCGCATTATTTCATGAAACACGAAATTTCTCCAAAGGTGCGTCAGCTTTTTATTCGAAACCTTTTTTTAACGAAATTGCCAAGCGGCTGAAGTTGGATTTACAAGACCTTCTTGCTTTTAATGACTACGAAATCGCAGATGCTCTTAGCGGAATAAAAGAACTAACAATGGCAGAGGGTAAAAATCGACGCGAGTTTTGTCTGGGATTTTATTCGCAAGAAAAGTGGTTTTTTGACAGTGGAAAGCGTGCCCACGAAATCGCGGAGATAATAACAAAAATAGAGAAGGTATCAGAACTGAAGGGGGTCGTCGCTTACAAAGGCGGAATAGTAAAGGGAAAAGTTAAACTGATAAATAGCGTGACTCAAATGGGAAAGCTTGAAAGAGGAGATATTCTTGTTTCCTCAATGACCCGTCCGGAATTTATAACAAGTATGGAAAAGGCAGGAGCTATTATCACCGATGAGGGTGGGACTCTCTGTCACGCTGCAATCGTCGCTCGAGAGCTCAAAAAACCCTCCATTATTGGCACCAAAATTGCTACACAAATTCTTAAAGATGGGGATTTGGTAGAAGTAGATACAGACAGAGGTATAATAAGAAAATTATGACCAAAGAAGAAATCATTCACGAGATAAATACTAAGAAGGACTGGTATCCAAAAAGTTATGCGGGATTTTTGTTTGGTATTTATATGCAGGGTGAGGGACTCTCCAGGGGCTCTAAAGAAATTCCTTTGGCAATATCTTATGGCATGGTATATCAAAACCATAACCGGCAAGACCATTGGGACTGGTTTTGGAATATTGGGAAAATGATTCAGAAAAGGAATGAAATTCTTGAAAAAGCTGTTTCCGAAAAAGCCTTTGCAGATACTTATTTTAAAGCTTGGGAGAAAACCTATGAAAATTATCTCGCCGCTTTTGAAGAAGCAAAAGAACTAGACTTGAATTCCTTGTACGAAATTCTCTCTCTGAAATTTAGGAAATTATACGAAACACTCATCGCGCAGGCGGCATACGGATATGTCGTTGATACCTTTCTCACCGCCGAAGACAGCGATTGGCTCGTAGAAGAAATAAAAAATGAACTTCGAGAGAAAGCGACACCGGAAGTGATAGCTACCCTTACTGCTCCAGTTTTTCATTCGTTTATCGGAGAATTCAATGAGCGGATCCGAAAACTTGCTCTCTCTATCCGAGACAAGCGGGATAGCGAAAACATACAGAAAGAAGCTTTAAAGATCACGAAAGAATTTTTTTGGATAAAAACAAATTACCGCGATTACGGACGGATTACACAAGAGCAAGTTTTGCATGAGGCCAGCCAGCTCCTCGATAAATCCTCATCTCTTTCTGAAAGCGCGGACCATTCTGAAAAAAACAGGACGGAAAAAGATCGAATACTAGAGTCATTTAACGCTTCCGCGCGCCTTCGCCGCATACTTCATATTTCCGAACTTTTCACCCATATTCAGGATAAGCGCAAAGAATGTGTGCTTCGCAATAACAGCCTTTTTTTCGAATTTCTCGAAACAATAGCGAAACGAGAATCGGTAGATAAGAAACTTTTTTTCTATTCAACTTCCCAGGAATTTTTCTCGTTTTTGAAAGGAATACCTCTTCCAACACACCTTATTGAAAAACGTATACATGAGGGAGTGATGGTTCTTTTTTCTAATGACACCTCTTATCTCATGTATAAAGAAGAGATCGACAGTTCTCTTAAAAGCGAGCATCTCTTTCCTAATCTTCAGAATGTGACAGAACTCCGCGGCTCAATTGCCTTTAAAGGAAAAGTGAAGGGAACTGTTCGCGTGCTCCGCAATACTACCGAGATCAATACTTTCGGAGAAGGGCAGATTCTCGTTGCCAACCAAACCACGCCAGAATTTGTCCCTGCTATGAAAAAAGCTGCGGCCATTGTTACCGACCAGGGAGGAATTACCTGCCATGCTGCTATCGTTGCCCGTGAGCTTAAAAAGCCCTGTATCATTGGTACAAAAAATGCGACCCAAGTTTTGAAAGATGGTGATGTTGTAGAAGTGGATGCGGAGAAGGGAATTGTAAGAATTTTATAAAGCATGGAAAAAGAGTTACTGCTTAATCCAAATACTGAACTTTTTCGATGGGGACCGACACCGGGCCGAAATTTTCTAATCGGGGATATTTTAGACATCATTGTCACTCGATACGTAGATTTATACCCTGGATATGGATGGCCTGATTTTATGTTTCTCTATAAAGAAGGAAGATTTATCTATGTCTGCAGTTTTCCAGAGATTCGGGAAGCTGGAAAGAAGACATTCTTGAAATTCATAATACCCGAAAATACACGAGAGCATGAAATTGCTTTATGGGAAAAGAAAATACAAGAAGTTCTCCGCTGGGAAGAAAAAATTACTCACCCTGACCTAAAAAAACTTTCGGAGAAGGATTTTCTAACACTTTGGAAAGATTTCCACCATGCAATCGGCGATTTTTGGATACATTCACAAATACCCGAGATTGCGAATTATGGTTCATCAGTCCTTTTAGAAGAAAAACTCCGAGAATTTATCAAAAAGAAAGATGAACTTGCTCATGCAATGGAGATACTTACCGCACCTGAAGAATATTCTTTCTATCAGGAGGAAGAACTGGAGCTTGCGGAAACGTCCGATCTGAAAGCTCATGCCGATAAATACTTCTGGATTCAAAACAGCTATGCAAATGTCGAGACAGCAAAAGTAGCATTTTTCCAAAAGCGGAAAAAAGAGTTACAAAGCAATTTTCGAGAAGAAGCGGAAAAAAGAATACAAAAAGTTAGGAGAGAAAAAATTGAACTTCAAGAGAAGTATGGCTTGCCAAAAGAAATTATGGATGTAGCAGAAGCCCTTGTCGCAAGCATTGTGTGGCAAGACAGGAGAAAACGCTATATTTGGGAACAACTCCACTACAAACAAATCCTGATCGAAGAGATGTCTCGAAGATTCAATATTCTTGTTTCAGATCTTTATAATTTTACTGCGGGGGAAATCCTGGATCTTTTGTATAGAAAATCCCGCGAAAAAGATATCGAGCAAAGAAGAAAGACGTTTGCTTTTATTTCCGCCAAAAAAGACAAATATATCTATGGAATTGAGGCAGAAAAAGCTTGGGATACCTATGTACAGGACAAGGCTCCCGAGAATACGAAAGAATTCGGCGGTATTATCGCGAGCAAAGGAAAAATATTAAAAATAGAGGGAAGAGCGCGCATAGTGCTTGATCCAAAAAACGCTCACGATTTTGAAAAAGGTGAAATATTAGTCGCTCCGATGACGAGCCCAGATTTTGTGTTCCTCATGAAAGAGGCGGGAGCTATCGTCACTGACAACGGAGGATTAACCTCGCATGCGGCAATTACCTCGCGGGAACTCCATAAAACATGTATCGTTGGGACAAGAATTGCTACAAAAGTGTTAAAAGACGGAGATATGATTGAGGTGGATGCTAATAGTGGTACTATTAGAATATTAAATAACTAAGCAATATCTATGAGTGAAAACAATGAGGCGGGGCCACAAATAGGAGCAAGTTGGGAGGGTTATTCAGAGGGAGAGGCGCTAGAACGTTTGAGACAACTAGGTATAAAGCCGGAATTAGCTTTTTCGATTGAAGACGAAAAAAATCTTAAAGGAGAGAAGGTGAATGCTGAAATTTTCTGGACCAAAATAGGGAAACCCGATGGAGAAGAATTTGCTGATCTTGTTCCTGTCGAATCAAAAATCTATTTGCCAAAAGAAAATGCTAATGGCGAACTCATTCTCTTTACTCCCGGTTTCCCCGGAGGAAACGCGGGACGATTTGAACAAAGATATGCGAAAGATTTTACAGACGCTGGCTATGCATTTGCAACAATCCGGCATAATGGGACATCACTCACCAATGGCAAAACATCAGCAGAGATCATGAACTCGCCGAAACGCACAGAGATTGCAAAACAGGCGGGAGAACATCATCTCGGCGGCACGCGACCGGAAGGATATACGCCTCGCCAGATGATTGATGAGCCGGTTGGAGTACTTTTAGCTCTTCAGGAAAAATTCAAAAGGGTACACCTCATGGGGCAGTCAATGGGTGTCGCTTCGAGCTACAACACGGCTACAAGATTAAAAAATCATCCTGAAGTGACAGACAAAATAGGAAACATTGTGGGAATCGCGGGTTATGTGGGAGGAACCGATGGTGTTCCGGACGGCATATGGGAAGGTATGAAAGATTTTGACGGGGGCGGAAAATATCCAAATGGAATGGATGGGCTTATCGCGTACGAGCTAGACTACGTAAAAAAAGTTGACCTCAATTTCGCTCTGAATGCAGATCAATTCAAACAATCGCTTAAAGAGGTCGCGGAGAAAAATGCCGAAATGGAAGTGCCGGAACATGTCGGGAATGTTCTCGTCTTTTGTCCTGGCGATCCGCTTATTGCTGGACCAAAAGCAAAAACAGGCGAAGAGCTTTTACAATACGGACCAGAAACAAAGAGAAAAGCTGTTATTGAAGATTTAAGCATGCCCGAATCAGAAAAAGCAAAAGCACATTCTATGCTTTGGATAGAGCCGGAAAATTTGATCCGCGCAGTCGAGGCGAAAGTTTCATCTCATGGGCCACATTACTTCACGGTTGGGGGTAAAAAAGAACAAAATGGCTAAATCAAAAATAAAAAAATATTTTGTAGAAAGTGCTGGAAAAAAGGTTTTTGTACAAGTTGAATATCCGTCCAAAGTTCCAGCTCCAGCTATCATCGTGGGGCATGGCTTACGCTCTTACTACACGGGGTTTCTGAATATCTTTGCTAAAAAGCTGCGCGACGAGGGTTATATCAGCGTAAAATTTCATTTTATAGGGACCGGAAAAAGCGAGGGACTATTTGAAGAAAAAAGCACGGCGACTATGGTGCAAAATTTCAAAGATGTTATTGCATATCTCAAAACACTTCCTGAAATCACTGATATCGGGGTCATGGGAAGAAGTAATGCGGGTTCTCTCGCCGCACTTGCCGGCCCAATTGAGAGAGTAAAATCCTACGTGCTTTTGGGCTCTCCTGCTTTCTATTCGTTGAACATGAAGAAATTTCTTGAGATGGCTGATACAACAAAAGGAGAATATTTCTACCATAGCTCTTTTAAAAGAAAACACACAAAGGGAGAGGGAAGACTTCCTTTGAGTTTCTTGGAAGAAATCGGAACATTCGATAAGAGGCTTCTTGAAGGAATTAAAAAGCTCAAAAACGTCTGCCTTCTCCAAAGCAAAGTAGACGAAGCTGTACCTGTAGAGGAAGGTCATTTTGACTACTGGAAAGAAAATCTTCCAAAACCAAATTGGACAAAGATAATGGAGAAGGGCAAAAATCACAGCTTCAAAGGCTGCAAAGCTGAAGTGTACCAAGATGCAATCACTTGGTTTCGGAAAACCCTGCCTATAAGATAGGCCTAATACAGAAAGGAGAGGTTAGAAATTATAAAAACGTAAAACACCGCAAGCCTTCTAGGTTGCGGTGTTCGTCTGACAGTTTGTACTCGAATCGGACTTATTCAACGATGGTGAGCACGCCGGTATCCTTATTGAAGTCAAAGACAACGAAGCCTTTGGCTGTCAGCTTGGAACTCAGCACCACCTCCAGCAGGCGTTCGGCATTGAAGCTCGCCCCGCTCGCCATGTCCACCAACGCCCCGATAATCGGGCGGTGGCTCACGACAAGAATCGTCTGCCCGGACTTTACTTCAGTGTGGAACTTCGCCAGGACGCGTTTCGCGCTCTCGTGCCATGCGAGACATCCTTCGCCCTCATACCCTGGTAGAAACGCTTCGGCAACGACTTTTCCGTCGACCACATCACCCGAGCCGTGCTGGCCCAAGTCATTGATGGTCTCGAAGTCGATGTCGAGTGCGTTCGCCAAGAGCGACATGGCATCGAGCGCCCGCGCCATGCGTGAGCTGAACGCCTGTCCGTAAGGCCCCTGCGCCTTAATCGCGTCGATGAGTTTGGCGACTTTCACCATTCCATCGACAGTCATGGGCGGATTGGCCGCGACGAGCGCCAACACCTTTCCAATGATCCCTTCATGTTTCGGACCATGGAAAACGGCGACGATCCTCAAAATATTTTCGTTCACGAGTAACCCTCCGTTGTTTTAAATCCCAATCCTTTTCAAGAGCCAGATTTCCGAAAGGAAACCTAAAAAGAGCCCTGAAAAAGGAACCTGCTACCTAGCATTATAGCATATTCATATCTTTTGTCAATGTATTCATGAGCCCGCTTACCTTGCTTTTTCATGACTAAAGAGTAACCTTTTATTTTAGGGTTCTAGATGTACAAAAGGGGAAACCAACAAAGGGGGTGGACATGTCTACCACAAATGCTGTGCAGATCGTCGGCGTAAAGGATTACACCTTCGAGATGCTCATGCGGATTTTCAAGCTCGCAGATGGGTACCGGGACGCTCTGGCGCAGAGAAAGTTTGAGGAGCTGAAAGTGCTCAGAAACTGCTTGGCATTCAACTACTTCTACAGCCCCTCGACGCGCACTCGGACATCGTTCGACGTCGCCATGGAGAGGCTTGGAATGATCGTTGAATGGTCGGAAGCCGCCGGGCAATTTTCGAAGACGGTGCAGGGAGAGATCCTCGAACACTCCGTGCGCATCTACTGCGGCTACGGCGCGGATGTATTTGTCCTCCGGCATGGAGACGATGACGCCGCCGAACGGGCATCAGTTGTGTGCAAAGAGATGGGCGTGCCGTTTCTGAACGCCGGAAGCGGTTCTCGCGAACATCCAACGCAGTTTGCGCTTGATTTCTACATCATGCTCCAGGATCTCATGGAGCGCGGACTTGTGGAGCAGATCACCAACAGGCACGTCCTCGCCAAGAGACCGATCAATCTCCTAGTGAGCATGGACCCGGAATTTGGCCGGACAATTCGTTCCGTGGTCCGCGGGCTGGCTCGATTTTTGCGGCCGCTTCGTGTTTGGGCCTGGGCGCCGTCAATTCTGACTCTTGGAGAAGACATTCTCCGGGAACTCGAAGATTTGGGGGTTCCTTTCGAGGGATATGTGACTGACGTGCGGAGGATTTTGCCGATGATCGACATCCACTATCATCAGCGTCCTCAATATGAACGGATGTCGCCGGAAAAAAGGAAAATCGTCGAGATGAACGAGCCAAGCTTCAAGGTCGGCCTCCATGAGATGGCACTTCTTGGAGGATTACTCTATCATCCGATGCCCATCGTGAACGAGGTCGACAGGGCAGTGGATACCCACCCCAAGGCTCGCTACTTCCCACAAGCTGCTTGGGGCTTGCCGGTGCGGATGGGAAATCTGGTAGAAGTCGTCAGGCGATAGCGCAATGCTCGCTATTCAAAATAAATACAGCCGTCGGTCGCCTTCTTACAAAGGTAATCGACGGCATTTTTCTTTCCCCCAGCATTGCAATTGATAAATTCTGCTAAATCCGTATGATAGAGGCCATGTTGAATATAGAAATTTCAGCTGAAAAGCTTTTTTCATTTATGGGGCTCCCCATAACAAACGGCCTCCTTACGAGCTGGATTGTGGTTATTTTGCTTGTTATTGCTTCCTACATCCTCTCGAGAAACATCCGCAAAGTGCCGAAAACTTTTCAGAATATTGTTGAAAGCGGGGTGGAAGAACTTGTAGGAATGATGCAAGGAGTTCTTCATTCTCGAAAAAAAGCAGAGAAATTTTTCCCGCTTATTGCAACCATTTTCACCTTCGTCCTCATTTCAAACTGGCTTGGGATTTTTCCCGGAGTTGGTTCTATTGGATTTAATGAGGTTAGCGAAGGAGTTACAAAATTTATTCCTCTCACACGCTCTGCTGCAGCAGATCTCAACTTCACTCTGGCAATTGCCCTTATTTCGGTAGTAATGGTAAACATTCTTGCTATCAAGGAACTCGGCGCAAAAATTCATTTCGGTAAATTTTTCAATTTCAAGGGTCCGATTGAATTTTTCGTTGGAATTCTCGAGATTCTCGGTGAATTTGCGAAGGTTATCTCTTTCTCCTTCCGACTTTTCGGAAATGTCTTTGCGGGAGAGGTACTTCTCATCATTATGGGCGCTCTCGCACCATTTCTCGCTCCCATTCCGTTTCTTATGCTTGAAATCTTCGTAGGCTTCATACAGGCGTTGGTATTTTCAATGCTGACGCTTGTATTTTTGAGCATTGCGGTCGAGCACGAGGCTCATTAAGCTTGGAAGATGCGTGTGAGTAAAGTACGTTTACTTTCTTCATTCCATAAGATATACTGGGGGCGCTTCTTTTTTTTGTTTTCTTTATTTTAGTCATTATTATTAGCCATTAAAAATCATAAAATGGATATAGACACAATTAAGTTATTCGCAGTTGCAGCAACAATTATCGGTGGAACCCTTTTCCCAGCACTTGCTATCGGAAAGATTGGTTCAAAAGGCCTTGAATCTATCGGCCGAAACCCAGAAGCAGCTTCAAAAATCCAGACAGCTATGGTGCTTTCTATCGCTTTCGCTGAAGCTATTGCTATTTACGCATTGGTTGTCGCTCTCATCATTAAATTCGTCTAGATAGCGGCGAATTATAAACGGTTATGAGTGACCTTCTTAATCATCTGGGGGTGGATTGGAAATTGCTACTCGCACAAGTAGTGAATTTTGCCATACTTGCTTTCGTTTTGACGAAATTCGCTTATAAGCCGATCCTCGGGATGCTCAAAAAGCGCTCCGATGATATCGAAGAGGGGCTTCGAGCAAGCGAAGAATCAAAAGAGAGATTAAGCAAGACAAAAATTATCGAAGAAGAGCGAATTCTTGCTGCTAACAAAAAAGCTCTTGCAATGGTGCAAGCTGCAGAGACTACTGCAAAAGTGCGCGGTGAAGCTATCATGGAAGACTCAAAGAAAAAGAGCGAGGGAATGGTGGAAAGCGCTCACAAATCGATAGAGCAGGAAAGAGGACGAATGGCAGAAGAAGTGGGGAAAGAGGCGAGTATGTTCGTCCGAATGGGACTTGAAAAAGTCATCGGAAAGATGGATTTCAATGAGCGTGATAATGCCCTTATCGCGGAAGCATTGAAAGAGATGAAATCTGCTTCAACCCACAAATAACCCATGAAATATAAGCCAAAACAATATGCCGAAGCGCTCTACGAAGCTATGGAGGGAGCGAAAAAAGGAGAAGAAAAACAACTTGTGGAGCATTTTGTCCAAACAGTAAAGAAAAACAAGGATTGGATTCGATTACCGCTCATTCTCAAACATTTCGAGAAAATATTTGTCGAAAAGAACGGTCTGACAAAAGTAGAAGTTGAATCAGCCTATCCCTTGACCGCAAAGACGAGAAAAGAAATCGAAGGAATATTTAAAGATAAAGTACTCCTAGAAGAAAAAGTAAATCCGAGACTTATCGCTGGAATCCGAATACTTTTAAATAATTCCGTCTTTATCGATTCAAGCGCGCTCAAACACATTAACAATCTTTTTATAAACGCATAATTATGCCTTCACCAATCATCGAAAATCTGAAAAATGAGATCACTGGGTACAAGCGAGAAGCTCGTGCTCAAAAGATCGGGAAAGTAACCGAAGTGGGAGACGGAATTGCCCGCCTTTCGGGACTTTCTGACGTTTCGATGCAGGAAATGGTGGAATTTGAAACAAGTTCTGGCAAAGTTTCTGGCGTGGCTTTCAACCTTGAAGAAGACAGCGTTGGTGTCATCGTTCTTGGAGATTATAAAAAAATTAAAGAGGGAGATATCGTTACTCACGCGGGACGCGTGCTTTCTGTACCAGTTGGCGATGAAATGATCGGACGAGTCGTAGATCCGCTTGGCAATCCGCTCGATGGCAAAGGACCAATTTTTAAAGCTGGCTCAAAAAACGAATTTTATCCAACAGAAAGAATCGCGCCGTCAGTAATCGCTCGCTCTCCGGTGAATACTCCTATTCACACTGGTATCAAAGCTATCGACAGTATGATCCCGATCGGCCGAGGGCAGCGAGAGCTCATCATCGGAGACCGACAGGTGGGAAAAACCTCGATCGCAATCGATACCATCATCAACCAGAAAAACGATACTCGGTTCCAGACACCGATCTGTATTTACGTGGCAATCGGACAAAAGGAATCAAAGATCGCAAAGATCATTGCAACTCTTGAGGCTGCGGGTGCAATGAAATACACAATCGTCGTCTCTGCTCCATCTTCTGCTCCGACTTCAATGCGATATCTCGCACCCTATAGCGCGACGGCTATCGGAGAATATTTTATGTATAAAGGAAAAGACGCGCTCGTGATCTACGACGATCTTTCAAAGCAGGCGACTGCGTACCGAGAAATTTCTCTTCTTCTTCGACGCCCACCAGGCCGTGAAGCATACCCCGGAGACATTTTCTATCTTCACTCAAGACTTCTCGAGCGTTCAGCAAAATTAAGTAAAGAAAATGGCGGAGGCTCTCTCACTTCGCTTCCAATCATCGAGACACAGCTTGGAGACGTGGCCGCATACATCCCAACAAACGTTATTTCTATCACTGACGGACAGATTTATCTCGAATCAGAGCTGTTCAACCAAGGTACTCGTCCTGCGGTAAACGTCGGACTTTCAGTATCCCGCGTTGGTTCTGCAGCGCAGACAAAAGCGATGAAAAAAGTGGCAGGAAAATTGCGACTCGAGCTTGCCCAATATCGAGAACTCGCTGCTTTCTCCCAATTTGCATCCGACCTCGATGAGTCAACACGAAAAACCCTTACTCGCGGAAAAGCGCTTTCAGAATCTTTGAAACAAGATGAGCTTGCTCCGATTCCATTTGAGAGACAAGCCGTCCTTATTTACACAGCGACAAATGGGTATTTTGATGCAATTGCGCCAGAAAAGATCGTTGACGCCTCGCTCTCTGTGATTGATTATCTCGAGAAGATGCACAAAGAAAAGATTTTTGAAGCGATCAAGAAATCAGGCGAAATGTCAGACGATATCCTTAAAACTTTGAAAGATTCTTTGGCTGAATGGGTGAAGATGCAAGTAAAATAATTCATTATGCAATCGCTTCGAGATATTAAAAAAAGAATCAAGTCGGTCAAGAACATCGAACAGATCACCAAAGCGATGGAGGTGGTTTCAATGACTAAGATGCGAAAAAGCCAGGGTTATGCTTTGCGAGCTCGCCCATATGCTATTGCCGCGTTTGAAATGCTTGAAAATCTTTTAACAAAAAGCCCGAAACTTCCGGAACTTTTGAAATCTCGAAAACTAAAAACTTCGCTTCTTGTTATTGTAACTGCCGATAAGGGTCTTGTAGGAGCTTTTAACGACAATATTGTTCGAAAAGCACAGAACTGGATGAATCAGAAACAAGAGAAAGGAGAATCTTTCAAAATAATCACCATAGGAAAGAAGGCGAAAGAGTATTGCGATCGCAAAAAGATCGCTGTTATAAAAAGTTTTCTCGATTTCGGCGATTATTCTGAAGCAGAGGAAGCTCTTCCAGTCGGGGATATGGTACTTTCAGGTTTTATTGCGAAGGAGTGGGATGCAGTAGATATCATCTACACCCATTTCCGTACAACACTGCGCCAAGAAACAGTTCTTCGAAAAATTCTTCCGGTCACTAAAGAGGGAATCGAAGAAATTATTCGCGGCATTGTTCCTGAATACGGAAAGTTTTCAAATGCGAACACCGGCCTCGCTGGGAATACCAAGCACCGATACAATTTTAAATACAAATTTGAACCATCGCCTGTAAAAATCCTCGATATCCTTCTCCCAGAACTTTTACGGCTCCACATTTATCACGTTATCCTCGAATCAAACGCATCAGAGCACTCCGCGCGGATGATCACGATGAAAAATGCTTCGGATAACGCGAAAGAATTGAAAGGCGAATTGAATCTTTCATACAACCAAGCAAGGCAGTCGGGAATTACGGCACAGCTCAGCGAAATTATTGCGGGAAGCGAAGCACTTGAATCATAAAACTAATTATTAACACTATGTCTAAATCAAAAGGAAAAATTGTTCAGATCATCGGTACCGTCGTTGACGTTGAATTTGAAGAGGGCTCGCTCCCGCTTCTCTACAGCGCTCTTACGACAGGAGAAGGCGACAAGAAGGTCGTCCTTGAAGTAGCGAGACACCTCGGTTCCGGACAAATCCGAGCAATTTCCTTAAACTCTACTGACGGGCTCGTCCGAGGAGCTGAAGTACATGACACAGGTGCGCCTATCTCTGTTCCAGTTGGAAAAGAAGTCCTTGGAAATCTTTTTAATGTCTTTGGAAACACTATTGATGCAAACGCTAAGACAAACTTCACCAAACGATGGCCAATCCACCGACAAGCTCCTCCTCTCGTAGATCAGCTTCCTAAAACAGAAATTTTCGAAACAGGAATTAAGGTTATCGACCTTTTGGCTCCGTTCGTTCGAGGAGGAAAAGTCGGACTTTTCGGAGGTGCTGGTGTGGGAAAGACCGTGCTTTTGAAAGAGCTTATTCGAAACGTAGCAGAGGAATCTGGCGGTGTATCTGTATTTGCCGGAGTGGGTGAGCGAACTCGTGAAGGAAACGACCTTCTCCTTGAAATGCAGGAGTCGAAAGTTATCGACAAAGCAGCGCTTGTGTTCGGACAAATGAATGAAGTGCCTGGTGCTCGTGCTCGAGTAGCTCTTTCTGCTCTTACCATGGCTGAATATTTCCGAGACGAAGAATCAAAAGACGTGCTTCTTTTCATCGACAACATTTTCCGATTCTCACAGGCGGGTTCTGAAGTGGCCGCACTTCTTGGAAAAATGCCTTCTGCTGTGGGCTATCAGTCAACTCTCGCAACAGAAATGGGAGAGCTTCAGGAGCGAATTACTTCAACAAAGAAGGGAGCGATTACTTCCGTACAAGCTATTTACGTCCCTGCTGACGACATCACTGACCCAGCCCCTGCAACTGTGTTTTCTCACCTTGACTCTACTATTGTGCTCTCTCGAGCACTCACCGAGCTTGGAATTTATCCTGCCGTAGATCCACTTGCTTCGACCTCATCAGCACTTGATCCAAAAATCGTTGGAAAGGAACACTACATGGTTGCCCGAGCGGTGCAAAAAACGCTTCAGCGATATTCAGAGCTCCAAGACATCATAAACCTCCTCGGTATCGAAGAGTTATCTCCAGAAGACCGCCTTCTCGTGACCCGAGCCCGAAAGATCCAGAAATTCCTCTCACAGCCATTCTTCGTGGCAGAAGTATTCAGTGGTATTTCAGGTAAATTCGTAAAGCGCGAAGATACTATCCAGAGCTTCAAAGAAATTCTTGAAGGCAAGCATGACGACAAATCAGAAGACATGTTCTATATGAAGGGAGGAATTAAGGAGGTTAAGTAAAAGTTTTTTTGAAGTTGCAGCTTTTAAAATGACTAAGACTCGGCCAAGCGGCCCGGAGCGGTCTTTTTAAAAGGTGTTACGAGAAAAAACTTTAACAATCAACAATGCAAGTAGGAATCTATACAATCAAAGACACCCTCTTTAACGGAGAGGCTACAAAAGTTATCGCAAAGACGACGACTGGAGAAATTACTATTCTTCCAAACCATCTCCCCTTGGTCTCAACTCTCATCCCCGGAACTTTAAAAATCACTGAAAAAGATGGGCAAGAGAAATCTATTGAGATTAAATCCGGAGTCTTGGAAATTCGTCCAGAAAGCCGTATCGTCATTCTTGCGAGCGCCTAACCTGCTTTCTATGCAAAAAGGAATTGATTATATCGGAGTGGGAGTTGTCTTTTTCTGCGTTGATGAAAAAGGAAATTTGATAATGGCGAAAAGAAACAAAAACACTCGAAATGAACATGGCAAATGGGACAACGGAGGGGGCGGAGTAGAGCTTGGAGAAACAATTGAGGAAGCGCTCAAACGAGAAGTTTCTGAAGAATACGGCGTCAAAATTATTTCTTATGAATTTTTGGGATTCCGTGATGCTTTTCTCGAACAGGACGGGAGAAAACAGCATTGGGTAGTGCTTGATTTTAAAGTACTCGTTGATCCGAAGGGGCTTCGAATCGGCGAACCTGATAAATTCGATGATATCGGAATCTTTCCAATAGATAAGTTACCCACACCGATGCATAGCCAGATTCCGACCGCTCTGGCAAAATATAAGGACAAATTTTTCAAATAATATGAAAGCCGTCATCATCGCCGCAGGAGTGGGGAAAAGAATGCAGCCACTCACTCTCACAACTCCTAAACCTCTTCTCACTGTTCTCGGAAAAACACTTCTCGAGCGCGTTTTTGATGTACTGCCAAATGAAATCACAGAAATGATCATTGTGATTGGTTATAAAGGCGATATGATACAAGCGAAATTCGGCAACTCCTACAAAGGGAAAAAAATTGATTACGTTGAACAGAAAGAGCAAAAAGGAACTGCTCACGCATTAGAACTCTGCCGGCATCTCCTTACAAAAGGAGAGCGGTTTCTCGTCATGTACGCAGATGATATCCATCACAAAGAAAGCATTCAAAAAATGCTTGTCTACCAGCGCGCATTGCTTCTTTCTCGAGCTGAACATCCAGAGCGATTTGGAGTGGTAGAAATGGATAAAGATAATCGGATTCTTGAACTTGTAGAAAAGCCAGATAATCCAAAGAGCGATCTCGTCTCAAATGGCGTCTATCTTCTGGATGATAACGTATTCAACTACAAAGCTCACGAATACAAGGGAGAACTCTATCTTCCTGTTCTTATCGAACAAATGCTGAAAGAGTATCCTGTCTATGGTGTGGTCTCTGACCTATGGATACCGGTGGGCTACCCTGAAGATTTAAAAACCGCAGAAGAAATCTTGAGTGCGCGAAAGTAGATTTGATATAATGGTAATATGAAAATTACCAAGCTGGGCCACTGTTGTCTCCTCATAGAAGAGAAAAAACTGCGAATCCTGACTGACCCGGGAAGCTTTTCGACTCTCCAGGATTCAATCAAAAATATAGATATCATCCTGATCACTCACGAACATCAGGACCATTTTCATATTCCTTCAGTTAAAGCTGTTCTCAAAAATAACCCTGGAGCAAAAATAATCACAAATACTGCCGTCGGTCTTCTTCTAGACAAAGAGGGAATTAAATACGAAATCCTCGAGGATGACCAAAATAGAACAGAAAAAAAAGTTCTGTTTGAGGGATTCGGCACTATCCACGCTGAAATTTACAAATCATACCCGCGAGTTCAGAACACTGGATATTTTATTTCAAATCGCTTTTATTATCCCGGGGATGCGCTTCATGTACCCCCAAAGTCCCCAGAAATTCTCGCACTTCCTGTAGCTGGGCCGTGGCTTAAGATTTCTGAAGCTATTGATTTTACGCTCGCTTGCAAGCCAAAAATTGTTTTTCCTGTGCACGACGGGAGTCTCAAAAGTACAGAATTAACTGATCGAGTAGCGGGTGGAGCAATTACTCCCGCGAGCATCGTTTATCAAAAAATGGAATTGGGCAAAGAGATCGACTTTGAAAAAATATAGATTTTTATACTTTTCCACAGTTGGTTTTTTGAACAATCTGTGGTATTGTGCTTATCCAGTACCAGTACGAGATAGGAAACCAGCGGGGTTTCCTACAGGCAGGGGTAGTGCAAACAGGGAGGAAGACGTATGTCGAAGTTGCGTAAAGACTTAGGGAGAAGTCACCGGAATGGAGTCAGGAGCAAGGCTCATGCGCTCCAAGTTTTGGCGAGCAATCCGCATGCGGGTAAGCTCGTCAAACGGAGCACGAAGCGGCTGCTTCTGGAAGCGTCGAAAATCCTGGCCAACAGGAAGGCCTTGGCCGATGCCGAAACCACGCGAATTAACCTCGCCCGACAACAGCGGGACCAACGGAGAGCCTCAGCGCGCTTGCAATCTCAGGCCGCCCTTGTGGCCTAACCAGTTTCGACCACCGCGAGAGCTACTTCAGTTCGATAAACGACCATTACCGCGGTCGTTTTTTCTTTTAGGGAAACTCTTCCTGATTTGATACAATTTAGACAAATGGAAAACATCTCTCCGACCACAATCGTCATCTTCGGTGTTACCGGAGATCTTTCTCAAAGAAAGCTTTTTCCGTCCCTCTACGAGCTTCACACCAAAGGATTTCTGCCATCCAAATATCAGATCGTGGGTTTCTCGCGTCGCTCCCTTTCTACAGAGGAATTCAGGAATTTTATAAAAGAGACGCTCATTGCCAAAAAGATGCCCGCGACCGAAAGCGATCTCTCTGATTTTCTCAATCACTTAAGCTACCGAGAGGGTTCATTTGATAATGCCGATTCATACAAAAATTTGTCTGAGACGCTCGTAAAAATTGATGAGGGACTCGGGCAATGCTCGAATAAACTTTTCTACCTAGCCGTTCCGCCAGATCTCTATGAAGGAATTCTTGGACACCTCTCATATTCAGGCCTTACTATTCCATGCGGAGGGGATATGGGTTGGACCCGTGTTCTTATCGAAAAGCCGTTTGGAAGGGATGTAGAAACCGCACACAAGCTCGACCATCACCTTTCTGATCTCTTTGAGGAAGAGCAAATTTTCCGTATTGACCACTATTTGGCGAAAGAAACGCTTCAAAATATCCTCACATTCCGCTTTTCCAACGCTCTTTTCGAACATCTGTGGAGCGGAGAACATATAGAATCGGTTTCTGTAAAACTTTTTGAAACTCTTGATATTTTGGGACGCGGAACTTTCTATGATTCAACCGGCGCTCTTCGAGACGTCGGGCAAAATCACATCCTTCAAATGCTCGCCCTCGTCGCTATGGAAAGGCCCAAAAATCTCACGCCTGAAAGCGTCCGGAGGGAGCGAGCTCGAGTATTCGAGAAATTAGTGCCAATGAACGCAAAACACATAGAAGATCATGCCACCCGGGCTCAATATGAAGGATACCGCAATGAACCAAACGTAAATCCGGAATCACAGACTGAAACATACTTCAAGCTCAAAGCATTTATCAATAACGAAAGATGGAGAGACGTACCTTTTTTCCTGGAAAGCGGAAAAGCGCTTCATGAAATGCGCACCGAAATTGTGGTCACATTCAAACCCTGCACGACTTGTCTTTGCCCAAATGGCGACGGGCATGAACACCGCAACAAGATCACATTCACAATTCAGCCAAATGAGGGAATCTCTATTGAATATTTCATGAAAAAACCCGGATTTGATTCCGCTGTAGAACCAAAAGATCTGTCTTATATTTACAGGGAAAGTGCCGAAGAGAAAGCACTCCCAGATGCGTACGAAAAAGTGCTTTACGATTGCATCCGCGGAGACCAGACGCTTTTCCCCTCTACGAACGAAGTAGACCTTACTTGGAAATACGTGAGTCCCGTCATCAAGCATTGGGAATCTCTCCCGCTTCTCTCGTATAAGAAAGGTTCAAGCGGTCCAGAAACATCTTTTTAACGAACGGGATGGAAATCATCTTTAAAAAAGACGAAAACATCCTGCAGGAAGAAGCCGGCGAGAAACTCTCAAATCTTCTCTCGGTGAAAACACCAACACTTCTTCTCCTTGCGGGAGGTTCCGCTTTCTCTCTTTTAGACTCCGTGGAGACAAAAGTTTTCTCATCAAATCTCACTATCGGGATGGGGGATGAAAGATATGATACAGAGGAAATGGCGAATAATTTTGCACAGCTCATGAAAACTGAATTTTATGTTGAAGCTATGGCAAAGGGTGCGCAATTTTTTGACTCACGAGTTGAAACAGACGAAACTTTCGAACAATTCGGCGAGAGATTCAAAAAAAATATTACAGACTGGATTATCAAAAACCCAAATGGAAGCATTGTGGCAACTTTTGGGATAGGGGAAGACGGCCATACTGCTGGTATTTTGCCTTTCCCTGAAAATCCAGCTTTATTTGAGGAAATTTTCGAGAAAAATGACACTGCTGTTGCCTACGACGCAAAAGGGAAGAATGTGTATCCGCATCGTGTCACGATAACCCTTCCCTTTATTCGAACCAAAATACACGCAGCTATCGTATATAGTATAGGTGAGAAAAAAAGAAATGCATTATCCAAAGCACTTGGTCCTTCTGGGTATGTTTCAGAAACTCCCGCGAGGGTCCTGAAGGAAATCCGTAATACATCGCTTTTCACAAACCTAGAGTTCTAACCTGTGGTACAATACTTGCCATATTATTATGTCGAAAATTTTTATTTTAGTCGGGCATCCTGACAGCGACAGCGAGTGTGCTCGTCTCGCTACCGCCTATGAACTCGGTGCTCGCGCTGCCGGGCATGAAGTACGGCTTACAAAACTTGGAAGTCTTTCGTTTGATCCCATTTTGCACAATGGATACAAAGAAATACAGGCCCTAGAACCCGATCTTTTAAAAGCGCAGGAGGACATCAAATGGTGCGAGCATTTTGTCGTTCTCTACCCTGTATGGTGGGCCGCTATGCCAGCGCTCCTCAAAGGTTTCTTTGATCGCGTGTGGCTTCCTGGCTTTGCATATCGATTCAAAAAAGAAGGATTCCTGAAGGGGGTAATATGGAACGGCGCGCTCAAAGGAAGAAGCGCCCGGGTCATTGTAACGATGGACAATATTCCATTCGTCGCCAGACTTCTCTTCGGAGATATCACCAATGAAATTCATTTTGGAATTCTCAAATTCGCCGGCTTCTCGCCTGTGAGAGTTACGAAGATCGGCCTTATGAAATTTAAAACTGCAGAAGGAAAAACAAAGCACGCACAAATGCTCGAGCGGTGGGGAAGAGCGGGAAAATAAAAGTCGGGCATGTATTGCCCGACCCTAAACCCTCTACCTTAAGCAGCCACCGTCTCTGCGATCTCCAAAAACTGATCGCCCGAGAGCGTCTCCGGCAGTTTTACGCCGTGCCGCCGGCAGAATGTCCGAAATTCACGAAGCTTTCGATCAAGGCATGAACCTCCCCGAGCGACTTTCGGAATTGTTGCTTGCGCTGCCAACTTCATGCGGATCGAACACTGAACAATCGGCCACCACTTCACCCAAAAATTGTGGTGAGTCGAGCAAAAAGCATCAACTTCACGAATTGTCCCAAACTCTCTCTGCTTGCGCACAGGTTTTTTCGCCCGCCCAGTGCACCTCTTTTCCTTACTCATGACAAAGCCCCCCGGTATTTCGACAAAACAAATCTGTCACCATTTCCGCTCATAAAAATAACACGAATGAAATACTTTATCTACCCAAAAGATATGTTTGTATGATAAAGTAAAGATTCCCACAAAGAAAACTATGCTCAAAGAATTTTTCCTAAAAAAGATGCTTCAAAGCAAGATGAAAGATGTGCCAGCCGCCGAACAAGAGAAAATTTTAATGTTAGTAGAGAAAAATCCAGAACTCTTCCAGAAAATTACGCTTGAAGTGCAAGAAAAAATAAAAGAAGGAAAAGACCAGATGTCCGCGACGATGGAAGTCGTGGGGCGCTACCAAGAAGAATTGAAGGGGTTGATGTAAGAGGCGTCTTCATCCTTCCTTGACTTAAACAATAAATAGTGCTATAACATCTCGAGAATTCTTTGAGATGTTATATCGCCGCAACTAAAAAAAGCCGATATATTTCAGCTTTTTTTAGTTGCGGCGATGCGTGTCGTTGCAACCAGTCAAGTGGCTTAAGACTCCTAGAAAGAGTCGATACGAAAGGGACCAAAAGAATGCCGACCACAACGATAACCTTCACGCCCACGCCTGAACAGGCGGCGTTGATTGATGCGCTCGCAAAAGAAGCGCGGGGAGAGATTGTAGACTCCTTCGCAAAACTAGTGCGACACGGAAAGGCCGGCCCGGCTGAAGTCGAGGCTGGAATGAGGCACTTGCGCCAATTCAGGCGGAAGCTTGATCTTTATGGACTGCTTTCGGCCGAGATGGAAGTGGTCGCGCCGTGTCTGGAAAAACTGCCTGAAAGGGAACCAAAACTGATCCCCGCGTTCGAAGAGAGCAGTCAAAACACTACGGGGGAAGTGAAGTTCAAAATGCATATCAGCAGGCGATTGCGCGAGCTGGGCTTCCAGGATCCCCGCGGACCGGCCACAGCGGAGTGTGGGGTCGATTATTTCCGGTTAGCCATGGACACAGACCTCGATCACATCTTCAGAAGTACGGAGATCGAGCCTGAGGATTTGGCGCTCACGGCGCGTCAAATCCAAGCATGGATCGGGCAGCGGCAGAGCGTCCTGGATTTCGAAGGGAACTCAAACTTCAGTTTGTTGTGGAAGACGCCGATCGGAAAACTGGCCGTCGTGGAGTTGTCGGGAACGAAGGAGGAATTCCCTCCGGCAGACCCGCTCCTGACGTTGTCCGCCGAATTGGTGGACTTTCATTCGCCGGAAATCATACCCGCGAATGACCCGAAGATGTGGTTCATCTTCAAAAAAGCGCAACCGAAGAAGTAGCACAACTCGAAAAATGATTTAATACAGGGCCTTAGGAGAAAAGACTTTTCCTAAGGTCTTTTTTCTTTTATCCCCCACCGATACTCTATACCCCCAGAACATTCTCTTGATACAATATATGTCAGTGTAGTAGACGTACTTGGGGGGATGTTCAATTTGCATGGGGGGAGGTAGCTCATGACTTCAGCGATAGAGAGGGCAGAAAAAGCTCTCCGAAGAACCATTCAAAAGTCCTTGGCGGCGGAGCGGATTAGAATTCACGATCGCCTCCACGAGTGCATTGAAAGTGGGGCCAAAACAGAACGGGGAGCAAGGGCTCTGCGATTGATTTGCGATCGTCATCCCGATCTCGGAGACCGGCTTCTGGTGGACAGAAATTTGAGCCACGAAGAAATTCTGAAAATCGCGGGAGACATTGGGATGCCTCTCGAGCAACTCGTACCGGAGACAATTTCCGATACGGACTCCATTGCCGAGCGAGGTGAAATTCTCGAGGCAGCATGCCCCGTCCGTAAACGAAAGTCGAACAGCACAAATGGCGCGCACCACTAGCGCCATTTTTACTTGCCATTTTTTGTGTTAAAGTATCGCGATGTCACTAAGTATAGGTATTGTGGGTCTGCCAAACGTCGGCAAATCGACGCTTTTTAATGCGCTCACAAAAAAGAGCGTTCCTGCAGAAAATTATCCTTTCTGCACCATTGACCCGTCTGTCGGAGTCGTCGCTGTGCCAGACGATCGACTCCAAAAACTTTCTGATTTTTCTAAATCTAAGAAAACAATTCCTGCCGCAGTTGAATTTGTAGATATCGCCGGACTTGTGAAAGGCGCGGCAGAAGGGCAGGGGCTTGGCAATAAATTTCTTGCAAACATTCGCGAAACTGATGCGATTCTCGAGGTCGTGCGTATTTTTAAAGATGCAGACATTATTCACGTTGCAGGAAAAGTTGAGCCTCTTTCAGATATTGATGTTATCAATCTTGAACTCGTCCTAGCTGATTTAGAGACTGTCACTAAGCGAATGGCAAATATAAAAAGCGACCTTAAGCGGGGCGACAAAAAGGCCGTTGCGGAAAATGCACTCCTTGAAAAAATTCGTCCAATTCTCGAAGCGGGAAAGCTCGCTCAAACTGCCGAGATGAATGTCGAGGAAAAAGAAATTATAAAATCGCTCCACCTCCTGACGATGAAGCCTATTCTCTACGCACTCAATATTTCTGCAGCAGCCGAAAATGCAGACGACGTGAAAGCGAAAATCCCCGGCCCATTTATCGAAATTGATCCAGTATTCGGCACTGGACTTGATACACTGATTGCCAAAAGCTATGAAATCCTCGGCCTCATCACCTATTTCACGACAGGAGAAGACGAAACGCGAGCATGGACAATTCAAAAAGGCTGGACGGCTCCGCTTGCCGGAACAGCGATCCACACCGATTTTAAAGACAAATTTGTGAGGGCAGAAATCATCGAATCAAATAAACTTTTAGAAGCCGGCTCATACGCCATAGCACGTGAAAAAGGCCTTGTCCGGACGGAAGGGAAAGAATACGTCGTCAAGGATGGTGATGTAATCGAATTCAAAATATAAAAAAACTCTTGCGGCCCGAACGGGTCCAAGAGTTACTACGAAACTTTCACACGATTGCTTGCCAGCGAACTTTTTTATCTCCCCAGTACCAGACGATGCTACAAAGTCTGGTGGGGATAAAAATGCCGAGAGCAAAACATGCCATCACGCCCAGAATCGAAGTTGGGAATCCCGGCAAAGTTGAAAATGCAGAGGTTCCAACAAGGAGAAGTGAAGCTGCCACAATCAATCGGGAGTTACTCCTTATTCTCGATAGCTCCTCGACGTAGTGCGCGGCAGCCTCTTCCATGTCATCTTCATCAGGGTCATTAAAGACATTGTCACAGAGAAGACACAGGAAGAAGACGAGCGCGGTGGCGGCTGTCTCAATTCCCGCAACCAGCACAGACACATCCCATGCATACACACCCAGGACAAAGATCAAAACGCAGGCGACAATGGCTGCGCCGGAAGAAATCCCCCTGAAAAGACCTATGAGCCGCTCCATGCGTGTGGGGAAATCTTGACTCGTACTGCTGACAGATTGACTGCTCATGACCGTGGCCCTCCCAGGCTCGATTCCAATGCTTAACAGCGCCAAACAACCTCCATCCAGATTATACCCGCGCACACTTTTGTCAAAGTAGAAAAGGGGATATAATTTCATATTATCCTCACTTATAAACCCCATGGAACCACAAAAACAATCTAAAATATTAAAAGCTTCGCTTATTGCCGCTATTGTTATCGTTATAAATCTTTTCTTTAATTACACCCTTTCGCTTGTTTACAAAGAGCCGGCATATGACGCGTTCTGTCCAAACACCGCGCAAGTTATAAGCGCGCCTACCAAAGAACAGTGTGTTGCAAATGGGGGCCAGTGGAATGAAAATAATTATGGCGGTCCAGTCCCTGTCGGGGAAAAAGCTCCGCAAGGATACTGCGACCAGCAATTTATGTGCAGACAGGCATTTGATACGGCGCAGAAAAATTACGACCGAAATGTCTTCATCACTCTTGTCCTTCTCGGAGCCATCATCGTCGCCATCGGAAATTTCCTGAAAGGGAACGGCCTCATCAGTTCCGCGCTCTCACTCGCCGGAGTGCTCTCATTCATCATCGCATCGGTTCGTTACTGGTCTGCGGCAGATAATCTCATCAAAGTAATCATTCTTGGCATCGCACTTCTCATTCTGCTGTGGGTAGCCTACAAAAAGTTTAAGAACTAGTGTAGAACTTTTCTATTTGGAGAACTTCATTTTTTCTTGTATAGTTTTTGGATGCAAAAGTATGATCATCTAAAGATCGAAAGGAAGTGGCAAGCCATTTGGGAAAAGAAAAAACCAAATAAAGCTCTCGACAACTCTTCTAAACCAAAATTCTACGGTCTTATTGAATTCCCATATCCATCAGGCGACGGACTTCACGTTGGCCACATCCGCTCTAATACGGCGATGGATATTATCGCCCGGAAACGCCGAGCAGAGGGCTACAACGTTCTATATCCAATCGGTTGGGATGCATTCGGACTTCCAACAGAGAATTACGCGGTAAAAACAGGAATTCATCCGAAAATCGTTACGAAGCAAAACACCGACACATTCAGGCGCCAGCTCAAAGCGCTCGGCTTTTCTTTTGACTGGACTCGGGAAATAAACACAACGGATCCCGCATACTACCGATGGACGCAGTGGATATTTTTACAATTTTTCAAAAAAGGTCTCGCATACAAAAAGAAGATGGAAATAAACTGGTGTCCATCATGTAAGATCGGTTTAGCAAATGAAGAGGTCGTTGATGGCAAATGCGAACGCTGTGGAGGACAGACAGAGAAACGAGAAAAAGAACAATGGATGCTTGCGATCACCAAATACGCAGAACGACTAGACAAAGACCTCGACACAGTTAATTTTCTCGAAAAAATAAAAATTCAGCAGAGAAACTGGATAGGGCGTTCCGAAGGAGCAGAAATAGAATTTCCGCTTGTTACGAATGGCGAAAAAAAGAGAACTCCAATAAAAATTCTCATCGGAACCCGAAACCCTGCAAAAATAGAAATGATCAAGAAAGGTTTCCCTGCAAATTCCGGAATCACTTTTCTTTCGCTGAATGACCTGCCGCCGATAGATGATTCTGATCTTGTAGAAGGAAATGATTTTCGCGAAAATGCGCGGATGAAATCTGAATACTATTTCAAAAAAACCGGCATCCCAACGCTCTCAACGGACCATATCGTTCACCTCGAAAATTGGCCAAAAGACAATGGTTTTATCGTGCACATTCGCAAACTGGCGAATCCCAAATCGCCTCGAGCGACCGACGAAGAGCTCGCGGAGTGGGTAAGTAAATACGTAAAAAAATCCGGCGAAACGAAGACGACCTATCACTTTGCAATTTCCGTAACTGATTCAAACGGAACAACAGATTTCGTCGGCGTTCAGAAGCCCTATATGCTCCAAGGAATCCGTTCAAAAGCGCCCAACAACGAAGGATATGTTTTTGATTCCTTCATGAAAGATAGCGATACGGGTGAGTTTCGAATTGAACAGCCCAATCAAATAGCCTTCGAAAAATTTGAAAAAACGATCCGAGAGGAAATATGCCCACACATAACGGGAAAGAGGAATATAAAAGTATTTACTACCCGAGCTGACACCATCTTCAGCGCAGCTTTTCTTATTTTGGCTCCTGAACATGTATTAATCCGAACTCTAAAAGAAAAAATTACAAACTTTGCAGAGGTTGCACAATATATTACCCTCGCAAAGAAAAAACCCGAGGTAGAGCGGACAGCGGAAGGAAAAGATAAAACTGGAGTTGAGCTCAAGGGAATTAAAGCGATAAATCCTGCAGATGGAAAAGAAATTTCTGTGTGGATCTCTGATTTCGTTCTAGCACAATACGGCACCGGAGCTGTTTTTGCGGATGCACACGACCAGCGTGATTTTGATTTTGCAAAAAAGTATAATATCCCCCTTACTGCGTCTGTTTTACCAAAGGATGCGAGCAAGCAGGAAGCTGTAAAAAAACTGGAAGAATGTTTCGAGGGGGAGGGGATTCTTTTCAACTCAAAACAATTTGATGGATTCTCTTCAGCTGAAGCTCGACCTAAAATCATTGCATGGCTTCAAGAAAAAGGATTTGCTTCGCCTAAAACAACTTTCAAACTCCGCGATTGGGTATTTTCCCGTCAGAGATATTGGGGCGAACCCATTCCACTTATCCACTGTGACAAATGCGCGAAATGGATTCCTGTTCCCGAAAAAGATTTGCCAGTCAAACTTCCTGAAGTAAAAAATTATAAGCCCACAGATACAGGAGAATCGCCTTTGGCAGGAATCACAAAATGGGTAAACGTAAAATGTCCCGTCTGTAAGGGACCCGCAAAACGAGAAACTGACACTATGCCAAACTGGGCCGGTTCATCTTGGTATTATCTGCGATACATTGACCCAAAGAATAAAAAAGTTTTCGCAGACAGAAAAAAGCTTGATTATTGGACTCCTGTTGATTGGTACAACGGAGGAATGGAGCACACAACCCTTCACCTTTTGTATTCTCGCTTTTGGCATAAATTTTTATTCGATCTCGGCCTTGTTCCAACAAGCGAACCGTATCAAAAACGCACTTCGCACGGACTTATTCTCGCAGAAGATGGCGGAAAGATGTCCAAATCTCGTCCGGAATCGATCATTAATCCCGACAACATCATAAAAAATTATGGTGCGGATACTTTGCGCATCTACGAAATGTTTATGGGTCCATTTGATCAGCCAGTCGTGTGGTCAAGCGAATCAATGATCGGCTCGCGAAGATTTCTTGAGAAAATCTGGCGGCTTCAAGAAAAAGTTGCTCCAGATTCCAAGCTGACAGCTGACAGCTCTAACCTGAAAGCTGCCCTAAATCAGACAATCAAAAAAGTTACCGACGATATTGAAGGCATGAAGTTCAACACGGCGATCAGTTCTATGATGGTACTCCTGAACCGGCTCGAAACTGAAGAAAAAATCGGAAAAGATGTGTTTGAAACACTCCTCATCCTCGTCGCCCCTTTCGCGCCCCATATCGCAGAAGAATTATGGGCCTTGATCGGCAATAAAAATGCGATAAGCGATGCGCCATGGCCAAAATACGACAACACGCTTCTTGGAGCATCTTCATTTACCATCGTAGTGCAAGTAAATGGAAAAGTGCGCGGAGAATTTAAAGTCGAAAGCGAGATAGGGGAGGAGGAGACGAAGAAAAAGGCTCTTTCACTTCCAGAAACAATGAAGTGGATGGATGGAAAGACCGCGAAAAAAATTATCTACGTAAAAAATAAATTGGTGAGTATTGTCATCTAAAAAGCTTAATTTCGGGGTTTTTTAGGGGGTATTTGACATTAAATCAGGAGTATAGTATTGTAAGGCCATAGGGAATGGGGTCAAAAAGACACTATTTCACAACAGAATTGACTTTATTTCACACAGATGATAGAAAATAGGTATAGAAACCATAAAGCTTCGTAGATTAAGATTTAAAACAAATGACACCAGCAATCAAATTCAAACCAAAACAGATTACCAAGAAGCTTTTGGGCGTTCTCCCGGCTCGTGCTCGGGATGTGCTCGTAAGCCGTTTTGGGCTTGGTGCAAAGGCGGAACGAATGACTCTCGAAGCAATCGGAAAAACATACAACATCACTCGAGAACGAGTTCGACAGATCGAAAACTACGCGATCCACAACATCAAGAAATCTGAAGGCTACAAGAAAGAAAAGGCTGCTTTTGACGAGCTCGAAGCGATCCTTCACGAAATGGGCGGATTTGTTGCGGAAGAGGATTTTCTCAATCATCTTGCAAAAGACGCTTCTACCCAGAACCATATCAACTTCCTTATGATTTTGAGCCACAATTTCAAACGAGAGAAAGAAGACGATGAATTCAAGCACCGATGGTATGTCGATGACGCCCTTTCTGCAAAGGTACACGAATCACTGCGAAAACTGTACAAAAATCTCGGCGACGACGATATTATTCCGGAATCAGAGATCATCAACACTTTCCTTGACTATGTAAAAGATCTTTCTGATCATTTCAAAAAAGAAGAGATCATTAAACGATGGCTTTCGGTTTCAAAAAAGATCGGACGAAATCCAATGGGCGAATGGGGTCTTACATCTTCTCCAAACATCAAAGCGAAAGGAATGAGAGACTATGCATTTCTCGTTATCCGAAAGCACGGCTCTCCGATCCACTTCACTCAAGTTGCAAAAGCAATTACTGACACCTTCAAAAAGAAGGCTCACGTCGCAACCTGTCACAACGAACTCATCAAAGATCCTCGATTTGTGCTTGTAGGACGCGGACTCTACGCTCTTTCTGAATGGGGATATCTTTCAGGAGTGGTAAAAGATGTCATCAAGAAAGTTCTCGAGAAACACGGACCATTGACCAAACAAGAAATCATCGAAAAAGTGCTCAAAGAACGATATGTCAAGGAGAACACCATTGCGATCAATCTCCAAAACTCAAAACACTTTAAGAAAGACAAAGACGCAAAATACTCTCTCGTAGGATAAGAAACAAAAAACTGCCGGCAAGGCGGTTTTTTGTTTTCCCCGTATCCACCTTTTACAGATGGAAAAACATAGTCCTATGCGATAGAATATAAGGAACCAAATGTCATCAGGCTCCAAAAAACCGGCGATCTTTGATTTGACGAACAAAGGACTCCTGCCATTCCAGAATTTTATGGTTGGAGTTTTCGCCGTTGTCGCGCTTGTCATCCTCGCTCAATTTCCCGGCGCACTCGAGAAAACAATTTCCATTATCTTCGAAACCTCGCCTATTTGGCTTCCTTTGGTTCTTCTTCCACAATTCATGCATATCTGGCTTCACTGGAGGCGCGCAATGTTTCTTATGGGGCAGGGTTCGGCGCTTATAGAAATCAAATTGCCGAAAGAAATAGTAAAATCTCCCGAGGCAATGGAGCTTGTATTGACAGCACTCTGGCAAAAGGGAAGTGCCACTTACGTCGAGACCTATTGGAAAGGAAAAGTGAAGCCTTGGTTTTCTTTTGAAATTGTTTCCGAGGACGGAAATATCCGCTTTTACATGTGGACGTTCAAAAAATTTAAGGAGCTTCTTGTTCACCAACTTTACGGACAATATCCCAACATTGAAATTCTGGATGTGAAGCCTGAAGACGATTACGTCCACAAAGTTGAGCACGATCCTGTAAATCTTCCAATCTGGGGAACCTATTACAATCTGGCGAAACCAAGTATCTATCCGATAAAAACATACATTGATTTTCGAATGCACGAAAATCCGAAGGAGGAATACAAAATCGAGCCGATGACTCCGCTTCTTGAGTATTTGGGCTCAATGAAAAAAGGAGAAACGGTTTGGATTCAAGTACTTTTCCAATGCCATAGGAAACAGGGACTCAAAGAAGGTTTTCTCTACAAACAGCCATTTTGGTCTGATGCCGGAAAAGCAGAAGTAAATAAGATCATGAAGCGCGATCCAGAAACTAAGGGGCCAGACGTAGTTTCGGAGACAGGATTTCCAATTCACCCTGTGATGAGCGAAGGAGACAAGAATGCAATTACCGCGATCGAACGCAATATCGCGAAATATCCTTTCGAAACAACCATCCGTGCCTTTTACATCGCAAAAGCGGAGGCTTACAATCCAATATCGAACACGGGTATCATCGGGATCTTCAACCAATTCAATTCGAAAGAATTAAATGAAATTAAGCTCGCGTGGTTTACCGATTTCGATTACCCATGGCAGGACTGGAGGCGGATCCGAAGAAACAGAATGGAAAAGCAGATGCTCGACGCGTACAAGAAGCGTTCGTTCTTCCAAGGTCCCTATCACCATTTCCGAGAAGCCGGTTTCATCATGAACGCAGAAAGCCTCGCCTCTATTTACCACTTCCCAGGAGAGGCGGCGACAACGCCATCATTCACCAGAATTCCTTCAAAGAAAGTGGAACCTCCTTCGAATTTGCCAACTTGATTCTAAAGGCGTATTCGAAATTTTATGCGTTTTCCTAAATATCTTTTGAAAAGAAAAACCATCCTCATCATTGTGGGGTGCACATTGCTGGTCGCTTTTTATTTTTTCACTCTGCCCCCCTCAAGTTTTCCCTCAAACAAAATAGTGATGATCGAATCTGGCAGTTCTTTAAAGGAAGTTGGTTCGTTTTTGAAAGAGAGGGGAATTATTCGCTCATCTTTTCTTTTTGATAACTTTATGATCTTTCTCAATCACGAGAAAGGAGTTATTTCCGGGGAATATGTCTTCACCAAGCCGATTTCTGTTTTCCAAATCGCCAAAAGAGTGAGCGCTGGAGACTTCGGATTTCCCTTGAAGCGGGTTACCCTTCCCGAAGGAACAAATTTGAAACAGATTGCTTCGCTTATGCCAGCAGATCTTTTCCATTTCAATAAAGATGAGTTCTTGAAACTTACAAAAGACAAAGAGGGATATCTCTTTCCAGATACTTACTTTTTTCCGACAAATATAACTACAGCAAATGTTATTAAAACTCTTTCTGATAATTTCGAAAAGAAAACCTCCTCTCTCAAAGCTGACGTTCTTATTTCAGGAAGATCACTAAAAGACGCGATTACTATGGCTTCGATTGTTGAGGAAGAAGCGCTCACGCCGACAGATAGAAGAATCGTCGCCGGAATTCTCTGGAAGAGAATCAAAGTGGGTATGCGTCTTCAAGTTGACCCTCCGCTTTCCTACGTAACAGGAAAGACGACATATCAACTTACCACCGCAGATTTAAGATCGAAATCGCCATACAACACTTACACTCACGACGGCCTTCCTCCGGGCCCAATCTCAAATCCAGGATTTGATGCGATAGAAGCAACCATTCACCCAACTGAAACAAAATATTTCTTTTATCTTTCAGGAAGAGACGGGGTAATGCATTATGCCGCAACATACGCAGAACATTTAGCAAACAAGAAAAAATATTTGAATTAAAAAAAACGGCTCCGCTCGGAACCGTCTTCAGCTAAAATAAATACCACCGGAAGAACTCACGACGCGATCCTCCCTGACACTTTCGCGACTCCTTTTTGGGGAACGCGAAGCCCTGAAAGTTTCTCCTCCGGGACCTCGATGAGGAGCCGCGTGCCTGTGAGAATGCTCCGGGAATAACAACCAAGAGCATTGACGTGGCAAATTGGCACTTCAGAATGGGTTACGTAGATCAGAACCGATCCAGTCGCGTTCGTGTAAATGTTCTGGATCGGGATGTAGTTCCCGCTTTCTTCTGCACCTTTGTGCCAAATCTTGCTGCGCGTCACCGACCAGAGCACCAGTTGCCGGCATTCGAGCATGAGGTCAAACGCCCGCTTATTGGTCGAGCCGACCATAAGCGCTTTCCCTTGCGGAAACCCGCGCATCACGATGACAGGCCTGATTTCCTTTCCGTCCGCGAACTTGGGCTCATTCTTCGCGGGGAAAAGCTCATCCCTCTCCACGCAACAAAGCGGCATTAATTCATCTGCTGACGGCTTCACTACCGACACCAAAAGCGAATTTCCTTCGCAGTTGATAGCGACGCCGCTGACCAAAAGCTTTCTCTCGCAGACCTTCAACGTTCCAGTACGAAGCATCCCGAAGAACCGGTTTCGGTTCAAGTACACGAGATCTATCACAATCCCGTTTCCCTCGATCTGTACGATTGCGGGAATTGTCTCGAACGGACGATCTGGACGCTGTCTGAAATCCGGAATCAGGATCTCCTTTAGACCAGTGGGCATCTTGCATTCTCCTTAAACAGAGGCTAAAAGAAACGATCAACTTCCGCCGAAAATAGTATACATTTCTCAAAGCTTGTCAATTGTGGCATACTGTGTTCGAAATGGCCGAAAATAAGAGGAAAAAAAAGGTATATGTTGGACTTTCGGGGGGAGTAGACTCCTCTGTTTCTGCCGCACTCCTTAAAAAGGCTGGGTACGACGTAACCGGGGTTTTTATCAAAGTCTGGCAGGCAGATTTTCTGCCATGCAACTGGAAAGAAGAACGGCTTGATGCAATGCGAATTTGTGCTCGCCTTGGTATTCCATTTCTCACCTTCGACCTTCAAAAAGAATACAAAAGGGAGGTTGTGGATTATATGATCCGCGAATACAAGGCCGGACGGACTCCGAATCCCGATGTGATGTGCAACCGCCATGTGAAATTCCGCGCGTTTTTTGATAAGGCCCGTAAAATGGGAGCTGATTATGTTGCCACTGGGCATTATGCTCAAGTTGCGAAGACAAAAAGCGGAAAATTTGAAATGAAAGCTGGAACTGACGCGAACAAAGACCAGAGTTATTTTTTGTGGACTTTAACACAAAAAGAACTTTCAAAAACATTTTTTCCTGTTGGAAATATCGAGAAACCAGAAGTGCGAAAGCTTGCAGAAAAGTTCAACCTTCATACAGCAACAAAAAAAGACAGCCAGGGGCTTTGTTTTATCGGCAAAGTAGACCTGAAAGTTTTCCTTAGCCATTTTGTGAAAGAAAAACCTGGAAAAGTCCTCGATGAATCCGGAAAGACGATAGGGAAGCACGAAGGTGCATTTTTCTACACCTTGGGACAGAGACACGGGTTCACCATAACCAAAAAAACTCCTCACGACACTCCATATTACATTGTGAAAAAAGATATCAAGAAAAATATCCTCATTGTTTCAGAGAAAAAACCAGAAAATAATTTCCTCAAAGACACTCGCATTGTAAAAATAGAGGATACCAATTGGATTTCAGAAATTCCTCAAAAAGGAAAGCTGTTCTGCGCCCGGGTGAGATACCGCCAACCTCTCGAAAAATGCACAATCCAAATAAAAAGTAAAAAAACAGCCATAGTAACCTTTGAAAAGCCGATTCAGGCAGTCACTTCGGGGCAATCTCTAGTCGTATACGACAAAGATGTTTGCTTGGGCGGTGGAGTCATCTCCTAGCGGGAAAGTTTCGGGTGCGATAAAATAAAGCCACATTAATTAATCCAATTTAAAATTACATGGATACATTTTTCTCGAATCCGAATACTATTATGTTCTTCCAGCTTCTCCTCGCGCTGGTACTCGGTGGAATTTTAGGAATTCAAAGAAGCCTTTCGCATAAAGGTGCGGGAATGCGAACCTTTTCTCTTGTGGCAATGGGTTCTTGTCTTTTTGTCATGATTTCAGAGATCATACATGCTCGGGCGCTTGGGGTAGGCGATGTTATCCCCACACAGATTCCCGGAGCGATCATAACCGGCATCGGATTTCTCGGCGCAGGCCTCATCATTTTCAAAGATGATAAATTGAAAGGACTTACCACAGCGGCAGGACTTTGGGTCGCCTGCGGAATCGGCATCGCTACTGGATTTCAACTCTACGTACTTTCTATTTTCGCAACAGTCCTCACCCTCGTCGTCTTTACTGTCCTTTGGAAAGTAGAGACAGCGATCAAAGAAACTGGTTCTGAATATTCTGAAGAGAGCGGGGAAATAAAGTAGCATCAAAAATGAAGATGTTTAAGGAAAAAGTATTTGCGGTAGTGGCGAAGATTCCAAAAGGAAAAGTTCTGACGTACAAAGAAGTGGCGGTACGCGCGAAAAGCCCTCGGGCTTTTCGCGCTGTTGGTTCAATCCTAAAGACTAACTACAACCCGGCAATTCCATGCCACCGAGTGATCCGCTCCGATGGCAAAATGGGACACTATAACCGCGGGGATATGCGAAAAGTCGCACTTCTCAAAAAAGAAAAAGCAATTTAAAACAATCATGATAGAAATAGTCGGCATAGCTGTCAGTATCACGGGTATAGGAATGTCGCTTGCGTATTATCCGCAAGTTTGGAAAATATATAAAAATAAATCCGCCGATGACATCTCGGTGCCCTCATACCTTATGTTCTTTTTCGGCACTTCTATTTGGACGCTCTACGGATTTCTCATACGGGATACAAAAATAATTGCGGGATTTGCGCTCGGTGTTATCGGTTCATTTCTCATTCTTGTCCTTACTTTTTACTACCGCCGCAAACCGGACATTTCCTAAACATGAGCGACCACACCGCACAGCTCAAAATAATAAAAGACGAGCTTCTGGCAATGGAAAGTCCGCTTGCCGACGAGCGCCGAAGAAATAAAGTTTTCCCCGTCATCGGAGAAGGGGACCATTACGCAAAAATAATGTTCATCGGTGAAGCGCCTGGAAAAAATGAGGCAAAAACTGGCAAGCCTTTTTGCGGAGCCTCCGGAAGAATTCTTGACGAACTTTTGGCAAGCGTCGGAATTGACAGAAAAGGCGTCTATGTAACAAACATCGTCAAGGATAGGCCTACCGACAATCGTGACCCGCTACCATCAGAAATAGACGCTTACGGGCCCTTCCTAGACCGCCAAATCATAATTATAGAGCCTAAAATCATAGCTACCCTAGGCAGATTCTCGATGGACTACATTATGAAAAAATTCGGTCTTGGTGCACAACTTCAATCAATAAGCCAAATGCATGGAAAGACATTTGAAGTAGAAGTTTCCTACGGCACCCTCACGGTCATCCCGCTCTATCACCCCGCCGCCGCAATCTACAATCAGCATCTCAAAGATACGCTCAAAAAAGATTTTGAGGCTTTAAAAAAATATAAATAGAAAGAGCCCCACGAAATGGAACCGTGAGGTTCTTTCGTGGGGCTTTGAATGCTACTTTTTCGGCCTAGTTCGGCTGAATGGACTGAAACGTCAGACACGCGGTGTTAACAATGAAGTACCCATTATCAACCTCGGGACTGACCACTTTAGCGAGGGTCCCTTCAACTGAGTCCAGGATGCCAACGACCATTGTGGGTTGAAAGCCCGCTTTTTGACCCCTATCTGCTCCTGCCCACTGAAGGAACAGGACGCGAACAGGTTTTCCGACAAGACTTTGAAGAATCATGAATCTTCCTCCTGTGATGTTTAAGCTCATTCCAAACCTCTTTGTATTATACACCTTTTTTAGTAAATGGTCAATAGTCTACAAAACGGCTCAAAATAGGAGCTTTATGCTATAGTATTTTCCATGCAATCCGAAGAAATTCGAAGCCGATTTCTAGAGTTTTTTAAGAAACGCGGGCATACAATTATTCCGTCGGCATCTCTCGTACCGGAGAATGACTCGTCCGTCCTTTTTACCACTGCCGGAATGCATCCGCTTGTGCCATATATTCTCGGAGAGAAACATCCTGGAGGAAAGCGTGTCGCTAATGTTCAGAAATGCGTTCGCACCCAAGATATAGACGAAGTCGGAGATAACACTCACGACACTTTTTTTGAAATGCTCGGCAATTGGTCCTTTGGCGATTATTTCAAAAAAGAAGCGATTGGCTTTAGCTACGAATTTCTGACCAGCAAATCTGAAGGGCTCGGTCTCGATCCAAAGCGGATCTATGTAACTTGTTTCGAAGGCGACGAGAATGCGCCAAAAGATACCGAATCGGCAGAAATCTGGGAATCAATAGGAATTCCAAAAGACCGTATCTATTTCCTTCCCGCAAAAAATAATTGGTGGCAAGCAGGGGAGAACGGCCCATGCGGCCCCGACACGGAAGTTTTCTACGACCTCACCAAAAAAGGTCTGGGTAAAATGACAAAAGAAGAGTACCTCGAAGCTGATAGCAAACAGGAGGTTGTAGAAATCGGCAACGATGTCTTCATGGGTTATGAAAAAAAGAACGGGGTTGTGGTTGGAAAACTCAAACAGCAAAATGTGGATTTCGGCGGAGGCTTTGAACGACTCTGTATGGTTTCGCAAGGAGTCACAAATGTTTTTGCTACTGACCTTTTTCAGCCGATAATGGCAAAAATAAATGAATTCACAACTTTGGCTGACGAAAAAGCGAAGAGAATTGTCGCGGATCATATTCGCACTGCTGTTTTCATGATAGGCGACGGAGTCATTCCATCAAATACAGATGCTGGATACGTTTTACGCCGGCTTCTTCGGCGAGCAGTTCGCTTTGCAGACAAATTAGAGATGAAGCACGATTCGCTTTCTTGGATTACAGAAACGGTTATCGAAAAATACGGCCACATTTACAAAAATCTTGCGGAGAAAAAAGATGAAATTAAAAAAGAGATCGATGCGGAAGAGCAGAAATTCAGAAAAACCCTCGCAAGCGGACTGAAATTGTTTGAAAAGATCTCTGAAAAGAATATTTCTGGAGAAGAAGCCTTCGACCTTTTCTCGAGCCATGGTTTTCCGCTTGAAGTAACTCTGGAGCTTGCAAAAGAAAAGGGTAAGACAGTGGACGTTGCCGGTTTCAACAAAAGATTCAAGGAACACCAAGAGCTTTCCCGAAAAGGTGCGGAACAGAAATTTAAAGGGGGATTGGCAGGACATTCTGATAAAGAGCTCCAATATCATACGGCTACACACCTCTTGAATGCGGCTCTTCATGCAATCCTCGGAGAACACGTGATGCAGAAGGGAAGTAATATCACTCCTGACAGGCTTCGCTTTGATTTTGTTCATACGACAAAGATGACTCCGGAAGAGATCAAAAAAGTGGAAGATTTTGTAAATGAAAAAATTACCGAGAAATTACTAGTTTCATTTGAAGAAATGCCAATAGAGAAGGCTCGCGAGCTCAAAGCCATCGGAGTCTTTGGCGACAAATACGGCGAATTGGTAAAAGTCTATTCCATCGGCAGTGAAAAAACCGGCATTGTGAGCATGGAGCTCTGCGGTGGCCCACACGTCACCAACACATCCGAATTAAAGGGAACTTTCAAAATCCAAAAAGAAGAAGCCGTCTCCGCCGGTGTTCGCCGAATCAAAGCAGTACTCGAGTAAAGGAAGGCGAGTAACAACTTTTATCAAACATCGCGGAAACTCGCGGGCATGGTCTGTCAACGACCCGCCCTTTGGGGACGGGCTCATTGACAGCCGCGAGTTGAGCGAGAGGAAAGTTTTCCCGCTGGGGAAAACTATTCTGTTTTGAGAAAAGTTGTTAGGAGCCCATTTGTGTTATAATTTCAGGATGTTCCTCTCGTCCCTGTTCAAAAAACCAGAGCAAGAAATTTCAGTTCTCTTTGATATAAGCTCTCGCTCGGTCGGCGGAGCGCTCCTTAAACTTTCTCGCCACGAAAAGCCAAAAATCCTCTACACCGCGAGATTACCGATTCTCTTTCGCAGAACTCCCGATCCGAGAGAACTCGTTACTTCTACAATTGCCGCTCTTACAAAAGTGGTCGAGGCGATAGATACAGAGGGAATTGCCCACCTCACATTCACGGAATTCAAAGACCATAAGGTTAAGGAGATATTTTTAGTTTTCTCCTCTCCTTGGTATATTTCTCAAACAAAAATCGCCCGCCTAGAAAAAGAGAAACCTTTTGTATTTACAGAAAGTATGCTGAAAGGGATGCTCGCTCATGAAAAAACGGCTTACGAAAAAGCGGCGGACATTGCACCAGAAAAAGCCGGAAAAAATGCAATTAATCTTCTTGAGCAGAAAGTCATACAAATCAGATTAAACGGTTACGAAACAGCAAAGCCGTTCGGACAAAGCTCCCGCTCGGCGGAAGTAAATATATTTTCAAGTTTCATTGACTCGCTTCTTCTTGATCGAGTCAAAGACGTTGCGCTCCATTCTTTTCATCCGCAACGTCTCGAGATACACTCTTTTCCAGGAGTGGCATTTTCAGTATTAAGAGACATTTTCCCTGGTCAAAATGATTTTCTAATCGTCGACGTCGGAGGAGAAGCGACCGAAATCTCTCTTGTGAAAAATGGCGGACTGCTTGAAACTTTTTCCTTCCCTATGGGACACAATCATGCATTGCGAAAAATATCCGGGGTTTTAGATGTATCACATGAAATCGCTCTCTCTTCGCTCTCTCTTTTCCTCGAGGGAAAAACATTCGTGAAAACAAGCGGGAAAATTGAGGGCGTCGTCAAAGATACGCAAAAAGAATGGAATATATTGTTCCAATCTGCACTTGGCAATCTCGGCGAACAAACGGCGATCCCGTCTTCTGCATTTGTGATAGCAGAAAGGCCGTTTTCAAACTTTTTTAAAGATGCTATGAAGACCGAAAAGACGGATGAAAAGAATTTTGATGAAAAAAATGTCACCCAAATCGAACCTGGACTGCTCGCTCTTCACTACGAAAGAAATGGCATTGGAGAAGGAGATCTTTTTCTTTCCCTTGAAGCTATCTTTCTTAATAAAGTATTTTCAAAATAGAAAATAGGGGAAATCGCCCTTGGAAAAGCATGCGTGTGGGCGTATAATCATAACCAGTATGGCAAAAGAAATTTTTCAAGATGTAATACCTCCAGGAAAAAGAAGTATTCGGCGTATTCCATTGAAGGGACAGAAAGTTCCACCACCACCCAAACCCACCCGTGAGAAGGAACGACTCGTGGAGACGCCCCCTAAAAGAGAGGTGAGAAGGGAAGAACCTCCTGTGCCTTTCATGAAAGAGACGCATTACTCTTACGAGGCTAAAAGGCGCTTTCCGAAGGGGCTTCTTTGGGGAGTTGTTGGTATCGTCGTTCTTGCACTCCTTGTTTTTCTCCTAACAACTTTCTCCGCAAGCGCGAAGATTACAATTACTGCTCGGGAGGCCGACACTTCTCTTGATAGTGATTTCCTAGCGCAGCAAAATCCAAGCAAGGATGCTATCGCGTATCAAATTATTCCTGTTTCAGAAGATGCAAAAGAGATTGTGAAAGCAAGCGGAACGGAAGACGCTAAAAAGAAAGCATCCGGGACTGTTGTTCTCTACAACAACTTTTCTACTACCCCCCAGAAACTCATTCGAAATACCAGAATTGCTACCGCTGATGGTCTCATTTACAGAATTGATTCGTCTGTAACAATACCCGGAAAATCAACAGTTGCAGGAAAGTCGGTACCTGGTTCAGCAACTGTGCTTGCATACGCAGATTCTGCGGGAGAAGAATATAATGTCGGACTTGTTGATTTCACCATTCCAGGATTTAAAGGGACCACAAAATACAAAGATTTCTACGGAAGATCCAAAACTCCTATGCAAGGGGGGCTGATTGGGAAAATAAATACTATAACTCTTCAAGAACGCTCCGATGCAATTAAAAGATTGCAGACGAAAGCGGTAGCAGAACTTATCTCGCAAGCAAATACTCAAAGACAAGATGGTGCTGTGATCTTTTCAAATTCATATACAACAGATTTCTCAAATCTTCCAGACAGGCAAGCAGAAGGGAATTCCATTGAGGTAGGAGTTCATGCGAATCTCAAAGCGATCGCATTTGACGAGGCTGCCCTTGGAGCTCTCATAGCAGAGAAAACAATAAAAGATTTTGATCAGAGTCCAGTTGTTGTCTTAAATATGGATAGTCTTGCTTACGAAGCCAAGAAGGCTGATCCGAAACACCCATTTGATCCTGGGGCAATTCCATTTCACTTAAAAGGCCAGCCAAAAATCCAATGGATTTTCGATTCCGCAAAAATTAAATCTGACGTTGCAGGGAAGCCACGCGGCGATCTCCAAAATATCCTTGCAGCATACCACGGAATAGAAAAAGCCGAGGTAGTCGTCAAACCATTCTGGCTTCGTTCTTTCCCCTCTGATACCTCAAAAATCGCTATCGAACAGCACTAATTTTGGCCAAACGCCCGAAAAACCCCTTAGGGTGTTGACTTTTTGCCCATTCTTTTGCTAGTATTGTGAAGCTCAAAGTTTTAAAAGGAGATGCAGAACCCACAACAGAGACCCGAATCCGTGCTCGGTATAGTTACCGAAGCACTTCCAAATGCTCTTTTTAAGGTCAAAATTGAAGGGAAAGATGAGTTGCTCACGTACCTTTCAGGCAAAATGCGCCTGAATCGAATTCGAGTACTCATCGGCGACAAAGTAGAAGTTGAGCTCGAACCTTACGGAGGAAAGGGAAGGATCATCAGACGTTTGTAAAATTTAATGTCCGGTAGATTTGCCGGAGCAGAAACAGTTACATACTGTTTTTCTTGTATTTAAATGAAGGTAAAATCATCAGTTAAAAAAATGTGTCCGCAATGCAAAGTAGTCCGACGAAAGGGCTATGTTTATGTCATTTGCAAAAGCGACCCGCGGCACAAACAGCGACAAGGCTAATTTTAATAAAAATTATTTATCATGCGAATCGTAGGAATCACAATACCAGACAATAAGAGACTCGAAATCGGACTTACCTCCCTCTATGGTATTGCGCGCTCACGTGCTCAAAGCATTCTCGACGAAGCAAAGATCGAACACGGACGAAAAGCGAAAGATTTGAAACCTGAAGAAGAAAACGAGATCCGAAAGATCATCGAAAAGATGAAGATCGAAGGAGATTTGAAACGAGAAGTCGGCGCAAACATTAAGCGTTTGAAAGACATCAAAGCATACCGAGGAATCCGACATCTTCGAAGCCTTCCATCACGAGGCCAGCGAACAAAGACCAATTCCCGAACACGACGAGGAAACGTACGAAAGACTATGGGTACCGGACGACGAAAAGAAACAAAGACATAAAATAATTTAAATGGGAAAGAAAAGAATCACAACAGAAGCGGGAGCCAGTGGAAGTGCTGCGAAAACAGACGCTTCTTCGCGCGCTTCAACAAAAAAGAAGTACGACCGAGGAATTCTCCACGTTGAATCTACGTACAACAACACTAAGCTCCTCCTCACAGACGAGAAGGGAAATGCCCTCTGCGCTTCTTCATCCGGTTCTATCGGTTTTGCGGGTGCAAAGAAGGGAACTCCTTTCGCAGCTGCAAAGATCGGCGAAACCCTTGCAGCAAAGGCCGCAGTTTTGGGCATCAAAGAAGTATCTGTCGTTGTAAAAGGTGTCGGTTCAGGGCGAGAATCAGCGATCAGAGGATTTATTTCAAAAGGAATCAATTTGCTCGAAATTTCAGACCGAACACCGGTTCCGCATAACGGCCCAAAGCCTCCAAAACCTCGACGCGTATAATTTTTAATACCTATGAAAATTGGACCACGATACAAAATAGCACGACGCCTCGGCGCTCCCATCTACGAAAAGACGCAGAATCCTAAATTTGCGATTCGAGAAGCTCGACGCGGAAGAAAGGAATACAAGCACCCAAAACAGCGCTCTGAATTCGGTATTCAGCTTATCGAAAAGCAGAAAGCTCGACTCACCTACGGAATGGGAGAAAGACAATTCGGCCGATACGTCGAAGAATCAATGACAAAGAAAGGAGTAAAGCCTACGGAAGAGCTCTACACCATGCTTGAATCTCGACTCGACAATGTCGTCTATCGAATGGGACTTGCTCCGACACGAGCCGCTGCACGACAGATGGTAAACCACGGCCATATCAATTTGAATGGAAAAAGAGTTTCTATTCCTTCTGCGCAGACAAAGATTGGCGATGTTATCTCTATCCGAGAGCGAAGCGTCAAGAAGCCTCTTTTTGGCCCGCTTGAAGAGAGACTCAAGACCTACACTTGCCCTTCATGGATCAAATTCGACAATGAAAAGAAGACTGGAACGATACAAGGAGCGCCAAAGGCAGAACCGATAAATACCGTGTTTAATCTGGCAATGGTACTGGAATTTTATAGCAGATAATTAAACGGGGGAATGGTCGCTTTCCTCCAATACAATCCACATTTGCAAAATTGTCAAAAATAAGGTATATTTTTCAAGTCATTTTTTAACTTTTTAACCACAAAAACCATGTTTGATCCAACAATCGTTCTTCCTTCAAAGCCAAAGATCATCTCCGAAAAAGAATTCGACGGAGTCTATGAAATAGACGGTTTTTATCCTGGATACGGACACACCATCGGCAACTCCCTCCGCCGAATCATCCTTTCGTCTCTCCCCGGCGCAGCCATCACCTCTGTGAAGATCAGCGGAGTAAGCCATGAATTTTCAACTATCGCTGGCGTGAAGGAAGATGTTGTTACGATAATCCTCAATTTGAAACGAGTTCGGATCAAAATGCTCACCAACGAGCCTCAAACCCTTACCCTGAAAGTAAAAGGCGCGAAGGAAGTGACTGCAGAAGACATCAAAGCTTCCGGACAAGTTGAAATTTTGAACCCTGAACTTCACCTCGCAAGCATTACAGAAAAAAATACCGAGCTTGAAATTGAGCTCAAGGTTGAAAAAGGTCTCGGATACATTCCAAAGGAAATTCTTATGAAAGAGCGAGTAGACATCGGAGCAATTACTCTTGATGCTATTTTCTCTCCCATCCGACGTGTAAACTACGAAGTAGAAAATATGCGAGTCGGCGACCGAACAGATTTCAACCGAATCAAGCTCTTCATTCAGACTGACGGCACTATCACTCCAAAAGAAGCTCTCGAGAAATCGATCGAGATCATGATCCATCAATTGAAAGCCATCGTCGGCTTCAAGGAAGAAGAGGTGAAGAATGAAAAAGCTGATTCAAAAGAAGAGGCTGGAGCAGAAGGCAAGCCAAAGAAAGAGCTTGATGCAGAATTCTTGAAGACTCGAATCGAAACTTTGAATCTCTCTCCTCGTACCCTCAACGCTCTCGCAAGCGCAAACATCCGAACTGTCGGAGGCCTTGTACGAAAGAAAGAAGAGGATATTTTGGATATCGACGGTCTTGGCAACAAGGGCGTTCAGGAGATCAAGAAAGCTTTGAGTAATTTCGGAATCGCGCTTAAATAATTACACTTCGATGCGTCACCATAATTCAAACAGAAAATTCGGACGAGAAACAGATCAGAGACGAGCTCTCATGCGATCTTTGGCGTATTCTCTCATCAAGCACGGCCACATCACTACAACCGAAGCAAAAGCAAAGGAACTCCGACCATACATGGAGAAGCTTGTTACCGCGTCTCGAGTAGACAACCGCGAAGCAATCCGACTTGTACAAGCAAAGCTTCCTATGAAATCCGCTGTAAACACGCTTTTCAAAACCATTTCACCAAAGTATAAAGATCGAAAAGGAGGCTACACACGAATCGTCAAGCTCCCACAGCGACTAAGCGACGGTGCGCGAATGGCAATGATCGCATTTGTATAAACACCATCATGAAATACACAATTGACGCAACAAATCAGAAACTCGGCCGACTTGCTAGTAAGACAGCGAGCCTTCTTATGGGCAAGAACGAAGCGAGCTACACAAAGAACGCAATGCCTGAAGTGAAAGTGGAAATCACCAACGCTTCAAAAGTTTCTGTTACCGAGAAAAAGCTTACAGAAAAGATCTACAAGCAGTATTCCGGCTATCCGGGAGGTTTGAAATCAAAGAGTATGAAGCAGGTTGTCGCAAAGCTCGGCCATCAAGAAATTATTTCTGACGCAGTCTACGGAATGCTTCCAAAGAACAAGCTCCAGAGAAAAATGATGAAGAACCTAACTATCACCGCATAAACAAAATGACACCAACAGATACAAAAGAAGGACGATATATTGAATGCGTAGGACGACGAAAGACCGCGATTGCGCGAGTGCGAATGACTCCGTCTGCAAAAGGTTCTTTCACCGTAAACAACAAAGATCTTCAGAGCTACTTTGGAACAAACGAGCTCCGCGTGTCAGTCATGAATCCGCTCACAGAAGCAAAGCTCGCAGGTAAATTCAAAATTACAGCAATGGTCAAAGGTGGGGGAATCACCGGTCAAGCAGAAGCGCTCCGACACGGAGTAGCCCGAGCACTCGTAGAACACGATGCAGAACTGCGAAAATCAATGAAAAAACTCGGTTTCCTAAAACGAGATCCAAGAGCAAAAGAAAGACGAAAATTCGGATTGAAAAAGGCCCGCAAATCTCCACAGTGGTCGAAGAGATAACAAACAAAGCCCCCCTGCGGGGCTTTTTTGTATCTCTTTGACGGCCGGAGCGATGTTTCGTCAGTAGGCGAAACCGCGAGGCGGGCTCGCGAGTACTTACGTCCGCGCAACCTTGCGAAGACAAGGTGAGCAGACTTAGTAACTTGTGAGGTAAACGATAATTCTGTATCCTATCTGCATGAAGTTGAAATTCTCCGTACATTTCAAATTCCGTCTTGCAGAACGAGGTATCGACATAGATTATATAAAACGAGTAATACAGAGCCCTGACCAGACGTCTCATTCTCTAGAAGGACAGACAGTGGCTATTAAGGCTATATCGAGCAGAAAATTGAAGGTTGTTTATGCGAGAAAACTCGATAGAAAAGGAAGTATTGAATATATAATCATTTCAGCGTATTATTTAGATAAATAGGATGAAAATAACATACGACAAATTAGCTGATGCAATGTATATCTATTTCCGAAAGGGAAAGATAAAAAAGACTGTTGAAATGAACAGGAATTTTATTGCTGATATGGATACAAAGGGTAATGTTTTAGGATTAGAAATTCTCAATGCGTCTTCACAGTTGCCTAAAAATCAGATTGCAAAAAGTATTAAAACTGGGATTCCTCTTGTTCCAGCATTGGCGAGATAGTTTGTTTTAGTAAATTAAAGGTACCTGACCCCTTTATCCTTTATCTTTGGGAAAGATTGAAATTAGCATAACTAGCAAGGATCGTCTTTACCAAAGTAAAGAGAAAACATTTATGAAACTCCATATCGTCATGCATGAAAGTTTTGAATCGCCAGCGGCGATCGAAAACTGGGCCAAGAAAAAAGGCAGCGACATCACGTACACAAGACTGTATGCAGGAGACACATTTCCAGAAAAATTGGATTTTGATTTTCTAGTAGTGATGGGCGGGCCACAATCTCCGCACACCACGCTTGAAGAATGTCCGCATTTTGATGCAAAGAGAGAACTCGCTTTTATAAAGAAAACTATCGACAAGAAAAAGATCGTATTGGGGGTGTGTCTTGGAGCCCAATTTATTGGAGAAGCTTTTGGTGCTAGAGTAGAACATAGTCCAACCAGAGAAATTGGAATTTTTCCGATTACACTTACCGAAGAGGGAAAGAAGGACCCGATATTTTCCAAATTTCCCGAAACATTCTCAATCGGCCATTGGCACGGAGATATGCCCGGACTCACGGCAAAATCGAAAGTGCTTGCGACAAGCAAGGGCTGTCCGAGGCAGATAGTCCACTACGCGCCTAAGGTTTATGGCTTTCAGTGTCATTTTGAGTTTACGCCCGAGGCTATGGAGGGAATGATAGAAAATAACTCGGAAGAACTCAAGAAATACAAAGGACTGCCATACATAGAAACAGCCGAACAACTACGCACGCATGATTATACGGAAATGAACAAACTCCTGTTCGGCTTTTTGGATAAAATAACTAATCAAAATTAAGAACTGGCAAGGACTTTCCTTACTACTTGCCAAAACAAAAAAATCGCCAAATTAGGGATTTTTTGTTATATTTACTGACATGGAAAATTCTACAATCAGGTCAGTAAAAAAACCATTTTACAAAAGATGGTGGTTTTGGGCTGTCATTATCATTATAATCTACATTTTTTTTAGCTTTTTTCACACAATATATCCGTATGAAAGTATAGATGGTTCAATAAATTACAACCTCAGTGATGCAAATTTCAATTTGAAGCAAGCAACACCAACATTTAATTTGAAGATGGGTGTTCTTACGCAGCATAAAATTGTTTTCTTGGGTAAACTTGAAGATGCGGGAGGAAGTCTTTGGAGCGGTTTTTTATACAAGCCAGTCGTATACGCAACTATCAGTGATTCCTATGTAATCGAGTCTAAAGATTGCGAACTCAATTATCTGGGTAACGCTAATTCATTGCGAGTAGATGCTCCTACCAGTGAATCTTTATACCAATTGAAATGTTCTGACGTAGAACCCCAAGATAAATACGTAAAAGATACTTACTATAGCAATCAGCTTTCCTCAGAAGAAGTAGATGCTCTTTCAAAAAACGGATACCAAATGCCCACAAAAGATGCTCCAACAGTGAAAATTACTCCGAGGATTTAGATTAATTTTTCTTATCTCAAAAATCTGCTATAATGCTGTTTCAAACAGTAATTTTCTATGAATACCGACGACCAAAATACAAAAAAAGAGCCTGAAATCGAGGTTGAAAAGGACGATGTCGTCATCGAAAACATCGAAGAAGGGGAGAATCCTGCCGCTGCTTTGAAAAAGCTTCGGGAAAAGCTCAAGACCGCTGTGGCTGAAAAACAACAGTATCTCGATGGCTGGCAGAGGACACAGGCTGACTTTTCCAATTACAAAAAGCGGGAGAAAGAGGAGCGGGAAAATCTTATCAAATTTTCAAACGAGCAAATCATCCTCGACCTCATTCCTGCACTCGACAGCTTCGATATGGCAATGGCGAATAAAGAGGCTTGGAATGCTGCACCAGAGAACTGGCGAAAAGGCGTAGAGTATATATACTCGCAAATACTTTCCGTACTCGAGGGATACGGCGTGAAGCAGGTCAATCCGATAGGCGAGGAGTACAATCACCTTCATCACGAGCCGTCTGTCATGACGCCAGTTGAAGAGGGAGAGAAAGATGGCAAAATTATTGCAGTGCTTCAGAAGGGATATTTGCTGAATGGAAAGGTGATTCGACCTTCAAAAGTGAACGTGGGGGAATTGAAGAAATAATAAATTTATGAAAAAACAAATTTCTTTACTTTTAATCGGTGTGGTTGTAATCATTCTGTTGAGTCTTGTCCCCTCCAATAAAAATGGAAGCACAAAAATTTCTTCTGAAACTCCATACTCTTCTCCTGCAATATTGGAAGAAAAAGTACCGGGGACAGAAAGCTGGAAAACCTACAAAAATGATACATATGGGTTTGAGTTTAAATATCCCGCAGAATTTGGAGACCCAAATCCTCATCAATTTGGCGACCCGAAAGAATTCCCAGTAGATACTTTGAAGAGTTGCGTTCACTCAGAATACTCGGACATGGGTCTGGTATCTTTTAAAAACATCGATGTTGGTCTTGCCTGTCCCGGTGTTCTGGAGAATAGATATAAAGGCGGAAAGGAATTTTTTCTTGTGGATGGTAAAACAGCTTATCTTTTTGATTACATATCTCCTGTAGGCTTTTCAAACAAAGAAGCATACATACCACTTTCAAACGGTGCCTACTACTTATCAATTGTCCATACGACGTATGAAGGAGGTCGCCCTGAAAAATATTTAGAATTGTCAAACGATGAATTCAGAAAAATTCTTTCCACTCTCAAATTCAAATAGAAAAAATGAAAACAATACAGCAAAAAAATAATCATATAGTTAAATTCTTCACTGTCGACAAGGGAACGTCGGTGGTGATTTATGCTGTCGCTTTTCGCAAAGAGGGGAGCGAGCTTATTGCCGTTTCTGAACCTCGGATTGTACGAATCATTGCAAAGGAACAGACGGTGCTCAAAGGGGAGGTTTCGAGCGGAAATTTTTCCTTGCCAGGAAAAATTTCCGCTTCCGTCCGACGACTTACGAAAACCCTTCCCGTCCTTTCACCATTTTTTAATACCTCAATTTTTCAAACTGGAATGATCGCGCAAATCGGCGCAAGACCTCCGTGCTTGCAATAAGCGCGATAAATCCGAAGCACTAAATTTCGAAATCCGAAAAAAGCATTAATTTTAAAAATTTTAGATATTTGAATTTAGATATTGTTTCGGATTTCGATATTCGAATTTCGTGCTTATTTAAACTTATTAATTTCTAACTTGAAAACAAACATATGAGCAAAGTAATCGGTATAGATTTGGGCACTACATATTCCGCTGTCGCTGTCATGGAAGGAGGCGAGCCGAAAATTCTCGAAAATGCAGAAGGAGTGCGAACCACGCCTTCGATAGTAGCAAAAGCAAAGACCGGAGAGACGCTCGCGGGCCTTCTCGCGCGCCGACAAGCAGTGACCAACCCAAAGAACACGATCTATCAGATCAAGCGTTTTATGGGCCACCAGTTCGACGAAGAAGCGGTGCAGAAAGACAAAGCATCTGTGCCCTACGAAGTCGTAAAAGGGACAAACGGAGGAGTGGAAGTGAAAATGGGAGATAAGAATTATCGTCCAGAGGAAATTTCCGCCATCTTTCTTCAGAAATTGAAAGCTGACGCAGAAGCAAAGCTCGGAGAAAAAGTGACCGAGGCAATCATCACCGTTCCCGCATACTTCAATGACTCGCAGAGACAGGCGACAAAGAACGCCGGAGAAATCGCAGGACTCACCGTGCTTCGTGTATTACCAGAGCCGACAGCAGCTGCTCTCGCCTATGGTTTTAACAAAAAGAAAAATGAAAAGCTCGTCGTCTTCGACTTCGGAGGCGGTACGTTCGATATTTCCGTGCTTGAAACAGGAGATGATGTTATCGAAGTGAAATCAACCGACGGAGACTCGCACCTCGGAGGAAAGGACATCGACCAGAAGATCATGAACTACCTCGCAGATGCATTCATGAAAGAGAATCCGGGAATTGATCTGCGAAAAGACCCGCTTGCAAAACAGCGACTCGACGAAGCGGCAGAAAAGGCAAAGATCGAGCTCTCGACCGCAACACAAAGTGAGATAAACATTCCGTTCATTTCATCCGGAGCAAACGGCCCGCTTCACCTCGTTCAGACGCTCACACGAGCAAAATTGGAGGAATTGTCGGCAGAGTTCATCGACCGAGCAATGGCAATCACCAAGCGAGCGATGGAAGCATCTCCATTCAAAGTAAATGAGATAAACGAAGTGGTGCTCGTCGGAGGCCAGACTCGAATGCCAAAGATGCAGGAAGTGGTGAAGGCATATTTCGGAAAAGAATTGAACCGCACAATCAACCCCGATGAAGTGGTAGCGCTCGGTGCGGCGATTCAAGGAGGCATCATCAAAGGAGATGTAAAAGATGTGCTTCTTCTTGATGTCATTCCGCTTTCTCTTGGTATCGAGACGATGGGACAGGTTGCAACAAAGCTCATCGACAAAAACACAACTATTCCAACATCAAAATCGCAAACATTCTCAACAGCGAGCGACAATCAGACTTCAGTAGAGATCCACGTCGTACAAGGAGAGCGAGCAATGGCAAAAGACAATAAGTCGCTCGGTAAATTCATTCTTGATGGAATCCCACCAGCACCGCGAGGCATGCCACAGGTAGAAGTAACTTTTGATGTGGATACGAACGGAATCCTCACCGTGAAAGCAAAAGAAAAGACTACAGGAAAGGAGCAGTCGATCAAAGTGACCGGCTCAAGCGGTCTTTCAAAAGAGGAGATCGAGAAGATGAAAAAAGAGGCGGAAGTAAATGCCGCAGAAGATCAGAAGCAGAAAGATATGGTGGATGCGAAGAACTTCGCAGAACAGCTCGTCTACACGTCAGAAAAGGCATTGAAAGACGGAGGCGATAAAGTGCCAGCGGATCTCAAGAAAAGTATTGAAGATAAAATCGCAACAGTAAAAAAGGAACGAGAAAGCGGTACGCTCGAATCACTCAAGAAAGTGACGGAAGAACTTTCGACCGAACTCTCAAAGATCGGCGAAATAATGCAAAAAGCAGCGGGCGCACAGAGCGCGCCAGGAGCAGGTCCTGCTGGAGCGGAGGCTAAGTCGGAAGAAAAGGTACGGGATGCGGATTTTAAAGAGGGGGACGCGAAAAAGGACGAAGGAGCGAAGTAATGAAGAAGCGAAAAAGTTGCCTTGCAAGGCAACTTTTTCGCGCACAAACAGAAAGCCACAGAAAATGTGACTTTCTGTGGCTGAAAACTTCTCAAACCACTCAAACCCCCCTTCCTCTTGGACCCCCCATCGGCCAAGGCTTTGCTTGAGAGGTGAGTAGAAGCTTGGGAGGACAAGGCTGTCCATCCTTCTCTTCTCCCTTGATGAATAGCTTTGCTGAATCAACGCGCACGAGAGCGATGTCAACCCCTGCAACCCCCATCTCCCGATTAATCTCCTCGAGGAGTATTTTGAGTTTATCATCCGGGAAAAAATCTCTGCCTTCGCGAATGACTGCAGGATACCTCTGCGCTTTCACATAAAGAAGTGCGTGCAGCCTCGTTGCGAATTTCACTGGATCAAACCCCCCCACCGGATTGGAATCTCCGGACGGGCTGATCACCATGTGGAAGTGAAATGCACACTGATCCGCACTCTCCACGTAGAAAATGTGCGAGATGTGCTTCTTTCGCCGAAGAAGAGAAACTACTGCAACAATGACGCCAACAACGATCGCAACTACGCCAGCGTAGAACATGATTGACCCCCTTCGTTTGGGTTAAATTAAAAAGGAAGAGATCCACGAGGATCAATCCTGACTTGCCAGACTACTTTATACCGCCATAAAGTATGTTTGTCAAGGAGAATCCTTGCACTATTTCCTGGGCGGTGTAATATAGTTTTCATGGCAAAAGATTACTATCAAATTCTCGGCGTAGAAAAGGGCGCTTCGACGGACGAAATCAAAAAAGCGTTCCGTACGCTCGCGCACAAACATCATCCTGACAAAAAAGGAGGCGATGCAGCAAAATTCAAAGAAGCGAGCGAGGCATACTCGGTGCTTTCCGACGAAAAGAAGCGCGCGGAATACGACACCTACGGACGAGTGTTCAGCGAAGGCGGAAATACCGGAGGAGGGAACGCGAGCGGATTCGAAGGATTTGATTTCTCACAATTTACTCAAGGTGGGGAAGGATTTGGAGGCTTTGATTTCGGCGATATTTTCGGAGATTTCTTTGGAGGCAGAAATTCGAGAACAAAACGAGGCCGTGATATTTCGATTGACCTTGAACTTAGCTTTGCGGAATCAATTTTTGGTTCTGATAGGAAAGTACTTCTGACAAAAACAAGCGCTTGCGAACACTGCAAAGGAAGCGGAGCGGAAACTGGCTCGGAGATGATCACTTGTTCCACCTGTAACGGAAAAGGAAAGATTCGCGAAACTAAGCGTTCGCTTCTCGGCTCGTTTATGGTTGAGAAAACCTGCGAGACCTGTCTCGGAAAAGGAAAAGTGCCGAAAGAAAAATGCCATGTCTGCCGAGGCGCTGGTGTGACGCGAAAAGAACAGGAGATCGAAGTCAAAATTCCTGTTGGAGTTGATGACGGAGAAATGGTGCGCCTCACTGGAATGGGAGAAGCTGTGGCTGGAGGGGTTTCTGGAGACCTCTACATCAAGCTTCACGTGCACCGACATCCGCTTTTCAAGAAAGAAGGAAATAATCTTGTTACTGATCTTAAAATTAAATTGACTGACGCGCTTCTCGGGACTGAATACACTTTGCAGACGCTCGATGGAGAAATTAAGGTGAAAGTGCCAGCAGGAGTGACTTTCGGCGAAGTGCTGCGAGTGAAAGGAAAAGGCGTTCCGATGGAGAAAAATCACCGTGGAGACCTCCTTATCCGACTTCATATCCAATTACCGACAAAGCTATCTCGCGAGGCACAGAAGGCATTGGAGGCTCTTAAAAAGGAAGGGCTCTAGACTGAAAACAACAAACAGCCCCCCACAAAAGCTTTTGTGGGGGGCTGTTTGCATAATACCCCCAATATTGCTTAAATAGCCTAGGAATGAACGTTTCGAGCCCACGAGAGAGGCTTACACCCAAGGAGGTCGCAATGTTCGAGAAATTGCTGAAAAATCTGACCCCTTGGCCAAAAGCCAAATGGGTCGCAGGAAGAAAGAAGAGCGTGTTCAAAGATGATCTGGACGAGTGCCGTTACCTCGTTGGTAAATTGAGGGTCTGCTTCTTCGGCGGATGGAGTGCTGAAATGCAGGCCCAAAAAATCATTGCCATGGTCAAGGATGGCAAAGTAACTTGGAAAGCACTTCTTACAGACGAGGAAGAAATCAAGGAACTTGTCGTTAAGGCCAGAGAAAAAGAAGCGCGCGAAACTCTTCCATCGCCAAAGCGATGCGAACAAGTCTTCAGCTACATCGGCCCGCCAAGAGTAAAAAAGGTGGAACCGCCCAAGTGGGTTCCACCTGGAGAGCGTAAATAGCGGATTGGTTCACCCAATTCCGCTTTTTGTTTTTACATTATTGATAAAGGTTTGACTTTGATATAGAAATATTGTTATAGTGCAATCATGAATAACGGACTTCAGAAATCAATCCATCATCGCAACTCAACCAAACTTGGCGAGGGGTTGTCTTGATATTTCTTCAAATTTCATATAAAGAAAACCCCTTCTCAAGTTTGAGAGGGGGTTTTCTTTTGTCTACCCGCATTCCGCAAAATGGCAAAATAGTTCTTTGAGAGGAGAGTCCCCATGAGTGGAACCATTCGTGCACTTGAACTTCGAATAAGGAAACGGGCGAAATCTTCGCCGGATATTTCGTATACGCGAAAACTTCTCAACACAGGCACCCAAGGATGTGCTAAGAAATTTGGCGAGGAGGCTGTTGAGCTCATTATTGCAAGTTCATGCGAAGATGACCGAAGAGTCATTTCCGAGAGCGCAGACGTGATATACCACTTGTTGGTCTTGCTCAAATCGCGCGAGGTATCCTTCTCGGCAATCAAGAAAGAATTGAAACGCCGCGAAAGTCAGTCCGGACTTGCAGAAAAAGCGGGACGCGAAAGGAAATGAGCAAACAGCGGATAGGTTCAAACCGATTCCGCTTTTTTATTTTTAAAATCCACAAGAAAAATCAATGGTTTCCTCACCTTCACCATAGTGCTAGAATGCTAGCGTTATGGAAACCAAAGACCCAAAGGCAGCATTTCATTGGATTATCGGCATCCTCCAAAAGCACAAAGTCCCATTTCAAATAGAGGGGGGTCTTGCAGCCCGTGCATACGGTTCAAAAAGGGAACTCGCAGATATCGATATTGTCTTCCCCGATGACAGATTTGATGAATTGCTTCCTGAATTAAAAAAATACATTACATTCGGGCCCGCGCGGGATAAAGATGAAGCCTGGGCCTATACGCTGATGACTCTGGAACATAGCGGTCAAAAAATTGATATTGCAGGATCGTCTGGACAAGAATACTTTGATAAAACGAGGAAGCAATGGATACCTTATTCTTCTGATTTTTCAGATTGCGAGTATAGAGAGATATATGGTCTCAAAGTCCCGGTCATCTCAAAAAAGAAATTGATAGCGTACAAAATGAAACTCGGAAGGGAAGTAGATTTAGAAGATATTCAATTTCTCACAGGAAAAGATGTAAAGTAAAAATCATGAAAACAAAAAGCTTAGGAGAATATCCTAGCAAAAGAATTAAAAAAGTATATTATATTATACAAGCATATGACCCGAACAAACATATCATCAGGTTCTTCTTTCGAAAAACCCATAGGATTTTCGCGAGCAGTTCGAATTGGAAATACCATAGCCGTAGCTGGAACTGCCCCGATTGGTCCTGATGGTAAAACAGCCCATCCAGGAGATGCCTATTTGCAGACAAAACGCTGTTTTGAAATTATAAAAATTGCCATTGAAAAAGCCGGCGGAAAACTGGAAGATGTAATCCGAACAAGAGTAATGCTTACAGATATATCAAAATGGAAAGATGCTGCGAAAGCACATGGAGAATTTTTTAGCGAAATACGTCCAGCTTGTACTTTTGTTGGAGTAAAAAGACTTATCGAATCTGATTGGTTGGTAGAAATCGAAGTCGATTGCATATTAGAGGACTAAATCCCTTACTATCTTGAGCGAAGTAACAAGAATCGTTCTGGCTAAAAATTTAACCCTTATGTTTTGTGGCAAGTTTCTTTTTTGCATGCTAACATTCTTTCATTCATATTTTTATTGTTTCAATAAATCTGCTTTCACTTAAATACATATCGGGGTGTGGTGTAACGGTAGCATCCATGATTTGGGATCATGTAGTCAGAGTTCGAATCTCTGCACCCCGACAAATAAAAACCTCGCATTACTTATCTTTATAAAATAAAGAGTAGAGATGCGAGGCTGTTGTTATGTTTTAGAATCTGTTGATTACGTCCTCCAAACCCAGTTCAGTAACCTCCTGGGTTCTGCGATTTCGCAATTCAACGATGCCTTCGGCAGCACGCCGGCCGACAGTTATTCGCCAAGGACAACCAATGAGGTCCGCGTCTTTAAACTTCGCACCTCCTTGCAGACTTTCACGATCGTCGAGGAGTACCGGTATCCCTCGTCCAGCCAGACGCTCATAAAGCGTATCTGATACCTTTCGCTGGTCTGGGTTGTCATACTTGACCGGTATAATCTCGACCCTGAATGGGGCGACTGATACGGGCCAGATGATTCCATCTTTGTCCCGATTTTGTTCCACGATTGCCTGCATAAGGCGGGTTGTTCCGATACCGTAGCAACCCATCCAGAGAGGGTGTGGCTTGCCATCCTCGCCTTTGTATGTTGCTCCCATCTTATCTGTATAAAGGCTTTGAAGCATAAAGATGTGCCCCACTTCAATGCCGTGACTTTCCTGTAACAAGCCCATTTTGCATTCAGGGCATGTATGGCCAGCCACTGCGAGGTGAAGGTCAAAATAGCACTCCGGCGCGGCGAAATCACGTCCCGGTACCACATCAAGGAAGTGGTGCTCGGTCTTGTTTCCGCCGCATAGGATGTTGATCAGTCCTTCGACCGAACGGTCGAAGAGAATGGCGCGCACGTTCTGAAGTCCGATCGGGCCTGCAAAGCCAACGTCAGCGCCCGTGACAGCGCGTACGACGTCCGGTTTTGCCGGTTCCACCGATTGCGCGCTGAGCGCGTTTTTGAGTTTGATGATATTGATTTCCAGATCGCCTCGGATGCAGACCGCGACTTGGTACGATTGGCTTGGGCCAAGTTCCTCGTCGGCGGTGAGAATAATGGTCTTCACCATACGAGTTGCATCAAGGTCCGGAAACAGCTTGACCAGATCTTCCACGGTGCGTGTATTCGGCGTGTATTCAAGACGCATTGTCGCCGAGGGCTTGCTTTGCGGTGTGGGCGTCGGAACAACACTCGTTGCCTTTTCGGCATTTGCTCCATAATTGCAAGTGGGGCAGGTCAGGAGTATGTCTTCCCCACCCTCTTCCGAAACCGCCATAAATTCCGAGGAACCTTTTCCCCCGATGGCGCCTGAATCCGCTTGCACGTTGATGCAATTGGTCAGTCCGACCCGCTGAAATATCTCCGTATAGATTAGGCGGAAGAGATCGAAACTCTTCTGCATACCAGCTTGGTCGCGATCGAACGAGTAGGCGTCCGACATATCGAATTCGCGACACCGAAGCAGTCCGTGCCGAGGCCGGATTTCATCTCTGAATTTCCATCCGATTTGATGCCAAATGACCGGCAAATCGCGGTAACTGTCAATCGTTTCTGCCGCGAGTTGTGTTACCACTTCTTCTGCGGTTGGAGCCAGGCCAAACTTCGCGCCAGTGTGCCGTTCGGTGGTCTCGAACATCACCTTTGTGCCGGTATACTTATCCCAGCGTTCGGTTTTCAGCCAAAGTTCTTGCGGTTGCAAAATCGGCAACTGCAAGTTTTGCACATCGTGGCTTTCCATCACGTCCCAGACGATCGCCTGGATTTGTCTCCAGACGCGAAAGCCGAGTGGCAACAGAATGTAAGATCCCGGTGCCAATTGCTTAATGAAGCCTGCCTTCAGGAGGAAGGAGTGGGCCGCTGTCATCGCCGCACCGACCTCGCCGTAGCGAGTTCGGGGAAACAATTTGGTCATTCTCATGGTTTTTGCCCTTTCTGTGGCTTGTGTTACTCTAAAGAACGGCTTTCCATCACAAGTTTTAGCTTAATATTGAAGCCGTCCTCTTGTCAAATGCGATTAAAATGGGTATTCTGCGCTAATAAATATATGGATACAAAAACAAAAACGACAACTATCGGTATCTTGGGCTATGGAAATATGGGTCAAGCAATTGTAGCACAACTCCAGACCATGAAAGCGTCAAAGATGAATATTGAGATTGTCATTCATTCTTTGGGAGTGAGTAATGTTCCAGGCGCTCGCTGTGTCGAATCCTCCATTGATTTATTTGAAGCTAGTGATTTTGTATTTGTTTGCGTAAAGCCTCAGGATTTTTACCAGCTCAAGACGCTAACTATAAAAAATGCCAAACATTTGATTGTTGTTTCAATTATGGCCGGTGTTCGTATAGTCAATATTCAGAAAGTATTTCCTGGAGCTAAAGTCGTGCGAGTAATGCCAAATTTACCGCTCCAAATCGGGCAAGGCGTCATTGGCTGGTATTTGAAAAAAGATTCTTTGACTTCAGACGAGCAAGCTTTTCTTGAAAAAGTCTTTTCAGTATTTGGCTTGAGTGTCCCGTTGCAAGAGGAAAAAATGCTCGATGCATTGACGGCTGTCTCCGGTTCAGGTCCTGCTTATGTTTTTCTCTTTGCAAACGCTCTTATAAAGTCAGCACGAGAACTTGGATTTAGCCAAGATGTTGCCGAAAAGATTGTGATAAAAGCAATTACCGGTTCGATTGCCTATGCTGTTTCGAAAGAGCATCCTGATTTTGAGCGCCTTATTCAGATGGTGCAGTCAAAAGGAGGGACAACGGAAGCGGCGCTTAACACTTTGGATGTTGAAAATTATTATACAGAGTGGCAAAAGGCAATTAAAAAAGCCTACGAGCGCGCTCAAGAAATTTCTTCTCATGACAGCAAATGAACTTAAAAAAAATATAGCTGACGCTAAAAGAGCAAGTACTTCTTTGCTCATTTTAACTGCGCTTGAACGACGAGAGGTTTTACTAAAACTTGCGGAGCTTCTCGAACGAAATAGCGGACGAATCATCGTTTTGAACCAGAAGGATATTTCTATCGCAAAACAAAATGGTAAAGCAGATAGTTTTATCGAACGGTTGTCTCTTGATAAGAATAAAATTATAGCGATGGCGAATGCAACTCGTGCAGTCGCAAAACAGCAAGATATTCTTTTTAAAACTCTAGAACAACGTCGACGGCCGAACGGACTTCTCATTAAAAAGGTTCGCTTCCCTCTTGGGCTTGTTGCTATGATTTACGAATCACGCCCGAATGTGACCATCGACGCTTTCACACTTTCTTTTAAAAGTGGTAATGCGCTTTTGTTGAAAGGAGGAAAAGAAATTCTGTTTACAAACAAGATTCTTGTCAGGCTTATTCACGAAGCGCTTGCGACGCGACATATTGACACGAATGTTGTTAAAAATCTAAGCGGATTGGATAAAAAATTCGTCATTGAATTAATGAGTAATCCTTCGATTGATTGTCTCATTCCGCGTGGGGGGAAAAACTTGATTGATTTTGTGAGAAAATACGCTCGCGTCCCGGTTATTGTCACTGGCGCTTCAGTTGTACACACCTATGTTGACTCCGATGCGAACATTGAAAGCGCCACACGAATTATTTTGAATGCAAAGATGCGACGTGTTTCTATCTGTAACGCGCTTGATGTCGTCCTTTTGCATCGAAAGGTATATGCGCAAATGTTACGAAAACTTGGGCCTGATTTGGCGGAAAAGCGCGTTCAAATTCGCGCCGACCGGCGGAGTTTCGACGTGCTCAAGAAATCCCGTTACCCATATTTGAAACATGCTCTTGCGAAAGATTTCGATACTGAATTCCTTGATTATGTGCTTGCAATAAAAGTCGTCAACAATTTTGAAGAGGCGCTTCAGCATATTTCGGAGCATAGCTTAGGCCATAGCGAAGCCATTATCACTCGCTCGAAAAAGCATGCTGAAGTATTCTTTCGTACGATCGATGCGGCTTGTCTCTATCTCAATACCTCAACTCAATTCAGCGATGGCGGAGAATTCGGAATGGGAGGAGAGATTGGCATTAGTACCCAGAAACTTCATGCTCGGGGGCCTTTTAGCGCGCTTGAACTCACGACATATAAATATCTCGTGAAGAGCGACGGAGCAATCAGGAAATAACACATTGCGTTTTCTGTCCGCAAAAGAAAAAACCTTCTGTCGCGGTGAAGCGAAAGAAGGTCTCATGCGTGTTAATTATTTGGCGAAGACAAAGTCGTTGGCATGGATGGCGATGACCGCCGCTCCCCGCAATTGCTCCTTTTCGGCTTCTGGCAATATGCGGTACTTGTCGACTTTTTCTCGCAACTCATGGCTGGTGTGGCGGGTCAGTCCGCGTCCGAGGAGAATGCCGTCGTCATCAATAATTTCGACGACGTCTCTTTTCCCGAACTCGCCCCTAACCTCTTCGATGCCGGCCAAGAGAACCGAAGGGGTTCTCCGCTCGCTTTTGTTCTGAGTTCCGCCTTCGCGAAGCCTGTCAGCTAGATAAGTTGAGACCACAATTTTTCCCGCTCCGACTGCCGCTGTGAGAAGCCAGCTTTTCAAGGCCTCTTCTTTTTCGGCTGTTGTGGGGAAGAATGTGCCGAGCTTCTCGCCCCCGATAATCCGCATAAGCGGTGTTTTCTCGGTTCCGGCGGCAATATGCATAGGAATGCCGAGCGAAGTTACTTTCTCGGCACAGAGGAGCTTGCTCTGAATGCCTCCCTTGCCGGTGTGTTTCCCCGCCTCAAATGTTTCCATAAAGGTGGAGACATCGGCAATTTCCGGTATAAGTTTGGCGCCCTCTTCCTGTGGCGGACGATCATACACTCCTGCCACGTTGGTGAGGAGGATGAGTTCGTCAGCCGATATCATCGCTGCAATAACAAGCGCGAGCTGGTCATTGTCGCTGAAATCCAGTTCTTCCGGCGAGAGCACATCGTTCTCGTTGAAGATTGGAATAACGCCGTATCGGAGGAGTTCTCCGGTAACGACGCGCAAGCTCAAGTAGAACCTGCGATCAGCGAAGTCGGATCTTGTCGTCAGGAGTTGCCCGCAGCTCAAGTTATGTTTGGCGAATTCTTCGCTATACAACGCCATGAGCTTCGGTTGGCCTACAGACGCGAGAATTTGCTCCCGAAGAAGCCTCGAGTCATACCGGTCTGGCGCATTGACGGCGAACGTTGGGTTCGCGAATTGCGAGACGGTTTTCCCCAGGATGACTGCCCCCGAGGAGATAATGACGACTTGATGGCCTTGCTTTACGAGTCCGGCAACGTCTTCCACGAGGTTTGCGATAACCTCGTGCTTGATGCCGTCCGGCCCGGAAAGCACAGCGGAACCGATTTTTACTGCGATGCGTTTCATGTGGATGTTCCTCCTAAAAGGGTTACGCGGCAACAACAAAAGTCAAACTTCACTGATAGAGATGAATTTCCGCTGACCGCTCCTTCAACTCTTTTTCCGATAAATGTTTACCGGTGCGCGTATCATAAAAACGTTCTTCTCCCGACTTAAGCTTGCACCAGATTACCGTTCCCTCAACTGAAGGACAAAACAGATCGACAGGTGAGCCGCCCTCGATTGAAATTACCACATCAGGTGGCTCTCCTTTCTTAGCTTTAGTGCCAAACAGCACAAGCAGGGCATTACAGTTAGTATTGGTTTTGATGAAGCATGATAGAACTGTCCCTTTATGCATCGCCACAATTTCCGACATTGCCCCTTTCCGGGAAGCTTTGGCTTTTTTCATCTGAATTCTCCTTCTTCGAGGTCGTCAAAGTTGACAGAGGACGTCTTAACAGCACAGTCTTCAGCTTAAATCGAAGTCATTGTTTTGTCAAATCTATTCAACACCCCCTTTGATACTGAAATATAATCAAAATAATGCTAAAATAAACCACCGACAAACTTGTTTTTCTTGCCAAACCTCCTGTGCATAAGAAACTCCCTTTTTCCCGCTATTTTGATAGAATAAAGCCTAATAAAATGGAAAAAATCATAAAAATTACGAAGGGTTCTGGGATGGGAGAGACAAAATTATCCGCTTTTGACGCCGCATTATTTGACGCGGGAATTGCTAACTATAATTTGATTCGCCTTTCTTCAATTATGCCCGAGGGATACGAACCGAAAGTAGAGAAAATAAAAATGAATGGATCAACAGACTTTGGCAATAAACTTTATGTCGTCTACGCATCACAGATCGAGAACGAAATAGGGAAGGAGGCATGGGCTGGTGTCGGCTGGGTGATGTCAAAAACAGATCCGAAACGGGGCCTCTTTGTCGAACACGAAGGAGCAGACCGAGCTCAGATCGAACGGCTCATCAGCGAAAGTCTCACAAGCATGGTCAAATACCGCAAAGAAGAATACGGAGAGATCAGGAGCGAAATCTGCGGAATAAAATGCGAGTCAAAACCAGTTTGCGCCCTTGTTGCTGCGGTTTACAAATCTGAAGGATGGGAGTAGGGTATTGAATACATTTTCTTTTTTATCTATGCACTGGTTTCTCTTTGCTCTTATCAACCCCGTACTCCACGCGGCAGCAAACCATATAGACAAACACCTCATCTCGAAATATTTTAAGTCGGGAAGCGTTGGTGCTCTTGTCATTTTCACGGCAATTTTCGCGCTCTTTGCGCTTCCTATAATCTGGCTGATCCACCCGGCAATTACCGCAGTCAGTCCAGTGCACGCGCTTATTCTTGTTTTGAACGGAACACTTGCGTTGGGCTATGTTATTTTATACCTCTATGCTTTGGAAAAAGACGAAGCCTCAATCATAGCTCCTTTCTTCCAGATGATTCCAATCTTCGCTTTCATTCTTGGATTTTTTATTTTGAAAGAATTGCCCTCGGCCAAACAAATTGTCGCTGGTCTTCTTATCATCTGCGGAGCTATCACGTTGTCGCTTGATTTTTCTGGTGCAAAAATAAAATTCAAAAAAGCAGTCGTGCAACTGATGCTTGCTTCATCGCTTCTTTTGGCCGTAAACGGTGTCATTTTTAAATTCATTGCGCTCAATGAAGGATTTCTGACATCACTTTTCTGGGGAATGCTTGGCCAAATCATTCTAGGAATTCTCCTCTTTTTGTTTGTAACCTCATACAAAAAACAATTTATACAAGTAGTACGGCAAAATACTTTACCGGTTCTTGGACTTAACTTTCTGAACGGACTGATCATTCTCATGGGGGATGTCGCGCTCAATTTCGCAATACTTCTCGCACCAGTCAGTCTTGTCCTCGCAGTAAGCGGTTTCCAGCCTCTCTTCGTATTCATTTTTGGAATTCTTTTGACTTTTTTTTACCCAGCATTCGGTAAAGAATCGTTCGAGAGAAAAGTACTTGCGCAGAAAATCGCCGGAATAGCCATTATTATTTTGGGAAGCGTTCTCATAAACTAAAATCTATGATTCCAGAATTTCCAAAATTTAAAAAATTAGAGCTCTCTGACAAAGCGGATGTGGAGGCTTTTACCCATAAATACCCGCCATATTCTGATTTTAATTTTACTAGTATGTGGTCCTGGAATATAAAAGATGAGATGAGTATTTCACAGATGAATAATAATTTTGTCGTCCGTTTTACAGACTACGTCACAGGCAAACCGTTCTTATCATTTCTCGGTACAAATAAAGTAAATGAGACAGCACAGGCACTCTTGGAATTTTCAAAATCTGAAGGCCTAGAAGAGCAGATGAAATTAATTCCCGAAGATGTAATAAAACATCTCAATAAGGAACAATTTAAAATCCAGGAGGATAGAGATAATCACGATTACATTTTTTCTGTAGAGAAATTAAAGCCGCGGGCCAGTGCGGGAAGAAAATTAAGTACGAGAAGAAAGATCGTAAATAGGCTCCGACAACTCTCTCATTATTCCGTAACTCCAATTGATTTAAACGACAAAACTGTAAAAGAAAAAATCGAAAAAGTTTCTCTTGTATGGGAAGAGCAAAGGGGTATAGCAGAGAAAGATGCGAGGCATCTTTCTCGAGCCATGAACCGCATACTCACCATGGAACACTCGAAAAATACTTTATCTTTGGGGGTATTTATTAGAGAACAATTTGTCGGCTATTCAATAAATGAAATCGTGAACGATGAGTACGCGATGGGAGATTTTCAACAGGCCGATCTAAAATCTTCTCTGGGAATATATGCCTTTCTCATGGAAGAAACGGGTCTCTATTTAGACAAAATCGGCTGTAAATATATAAATCTTGAGCAAGATTTGGGTATTCCGGGACTTAGGAAGTGGAAAATGTCTTATCATCACGATTTCTTCCTTAAAAAGTATATTGTAAGCCTGTAGATAAGTGACTCCTCATAAAGTTATCATCTGGTATAATAAATTTCATGAAAGAACACTCTCTCAATATGAGAAAAAATAAAGAAATACAAACAGTATTTTCTATTTTTATTATCCTTACACTTTGGAGAGTTGCTTTATTCCTCTTTCATGTAGAAGAGGGCCAGTCTTGGTCATTTTGGTGGGGAGCAACTTATCAAATTATCGCGCTCTGGGGAGGAATTCGGGGTTTAATGGCATCTCGCGCTTGGGGAGGACACAAGAGCAAATTAGGAAGACTTATAATAGCATTCTCGATTGGACTTCTGTTCCAGGTATTTGGTCAGACGGTCTCAAGCTATTTCGTGTACACAACCGGAGATATTCCATATCCCTCATTGGGTGATCTGGGTTTCTTTGGCAGTATTCCTTTCTACATGTATGGAGTTTTCTTGCTGGCTCAAGTATCAGGAGTTTCTTTTTCTCTCAAGAAAAATATAACAAAACAAACAATAGCCTTCGGGGCATTCTTAGCAATGATATTTGTATCGTATCTCATCTTTCTGAATGGGCAGCAGTTTGATTGGTCTGATCGCCTCGGGACATTTCTGAATATCGCTTACCCCCTTACGCAAGCAGGATACGTGGCATTGGCAATTCTCACTTATCTGTTGTCGAGAAAATATTTAGGGGGAATGATGAAAATCCCGATTCTCCTTTTTCTTGCTGCCTTGGTCATAGAATATTTGTCTGATTTCACTTTTCTCTACCAGGCGGTTCACAATTTGTATATTCCTGAGGGAATAAACGATTACATGTACTGTGTAGCATACTTTATCATGGCAATTGCCCTCATATCGGTAAGTATTACATTCAACAAAATAAGAGAATCATAAAATTACCATGGCCACCCTCGACCAAATTGCCACAAAGATAATCACGGAGCAGGAGCTTGTTATCGGCCCTCTTGCTTGGAGTGAGGCGGGGAAGGTCCAGGGATTACAAGTTAGCGATCACCACATTACTTTCAACGATGGGGATCAAAAAGAAGTGGTAAACCGTCTTGTCAGCCAGTATGAACGACTTTTCGGCAGAGCTTCTCACGAAGTGTGTCGGGAAGCTGTTGCTAGCATGATTGCTGATCTTAAGCCCGAAGAGATTCCCTCCAGCCTAAGATAGGACTTCCGCCTTTGGCGAACTTCTTCGTTACTTCACTCGTTTGTTCCCGCACTGTATAATAATACAGCTTGGTCACAAGCTCGCTTGCGCCTCGAATTTCATCCAAATGCGCAAGTCCTTCATGAAAAATGTTTCTTCGAAAAACAAAAACCCAGGCTATACAAAGCCCGTCGTCTCCTAATGACGATGAATTCAAAAAGGCTACGGAAAGCCTCTACAAGCAAAATCACGAGCTTGCGATAAAAAACAAGACCCTTTCTCTTCTTCGAGAGCTCTATCAAATCAGCATCCAGAATTTTCGGCCCGAAACTCTTGCGGAAAGATTAACGAAAACAATTCGCGATGCGTTTGAGTATGAATTAGTGGGGCTTTTTTCATATCAGGTTGAAAAAGACACTTTTACTCCGGTTCGATTTTCAAGATCAGAACGGTGGGATAAAACACGCGCCGAGATGAAGCTCTCTTTTGATTCTCTTACTATTGCGGAAGCTTCACAGGGCATACTTTCTCCGCTTGTTCGCGAAAAGACAATGGTGCATGTAGAAAATCTTGCCGATATCTGGATAGAAAATCTGCCAGCTAAAGTTATCAAAGAATTTCAGGAGAAAGTGCACGTAAAAAGTCTCTTGACGTATCCGCTCCTTACAGAGAACAGAATAATAGGAGTACTCGCTATCGGCCTCAACAGAAACTACAACGAGCTGATTCAATACGAAAAAGATTCGATTGCAAGCTTCATTAACGTCATAGCAATCGCGCTCGACAAAGCATATTTGTATAAAGAGTTACAGATCACGAATAAAGAGCTCGCGGAAGCGAACGAAAGACAAACTACCCTTATCCACTTCATAACCCATCAGGTCAAAGGCTTTCTTACTAATTCACGAAACGTCTTCTCAATGATCCTTGAGGGAGATTTCGGCGAGATATCTGATGAAGTGCGCAAGATGGCCCAAGGGGGACTTGAATCCGGTACGAAAGGCGTTAATACTGTTCAAGACATCTTGAACGCGGCAAATATAAAAACAGGGAAAATGGGTTATATTATGGCGTCCATGGATGTCCGCCCATTAGTCGAGAGTACAACTTCAGAATTAAAAGGAGCAGCAGAGAAAAAAGGACTGAAACTTACACTCAACAATTCTGCTGATTCATACATGATAGAGGGCGACAAAGAACAACTAAAGCATGTCTTCAAAAATCTTATCGACAACTCGATCAAGTACACCCCGACAGGCAGCGTAAATGTCTCGCTCGAAAAGAAAGATGGGAAAATACTTTTTGCGGTCAAAGATACGGGAGTCGGAATTACAGATGAGGACAAGAAACGCCTCTTTACGGAAGGTGGACATGGAGCAGAGTCACAAACAATCAATGTTGAGTCTACTGGCTTTGGACTTTTTATCGTAAAAGGAATTGTCGAGGCACACCATGGCCGCGTTTGGGCAGAGTCAGAAGGGAAGGGAAAAGGCTCGCAGTTCTATGCAGAATTCCCAGCTAAGTAAGTCGAATTTGACACTATTTTTACCTCCTGTATAGTAAATACAGATTCTTTACAACTGCAATATCTACGTATAGGTCCCTTGGCTTAGGCTTAAGGGATTGGGCCTATGCAGTTCGCGTAAGCGAGCAAGATGATTTCTGCGCAAGTGGAAATCCGGTCTCCTCCGTTACAAGGATAATCGATGTCTGCCGAAAGGCGTATGAGTCGATGAGTGGAACAAAAAAGACCCGCTCGGGTATTTTTTGTTCCTGAAACCCAAGGTGGTACCGCGGAAAACCCGCCCTTGATGCATATTTCGATATGCGTCGAAGGCGGGTTTTTTGCGTGTGATTGTAAAAATGGTTCATTTAAAAAGAGAGATTTCACCAAGTCAACGGAGTTCGCTTCCAATGTGGCAAGCGATCCCGAAATTACCGAGCGTCACCCGAAGGCGAGTAGAAAGGAAAAAACGATGGAAACAAGAACTGACCGGACAGAGCTCCTTGAGCTTCTCCTCAAGGAACACCTCACCCCAGAGGAAGAGGCGAAGCTCGCTCAGAACGAGGGCGTGGCCAACGGACTCGTGGATACAATGCGGGGACGTTTGGTGAGTTTTGGTCTCCGCCCCAAAAACGGCGAGAAAGATCCACGCTGTTGGGCGCAGTAACAGAAGTACTCTCTGAGAGATAAGGGCCTCGTGCAATCACGACGAGGCCTTCTATTAAAATCAAATGTTTTCAGCTACTATTAGTTAAAATGCAATGAAAAGAAAGGAAAAACAAAAAAATACATACGGCGGAGCATATGTTCCAGAAATGCTCGTTCACGCACTCAAAGAAATAGAAATTGAATTTGAGAAAGCTTTGAAAGATAAGCGGTTTCAGAAAGAATTTCGAGAACTTCTGCGCTCTTACAGCGGACGGCCAACTCCGCTTATTTATGCTGGAAATCTCACCAAACATTTTGGCGGTGGTAAGTTATATCTTAAAAATGAAGGCGCAAACCATACAGGAGCTCATAAAATCACTCATTGCTTAGGCCAAGCGCTCATCGCAAAAAGACTCGGGAAGAAAGAGCTAATTGCAGAGACTGGGGCAGGCCAGCATGGAGTCGCAACAGCAACTGTTGCCGCAAAGTTCGGTTTTAAATGCAAAATATTTATGGGAGAAGTTGATATCGCCCGTCAAAGACCGAACGTTTTCTGGATGGAACAACTTGGGGCGGAAGTCATAAGCGTTTCTTCGGGAAGTAAGACTTTGAAAGATGCCGTGAACGAAGCCCTCAAATATTGGATGGCTCATTCGGATGAGAGTTATTACGTGATTGGTTCTGTCCTCGGCCCCCATCCATATCCGGAAATGAATAGAACTTTCCAGTCGATTATCGGAGAAGAAATTCGTGAGCAAACAAGAAAAGCAGAAAAAAAGCTTCCTGATGTAGTTGTCGCCTGCGTGGGAGGCGGAAGCAACGCAATCGGCGCATTTTACGATTTTGTGAAAGAAAAAAATGTCCGACTTATCGGAGTTGAAGCGGGAGGAATCGGAAAAAGAGTCGGGGAAAATGCCATGCGAAAAGAAAATGGCAGCCTCGGAATCTTTCAGGGATACAAATCACTTTTTCTTCAGACGAGCGAAGGACATATCGCCCCCACGCATAGCGTAGCGGCAGGATTAGATTATCCGGGAATGGGGCCGGAACTCGCGACACTGTTTCGAGAGAAAAGAGTTGAACTTCAATCTGCAACTGATAAAGAAGCCGTCGAAGCATGTCTTCTTACGGCAAAACATGAGGGAGTTATTCCCGCACTTGAATCTTCACACGCACTTGCATATGCGTATAAAATACTGCCGAAACTCTCGAAAAAAGAAGTGGTGGTGGTAAACGTATCAGGAAGAGGGGATAAAGACCTTTTCAATCTCACCAGATACCTAAACCACAAGGAATTTAAAAAGTTTCTCGCAGAAGAAATTCAAAGATATGAAAAATAATCTTGATCACATAATAGAAAAATTTGGCGAGAGAAAAAAGACGGCAATTATGGCCCATCTTGTAACGGGATATCCGACTCTTGCTCTCTCGAAAAAAATTGCGCAGTCGCTTGTAGCCGGCGGAGCAGATATTATCGAAATCCAGGTCCCTTTTTCTGACCCAATGGCAGACGGACCACTTATCGTTGAAGCTTGTCAGAAGTCCCTCGATAATGGAACCAAAGTAAAAGATAGTTTTGCGTTGGCTGAATTCGTAGAGGAGACTTTAAAAACTCCGGTGGTGCTTATGACATATGCAAATATTGTTATTCATATGGGTATCGAAAAATTCTGCGATGAGTGCAGAAAGTATAAAATTTCTGGAGTAATTGTCCCCGATCTTCCTTACGACTCAAAAGAGGGAAGGGAATTAAAGAAGCAGGCCGCGAGAAAAGAAATTCATTTGATTTATGTTCTCTCTCCAGCGATAGAAAAAGAGAGGCTTGAGAAAATTTCTAGACAAGCAACTGGCTTTCTCTACTGCACATCGAGGCAGGGAACTACCGGAACAGGAAAAAGATTTGCGAATGATTTGCATTCATATCTTAAAAGAGTTAAAAAAAGTTCTCATCTGCCTTTAGCTGTCGGATTTGGAATTTCCTCTCACAAAGACGTAAAAGAAATAAAACCCGAGGGAGATATTGCAGTCATTGGCAGTGCAATTATTGATCTTATACAAAAAACTCCAACACAAAAAACATTGAAGACTATCGAAAAGTTCGTAGAAAGGTTGAAATAGAGTTGGTTATACATAACAGCCTTATTTTGGTATTATTAACGCCATGAAAAAAATCTTGCTTTCAGGGGTAAAGCCGACTGGCCGGCCTCATATCGGCAATTATTTCGGCGCAATGAAGCAATTTGTGGATCTTCAAGAGAATCACGAGAGCTACATTTTCATCGCCGATCTCCACGCGCTCACTACAGTTCAGAATAAAGAAGAGATGAGCGAAAATATTTTGGGCGTTGCGCTTGATTATCTTGCAATCGGACTTGATCCGAAAAAAGTTACGCTTTACAAACAATCAGATGTCCCGCAAGTGGCCGAGCTTGGCTGGATATTCAACTGTCTTACTACGATGCCGTACCTTTCTCGCGCGCACGCCTACAAAGATGCCGAGGCGAAAAATAAGGAGGTAAGCGTTGGTCTCTTTGATTATCCGCTTCTTATGGCGGCTGATATATTGATTCAAGACGCAAACGTCGTACCAACAGGCCTCGACCAGAAACAGCATATTGAAATCACACGGGATACTGCGGAGAAATTCAATAGAATTTTCGGAGAAACGTTCAAAATGCCAGAACCGCTTATTCTCGAATCAGTAAAAGTGGTTCCAGGAATTGATGGCCAGAAAATGTCAAAGAGTTACAACAATACTATTTCACTTTTTGCCACAGACGAAGAAATCAAAAAAGCTGTAATGGGAATTGTCACGGATTCAAGCGCGGGAGTGCCAACCAATGTATATGCGATTCATTCACTCATCAGAAACAAGACAGCACTCGACAAGTTGTATGAAGAGAAAAAAGGAAAGTACAAAGATCTGAAAGACGCGCTTATAGAAGATTTGATTGCGTTCATAAAACCAATGCGAGAAAAAAGGGAAGCGTTGGCGAAAGACAAAAAAGCAATCATCAAAATTCTGAAAGGAGGGGGCGAGCGAGCCCGCGAGCGAGCCGAAGCAAAGATGCAGATTGTACGAGAGAAAATAGGAGTTGCACTCTAGAAGAAAAGTGGTATTATTTATCCATGCCAACGACCCGGCTGACACCGGCGAGGATGAAGAAAGAACGGAGTGAAGCCAAGGCCTAAATCGGCCAAAGCCGATCGGCCAAGTAGATTCTTCCGGGTAAGCCCGATATAGCGAGACAAGAGAAAGAAAGCGAGGTGGCACCGCGACACTCGTTCGCCCTCGCAAAAACAAAATTAATTTTGTTTTTGCGAGGGCGATTTTCTTTTATTAACTAATCTGTACTACGATATATCGTAGTGAAAAAAATGAAAGGACGAACATACATTGGTGAGTTGAAAGATATGGCAGGAAAAGAGGTGATGATAGCCGGCTGGGTGGATGTTCGGCGCGATCAGGGAAAACTTATCTTTTTTGATTTCCGCGATATGACGGGAACGGTGCAGGGCGTTATTTTACCGAAAGCAACCGAAGCTCACGCAGTAGGAGAAAAATTGCGTTCAGAATGGGTTGTCCAGGTCCACGGAAAAGTAAACGCTCGTCCAGAAAAAAATGTTCAAAAAGAGAAACTCAATGGCGCGGTAGAAATTGAAATTCTGTCAATACAAGTCCTAAACGAAGCGACAACTCCAGCATTTGATGTTGCGGGAGCGGGCTCTGAAATAAACGAGGAAACCCGGCTTAAATATCGATATCTCGACCTCCGTCGTCCTCGGATGCAGAAAAATGTTCGAGCACGGCACAAAATCCAGCAACTCGTCCGTAATTTCTTTACAGCAGAAAAATTCACCGAAATTGAAACTCCGCTCCTTTCTGCAACAACTCCGGAAGGTTCGCGAGATTATGTAGTTCCATCACGCCTTGAACCAGGGCATTTCTACGCACTTCCACAATCACCCCAGCAATACAAACAGCTTCTTATGTCCGCTGGATTCGAAAAATATTTCCAATTTGCCCGATGTATGCGAGATGAAGATACGAGAGGGGATAGACAGCCGGAATTTACCCAACTCGATATGGAGATGAGTTTTGTCGAACGCGATGATGTGATGGCGATAAATGAGAAAGTGCTTATCGAAGTGGTAAAAACGCTCTATCCTGAAAAGAAAATCCAACAAATTCCTTTTCCGCGAATGACATATGACGAAGTAATGAAAAAATATGGAGTTGATAAGCCGGATATCCGAGAAAATAAAGAAGATCCGAATCTTTTGGCATTTCTCTGGGTAATTGATTTTCCGTTCTTTGAGAAAGATGACAAAGGAGGATGGACATTTACTCATAATCCATTTTCACGCCCGCAGAAAGAGCATACGGAATGGCTTATGGAAAAGAAAAATATCGGCGAAATAAAAACAACGCAGTACGATGTAGTGTTGAACGGCTACGAGATTGGTGGGGGTTCTATCCGAAATCACGACCCCAAAGCACTCAAAAAAGTGTTTGAAATTATGGGATATTCCGAAGAGAGAATTCAGCATAATTTCGGCCATATGCTCACAGCACTTGGCTCCGGCACACCCCCGCACGGAGGAATTGCGTGGGGTTTTGATCGATTTCTTATGCTTCTTCATAACGAACCAAATATCCGCGAGGTTATTCCATTCGCGAAAACTGGAGAGGGAAAGGATCCGATGATGGGCGCGCCGACGACGATTACCGACGAACAACTTCATGAACTCGGCATAAGCATCACCAAAAAGAAAAAATAATTCGTGGAAAATCAGGGCTACAAAATAAAGACGGAGAAATTCGAGGGACCGCTCGACCTTCTGCTTTCTCTTATCGAAAAGCGCAAACTGCTCATCAACGAAATTTCGCTCGCCCAAATCACCGACGATTATATCGGCTATATAAAAAATAACGGCAAGGAGACGTTGGGGGAGAGTGCCAACTTTATTTTAATCGCCTCCACGCTTCTCCTTATCAAATCCCGCTCGCTGTTGCCCAATCTTTCGCTGTCCGAAGAAGAGGAGCAGTCAATTAATGAGCTCGAACGCCGCCTGAAAATCTACAAAGAAATCAAAGAGCTCTCTGTACATATTGCCGAACGTTTCGGAAAAGAGATGATTTTCGCCCCGCAGATGCGGAAATTCGATCCTGTTTTCTCGCCAGACAAAGATACAACGCTTCCGAATATGCTCTCTGCGATGGAGCGGGTGCTTCAGAGCTTGCCGAAGAAAGAATTTCTACCGAAAGCAGTCGTGAAAAAAATCATAAGCCTCGAGGAGATGATAGGGAATCTCACGGTACGCATCCAAAAAAGCTTGAAAATCGGCTTTAAAGACCTCGCAAAAGTCGGAAAGGATGATAAAATCAATGTCATCGTTAGTTTTCTGGCAATTCTTGAACTGGTAAAACAGGGTGTTGTCTCTGTTGTGCAAGAATCAAAGCATGACGATATTATGATCGAATCGAATGATCTCGGAGTACCGAGATACTGAGTAAAAAGGCAAAAGGAGAAAGTCGAAAGTCCGAAAATATTAAATATAATTAAATTAACTTTACACTTTTCACTTTAAACTTTTAACTATTTTATGGAATTAGACGCAACATTAGAAGCAGTTTTGTTTTTCAAAGGCGAAGCTGTTTCGATAAAAAAACTTTCTCAAATCCTCGAGAAAAATCCTGCGGAAATCCAGGATGGTTTGAGGGTGCTTGAAGAAAAGTTAAAAACCAGAGGAATCCGGCTTCTGCGTATTGGAGATGAAGTGGCGCTTGGCACAGCATCGAAAGCAGATGAAATAATAGAAAAACTCACCAAAGAAGAACTTTCAAGGGATATTGGGCGTGCGGGACTTGAGACACTTTCCATCATTATTTACCGTGGGCCGATTGCAAGAAGGGAAATCGACTACATCCGAGGAGTGAACTCAACCTTTATTCTTCGAAATCTCCTTATTCGCGGACTTGTGGAAAAAGTTCAGGCTGAAAAAGATCAGAGAAGCTTCCTCTATAAACCAACGCTTGAACTCCTTTCGCATTTGGGACTCGAAAAGATCGAAGATTTACCAGAATATACGAGAGTGAAAGAAGAGATAAAGAAGTTTGAAGAGAGTGAAAAGCAGACAGAAGAGGGGGAAAATGGGACGCACTAAAAGAAATTATGAAGCAAATACTTATTTTTGTTGCTGTTATTATCATCCTCGTTGTTGGAGGATTTTTTTTGCAAAACAAAAATAATCTCGAGAAAGTCCAGAATATAATTACGAGAGCAACTCCGACCCCGACACCAACACCCGAAATTGACCCAAGCTCGCTTACCTGGACACAGACAAAAACAAACGCGGAAGGCTGGCCAAAACGCGACTCTCATTCGGTATTTGTATTTGATAATAAGATGTGGGTGCTTGGCGGGCTTGATGCCGATAGTTCAAAAATTGCCGGAGTACCTGATTATGAATCAGCAATTTATTACAACGATATTTGGAATACTTCAGACGGCGTGAATTGGACGAGAGTAGTGGAACATGCCGATTTTCCTTACATCCGCTCGGCATCGGTCGTCAATTTCAAAGGAGTGCTCTATATGTACGGAGGCTGGAGCCCGCATGATGGGCTTGAATATAAAAACGGTATTTGGAGCTCGACTGATGGAATTCATTGGAAAAAAGTGGTTGAGAAACCGGAATATCCTGAAAGGGAGGGACAAATCGTGCTCGAATGGAATGGGAAACTGTGGCTCGTCGCGGGTGTGGATTATTTTGGGAGGAAAACGTTCAACGACGTTTGGTCTTCTGACGACGGGATCCACTGGACAGCGGCAACCACAGACGCCCCTTGGCATTCAAGGTGGGACCACGCGCTCGGTGTATGGAACGGAAAAATGTATATCGCCGGAGGAATGAATTTTCACGGAGTTGGCTACAGCGATGAATGGGTCTCAAGCGATGGCGCTCATTGGGACCTCGTAAGTCCGAACGCTGCATGGGGAGAAAGGCAAGGACAAGAAATAGTAAATTACCATGGATACATGTGGCTCATTAGTGGGCTTCATTCTGCAAGCAACGAGGGTAAAGGTGACGCGTGGTATAGCACTGACGGAATTGAATGGAAAAAAGCTTCGGACGATTACCAATGGAAGGGTAGGGAAGACCACGGCGTCATTGTGTTCAACGATAAAATCTGGGTAATGGGAGGAATGGACAGCGATTGGCACTGGAATGGAGATGTGTGGTCTTCCGGTTTTTTGCCGATGTTTAGCGCACCAAGAGAAAAAATATCGCCAACACCATCACCAGAACCCACAGTAGATCTTTCAAAGCCGGACGTTTCAGCACTTGAATATTTTTCCATTCTTTTAGATGCGCAAGGGAAACAGACAATCCTCGCGGAGAAGAATAAAAATATGCCGGTACCAATTGCAAGCATAACCAAACTTATGACAGCAGTGATTGCAAGCGAAGAGCTGCCTGCAGACAGAAACATAACCGTACCAGCAAGCGCTCTAGCGGGGAAGGGAAGTGCGGGAGAAATAAAGGCTGGAGAAACATTTTCTCTGAATGACCTGCTTTCTATACTTCTTCTTCCTTCCGATAACGATACTGCGGAACTTTTAGCGCAAACAGTTGGTGAAGAAAAGTTTATTAATCTCATGAATAAGAAGGCCCAAGAGATCGGAATGACTCACACAAAATACGTAAATGCCATGGGACTTGATAACGGAACTGCAATTGATTCAAATCAGTCTACAGCTGAAGATCTTTCTAAATTGGCTATCTATATTATTAAAAATCATCCAAAGATTCTTGCGATAACCGGCACAAAAGAAAAAACTGTTTCAGATACCGCAGGAATACAGCATACGCTCAAGTCTACAAACCATATGTTTGATATTAAAATGGCGGTTGATGTTCTTGGAGGAAAAACTGGAGAAACGCCACTTGCGAAGAAAAACCTTGTTCTCATCACGAACGGATTTTCTCCCCAATCTTCTAGCCCAGATGACCGCATGATTTCGGTTGTTCTCCATTCAGACGATAATTTTTTTGATATGCAAAAACTTATATTCTGGATAGTAAGCAACTGGAAAAAATAAGCGTTCCACTATATAATCTCCCAACATGGTCATAGATATCGTAAAAGTTTTTCTACCCTCAACCGTGGCTTTCTGTATGGGTATTTTCATCACCCCGTTTCTTACAGACTACCTCTACAAACACGAAATGTGGAAGAAAAAAGCGGGCAAAGTTGATATGCAGGGAAATGCTACGCCCATTTTTAACTCCCTTCATAAAGAAAAAGAAGTGGGAACTCCAAGAATGGGAGGTATTGTAATTTGGGGAAGCACTATTGTAACAGTGCTCTTTTTCTTTTTGCTCGCAAGAATTTTCCCGAGCGCCCTTTCGCACAAAATTGATTTTCTTTCCCGAAATCAAACGTGGCTTCCGCTCTCAACCCTTTTTCTCGGGGCGATCGTAGGACTCATTGATGATTGGCTCGAGATAAAAGGAAGCCGAGATCATATCGCCGGGGGACTTTCTCTGAAAAAAAGACTTACCGCCGTTTTGGTCATAAGCCTTCTTTGCGCGCTGTGGTTTTATTTCAAACTTGGAGTTTCTTCGATTGGACTTCCGTTTCATTTTGAATTGCCACTCGGACTCCTCTTTATTCCGTTTTTTATGGCAGTAACTGTTTTTATTTATTCCGGCGGGGTTATCGATGGGCTGGACGGCCTCGCGGGAGGAGTTTTTGCAAGTATGTTTGCCGCATATGCTGGAATCGCTTTTTATCAAAATCAAATAGACCTTGCAGCGCTTTGCGCCACCTTTGTCGGGGGAATAATGGCATTTTTGTGGTTTAACATTCCTCCGGCTCGATATTATATGTCTGAAACGGGAACAATGGGCCTCACCATCGCTCTTGCCGTAGTGGCATTTCTTACCGATTCACTCGCAGGCGGATATGGCATTTTGGTGCTTCCAGTCATTGCATTACCGCTTGTGTTAACAACCCTTTCAAACATTATCCAGGTCCTTTCAAAAAAATACAGAGGGAAGAAAGTGTTTCTCGTCGCACCGCTCCATCATCATTTCGAAGCCCTCGGCTGGCCGGCATATAAAGTGACGATGCGTTATTGGATCATAGGAATTATTTTTGCAATTTTGGGACTCATTTTGGCGTTGATTGGAAAATAGAAAGCTCGCCCACACCTTTTGGAAAACAGCCCCACTGGTTCTTTGATTGCGGAATAGTCGGTTTTCTTCACGGAAAATTGAAAACTCCTCGCGTGGGCTTTGTCAGACAGTTCAATTTTCCTAAAAACCTCCTTTCCGCTGCACAAAGCCCAGTGAGTTTCCCAAAAGGTGTGGGACTCGCTTGCGTGGTAAAAAATTGACATAACAAAACATAAATTGTAAAGTTTGGTTTGGCTTCATTGACATACAACCAAAACCCCATTCGGAGGTACCGCCATGAAAAAGGTTTGTTTTTTGGGGGCTTTTGTGGCCCTGATCCTTTGCAGTGTTGATGTCACGATGACCAGAGAAGGCCTCGTGACATGGACAAGCGTAAATTACGACAGCGATCCGATGTACGTTCACTTCGAAGATGGGCGATCCGTAACCCTCCACAAAGGGCAAAGTCTGATCGTCTCAGAGCCTTGTGTTCTTCACGTTCATTCGTGCGGTTGGGATAAGATCCCGTTCACCCCGCAGAAATCGATGAGGTTTAGTCCCCGGCAGGCAAGTATGCTTCCCGTAGTACCAATGTCGAACAACAAGAGGCGGAAAATTATTCTCAATTATCCACCAGTGTCGTCCGTGTGGCATCTGCCGTTCGGAATCGCACAACTCGCCGCGTGTCTCAAAGAGCGCGGGCACGAAGTGCGTCAGCGATACGGTCACATCATAGGCCTCGAGCATATACTCCGTGAATATGGAGGAGATGAAGCCGAAGGAGCAATCGCCACGATTCGAGATCCAAAGAGTGATATTCTGGCACTTTATAATGTCCAGCAATCGCTCAAAAAGATTTCGAAAAGTGTGCCGACAAGGGATAAATTCGTCGTGTACGGCAACAACGCAAACTATGTTTCAGCCGACAACGACGGAAGCATTGAAGGAATCCTATGTGCTATCGAAAACCGGAAAAGCAATATGTGGTATCGCTACTTCGCCGAAGTGGAAATTCCTCTGGCGGAAGATTGTCAGCCGGATATTTACGGCGTGAGCATCGCGGACGAACGTCATCTGGTGCAAGGATTTATTCTTGCATCGCTTGTGAAGGAAGCCCTGCCCAAGACCCTCGTGGTCATCGGCGGAAATTTCTTCGCACGCACACCGGATGCATTCAAGACGCCTGAGTTTGCAAAGCTTTTCGACCATTGCGACGCAATCGTCTGGAGCGAAGGCTTCGAGCCGATCTGCAAACTCGCCGACTCACTTGACCCTTCCTCTACACCCGGAACGGCGTGGAGAAATGGAGACAAAGTAATCGTCAATCCACCGTCGGTAGATGCAACGTCGTTTGAATCACTACCAACTCCCATCTTTGATGGGGGAGCTCGGCAGTGGTCGCCTGATGACGTGTATCCGCTTTATACGATGTCGAATTGTCCAATGCAATGCGGCTTCTGCGCCATCGCGGCCGGAAGCGACACATTCCTTGGACGATCACGAATGATGAGTCCGCAGCGGGTAGCAGAGCATATGCAAAAGCTCGACGGACATCGGTTTGATATCATCAACGAACTCATGCCGGTTCCATACCAACTCGCTCTCGGGGCTGAACTGAAAAAAATCGGCCACGAAGCGACCTGGCAGTGTTACCTGACTGTCACGAACGACCTCGCCGACCCGGCAAAGTGCAAGCAATTGTACGATGCGGGTTGCCGTGGCGTTCAGCTCGGTCTCGAAACACTTTCGCGCGAAACGCTTCTCCGCGAGAAAAAGGGGTGGAACCATCCCGAACACTACGTGGAGATACTTCGCAATCTGAAAGATGCCGGAATACAAACACACGTGTTCCTGCTTCTCGGATTGCCGGGACAGCCACTTCATCACGATCTGCGCTGGCTGGCGTTTCTTGAAGAGCACGGCGACCTTATCTTGACTATCAAAAGCGGACGCTACCGGCTCGCGAGGAAAGCGCCGGAAGAACAATTCGGCACGCACAGCTCCCTTATCAAAGTTGCAGAGAGCATCAAGCCGCTTCGGCTCAATCGGGACTTCCAGTATACGAGCAAATTCTTGAGCCGGTCCCGAGTCGAGGCGGTTCGAGACATTCTTGAAGAAGCATGTCGGCGGCACTGGGCATATCAAACCACAACGATTCTCCCTTGGTGGATCAATCGGGGCAGATATTCGTGGAATGATTTCTCCGAGATGGCGAAGGTACTGCCGCGAGAAGAGCCAGTCCGACACATCGACGAGGCGGTAAAAAAGATGGAGCGGCTCGTCTTCGACGAGCTTGGCAGAAAAGAGACCTTTTCGTCATTTGAAGATTTGGTCGCTTTCTCCCACACCATCTAGGTTGCATATCAAAAAGTACTTTCTGTAGCACTGCGCAAGCGGTGCTATTTTATTTATTGAAAAGTGTTATTGAGTGTGTGTTATAATAATTCGATGAGCCACGCTCGCATAGATAAAGTCCTCCTCGCTTCTTTTGCCATCCTCGTCTTTGTGGGATTTTTTATTTTCACTTCCGCCTCTCTAGGACTCCTTACTCGCGGAGAGGGCGTATTTTCTCAAGTCGCGATCAAACAAATATTGGTGGGGATCATCCTTGGCTCGATCGCTTTTTTTATCACATTAAAAACTGATTATACTCATTGGCGCAAATATGCTTTTTTTATCGCTATTGCTTCCATTTGCTCTGCCGTACTCGTTTTCATACCGGGAATCGGATTCGCCCACGGCGGAGCGAAACGATGGATAGACATTGCAGGAATCTCTCTCCAGCCAGCAGAATTTTTGAAACTGGGACTGATTATCTATTATGCAGCGTGGCTTTCGAAAGTGCGCGAAAAGATTTCCAAACTTCAATACGGTCTTTTTCCGCTTCTTATTGTTATTTTCATCGCAGCCGTTTTAGTCCTCCTCGAGCCTGACACTGGCACCTTTTTAGTTATTTTCGCAAGTCTTGTTGGAATGTTTATAGCTGCTCACGGACGGTGGAGAGATATTCTCATACTTTTCCTTCTTTGTGCCATTGGCATATCTGGACTTTTTTATATGCGGCCATACATTCGCGAGAGATTTCTCACTTTTCTTGATCCAGCTCGCGACCCGCAAGGTTCCGGATATCAAATTCAACAGTCCCTCATTGCGATAGGCTCCGGTGGCATTTTCGGAAGGGGATTCGGGCAAAGCGTCCAGAAATTCAATTATCTTCCGGAGCCGATAGGGGATTCCATTTTCGCAGTAGCGGGAGAAGAATTCGGCTTCATTGGGAGTCTTCTTCTTGTCCTTCTCTACATTTTCTTTGCGCTTCGAGCTCTCCGGATGGCTTCAAAAGTCAATGATCTCTTTGGTAGACTGCTTATCGTAGGAATTGTTATACTAATTGTGTCCCAATCGTTCCTGAATATCGGCTCTATGCTTGGGATTCTTCCGCTCACCGGCGTTCCGCTTATCTTCGTGAGCCAGGGAGGCACAGCACTTCTTGTCGGAATGGCAGAAGTCGGTATTCTTCTTAATATTTCACGACGGAGAGCGATTGGATAAATTTAAAATATAAATGAAAATTGTTTTAACAGGAGGAGGCACGGGTGGGCATTTTTATCCCCTCATAGCCATCGCGGAGGAATTACAAAAGGAAGCGCGGGAAAATAAACTTCTTGACGCAAAATTATATTATATGGCTCCGACTCCTTACCACGAGGCGCGACTTTTCGATAATGACATTACTTTTGTAAGAATTCCGGCAGGCAAAAGAAGGCTTTATTTTTCAGTCGCGAATTTTTTTGATTTGTTTATTACCGCACTCGGCATCCTTGTCGCTCTTTGGAAAATGTTTAGTATCTTCCCAGATGTCGTTTTTGCAAAAGGAGGATATGCAAGTTACCCAGCGCTTTTCGCAGCGAGATTTTTCGGCATACCTGTTGTAATCCATGAGTCAGACAGTGTTCCAGGAAGAGTGAATCTTTGGGCAGGGAAATTCGCCAAAAAAATCGCTCTCTCATACCCAAGCGCGGCTGATTATTTTGAGAAGGAGAAGACTGCTTATACAGGAAATCCTGTTAGGAAAGAGCTTATGGTAGTACAGAAAAGCGGCGCGCATGAATTTCTGAAACTTGAAGAGAATATCCCCGTTCTTTTGATTCTCGGAGGTTCGCTTGGCTCGGAAGTCATCAATGATGTGATTATAGATTCGCTTCCAAGACTTCTCCTCAAATATCAAATCATCCATCAGACCGGAAAAGGGAATTTTGCGGAAATTCTCAACACTTCAAAAGTGATATTGAAAGACAACGAATTTGCCCATAGATATCATCCGCTCGATTATCTCAATGACCTTGCTATGCAAATGAGCGCCGGTGCAGCGGATCTCATAATTTCTCGCGCGGGTTCTACCATATTTGAAATTGCAGTATGGGGAATTCCATCAATTCTCATTCCAATCACTGATTCGCAAGGCGATCATCAGAGAAAAAATGCTTATGCATATGCGAGAAGCGGAGCAGCGGTGATCATCGAAGAGGCGAATCTCAACGCAAATATTCTTTTCGAAGAAATACGGAGACTTATGGAAAATCCTGCCGAACGCGAGAGAATGAAGGAGGCGGCGAAAGGTTTCGCTCGATTAGATTCTGCGGAGGTGATTGCTAAAGAAATCATTCAAATCGGATTGGGACACGAGAAGTGACCACTCGGAACAGTTTTTGAGAAACCCGGAAAAACCGCCAGCGGCGGTTTTTCCTTGCTTTTGTGCTTAAACCATAGACTAAGCCATTAAACAGCATATTTGGAATATATGGTAGAATAGAGAGATTATGGCAAACAAACACATTGTTACTCGTTTTGCTCCAAGCCCCACTGGGCTTTTGCATGCGGGGAATTACCGTACTGCTGTTTTTGCTTATCTTTTTGCTCGTCAAAATAAGGGAAAATTTGTCCTTCGCATTGAGGATACTGATCGAGAGCGCTCAAAGAAAGAATATGAAGAAAATGTTATTGAGAGCTTGAAATGGCTTGGGCTTGAATACGATGAATTTTCTCGGCAGTCAGAAAAAGTTGCTGGTCACAAAAAACATCTTCAAAACCTTATTGAGAAAGGCTTCGCATACATTTCGCACGAAGAAAAAGATGGAAAGCCGAGCGACGTCATTCGTTTCAAAAATCCTGGCACAAAAGTGACATTCAAAGATCTGATTCGTGGAGAAATAACGATGGATACGACCGACCTTCATGATTTCGTTATTGCTAAAAACTTAGAAGAACCAGTCTGGCATCTGGCAGTTGTTATTGATGATTTTGAAATGGGAATTACCCACGTAATTCGTGGGGAAGACCACATTTCGAATACTCCTCGGCAAATCCTCATCCAGAGGGCAATCGGCGCACCAGAGCCAATATACGCTCATTTACCGCTTGTTTTGGCACCAGACAGGACAAAGCTTTCCAAGCGAAAAGGGGCTTTGGCAATAAGCGAATATCGCGACCGGGGATACCTTCCAGAGGCGCTTTTGAATTTTATGGCGCTTCTTGGATGGAACCCCGGGGGAGAGCAGGAAATCTTCAGCCTCAAAGAGTTAGTTGAAAAATTTAATATTGAAAAAATCCAGAAGGGAGGAGCTATTTTCAATGAAGAGAAGCTGAAATGGTTCAATGAAGAATATATGAAAAGATTGCCTGAAAAAGAAATTGGAGCGCGAGTGTCAGCAGAATTTGAGAAAGCTGGCAAGAAATTTGACCCGCATACAGCCAAAAAAATTCTTCCTCTCATTGTGGACCGAATTTCAACTTTTGGCGAAGCGAAAGAGATCGCACAGTCGGGAGAATTTGATTTTTTTGAAAACCAACCTGAATACGAAATTGAAAAAGTGCTTGCCAAAAAAGAACCTAGCAAAACAAAAACGGCAGAGCGACTTTCAGAAGTTTCAAAACTTCTTGCCGGAGTTTCAGAAGCAGAGTGGAATCAGGCCGAAATTAAAAACGCGGTATGGGACTACGCAACGAAAGAGGGGAGAGGGGAGGTGCTTTGGCCTCTTCGCGTCTGTCTTTCGGGACTCGATAAATCTCCGGACCCATTCATCATTGCGGAAATTTTGGGCAAAACAGAAACGCTCGAAAGAATTAAAGTTGCGATTGAAAAGCTCCACGCTTAATCATGAATAAATATGTCATATCTTTTCTTTTCATATTTCTCACGCTTCTAGGGACTTTTAGCGCTCCCAGAAGCGTTCGCGCCCTGACTACAGCAGAAGAGCTCCGACAAAAAATAGACGAGAGAAATAATCTCATCGCGCAACTTGAAGCGGAGATCGCAAAATATTCAACTGTAGTGGGGAAAATCAGCTCCCAAGCGCAGACGCTCAAAAACGCGATAGCGCTTCTTGATACGAGCATAAAAAAACTGGAGACAGAGATAAAAGCCACTCAAAATAAAATTGCTTCTACCAATCTCACCATTGAATCGCTCCAAGATCAGATTGTCGACAAGAAAACAAAAATTCAAGATGATCAATCGGCAATACGAGAAACAATACGCCAGCAAGAATATGCGGAATCGAACTCTCTCGTAGAAACAATGCTCAACAATACCAATCTTTCAGAATATTGGGATGGAATCGCGACTCTGGAAAAATTCCGGGGAACGGTGCGAGACAAGGCAATCGCACTCGCCAACGAGAAAAAAGATTTGGAAGACCAGCAAAATCAAGTGGTTTCCAAAAAGAAAACGCTGGTAGACTACCAAACACAACTAGCCGACCAGAAAAAAATCGTAGAGGGCACAAAAACTGATAAAGCAAAAGTACTCACTCAAACAAAAAGCCAAGAAACTCAATACAAAGCAATTATCAACCAAAAAACAGCACAGAAAAATGCTTTCGAACAAGAGCTCTTTAACTTCGAATCACAGCTCAAAGTAGCCATTGATCCAAACAGCCTGCCATCCACTCGCCCAGGCGTTCTTTCGTGGCCACTTGGACACATTGTCATCACCCAGCTTTTCGGAAAAACAGTAGATTCAAAACGTCTGTACGCATCCGGAACGCATAGCGGAGTTGATTTCGGCACACCAATCGGTACACCCGTGAAAGCGGCTCTCTCTGGGACTGTCGTCGGGGTTGGGAACAGCGATCTGTATCGAGGATGCCAATCATTCGGCAAATGGATTATGATCGCTCATCCAAATGGTATTTCAACCCTTTACGGACACCTTTCACTGATGAAAGTGGCAAAAGGAGATGCTGTTTCAACTGGGCAAATAATCGCCTACAGCGGAAATACCGGCTATTCGACAGGACCGCATCTCCATTTCGGGGTATACGCTACGCAAGGAGTGAAAATCCAACCGTATCCTTCTGGTTCATATTGCAAGGGGGCTCTTCTTCCGCTTGCTGCCCACGAGGCCTACCTGGATCCGCTTGTCTACCTACCCGAACAGAAGCCTTAAACGTGTGGATTACCTTTGAACACTCAAAACTATTCCTGGGGTATAATAAATGTTAATGAAGAGAGCGAACAACCGCGGATTTATACGCCTTATCATTCTCATCCTCGTGGTGCTTATAGCATTAAGTTACCTCGGCTTTGACGTAAAGAAAATTATTTACTCTCCCACAGTTACGAAAATTGCTTCACTCGTCTGGAGTGTCCTTGTTTTGGTCTTTAAGTTACTTTTTGCCGTCCTTCAAGCAGCATGGGGAACAATTAGCCAAGGACTTAAATATACGCTTACTCTGGTTCAAAATATAAAGACGCCTTAGTTTGTAAATTTCGCTATTTCTTCGGCGACAATTTTAGGATGAGTGATGTGGGGGGAATGTTTCGCTCCACCTATCACCACAAGTTTTGAATCTTTAATATTTTTCTGCATAAGGTATGCATCTGAAAGAGGTGTTATTTTGTCTTCTTTGCCCCAGAGGATGAGGGTGGGGATGGAAATTTTTGTAAGCTCGGGTGTGAGGTCGCGTGAGATGAGATTTTTCATTGTCTCCCGCATATTTTCGCCTGCTCGGCCGTAATCATTGGCACCAATTATTTTATAGAAAATTTTTCGGACGAGGGAAGAGTTGAGAAAAAATTTCCCGATTCGCGCGAGACCCCCGAACACCGCACGCTTTGCGCGCAGAGGAAATTCATTGTGAACAATTCCTGCGGAATCTAAAAGGATAAGTTTCCGGATAAGGCTTGGATTTTTGGCAATAGCTGCAATGGCAATTCTGCCTCCATTTGAATGCCCGAGAAGCGTCACATTTTGTTCACCGACCAGAGCTTTTTCCAGCCAAATAACATACTCGGGAAGCGTCCACACTTTATCTGATTTCTCTGCGAGTCCAGGAACACGAAGCATAACAGGTTCAAACCCGCGTGAACGAAGTTCTGCGAGACACGGCTCCCAAGCATCGAGCGTGTATGTCCAGCCGTGAATAATGTGAATCTTTATATTTGCCATTTTTTACGTTGATTAACCCAGATTGCTTCCCGACGGCACAGTTTTGAGGCGTCAGACGGATTCAAGAGAAGTTTTTCTACAACGCCCTCTAAATATCTTGCCCCTTTGAAAAGAATTGTTTCTCCTCCTTTCAATTCTCTTTTGAGATACAAGAGGGCTTCACCGGGCATAAGAAAGGCTATGACTTTTTGAGTTCCTAGATGTTTTACAAGCGGGGGATAGGTATATTTTGTGAGTCTCGGCCCAACAAGAATAACCCGCGCAGGGGAGACAGACAAGATGTCTTTTGCAATATCTATGTGCTCTGCCTCCTCGCTCTTGCCTTGTTCAATCATATCTCCGAGGACAAGCCACTTTTCGCCTATGGCCGGATGGCGACGAGTAAGATCAAGCATCGTCCGCATTCCATCCATTGTTGCATTGTAGGTGCTATCAATAAGCGTCGTGTTTTCTATTCCCTGAAATACCGAGCTTCTGCCAGGAGGAAGTTCGAAATTTCTAAACGTGGAATCAACTTTAAATCCAAGAGTTTTCACAGCCGTCGAAACCGCGACAACCGAGAGGGAAGAGGCGGGTGGAACCAACCGAGGGAGCGAGAAATTCCCGACCAGAGTCTCAATCTCTACGCCCTCGTTTACAATTTTAAAGCTCCGGATCTCCTTTTCAGAAACTGGAATTACTTTTGATTTTGTCCGTTTTGATTGTTTTGTTATGAAACGATTGTCAGCGTTTAAAATAGAAAACCCCTTGGTAGTCTCCAGAAAATGGCCAAATTCGTTTGCCATCGCTTCTTTGACTGCCTCGCGATGATTATCTCCGGAAGATGCAACAATGCGATCAAAATTTATTCCGTGCGCTTCTTCCAAGGAAAGCCACACAAGCCCTTCGGGCTTTAGAAGTTGCGCCAAGAATTTTCCTTCACCCGGCCGTTCTGCGTCAGCCTCCACTACATATAATTTCTCTTTTGGAAGGCCTCGAAATGCTCGAAATGGCGAGAGGAGAGCAAAAAGCGGCCATTCGATTATATTAAAAGATTTCCGCTGAAGCCCCAGAATATGAAATGGAATCCCAAAAGTGCTGTTTGCGTGGTGCGAATATCGAGCCCTTTCGCCAAGTTCGGCTTCAAATAAATGAAGGAGGGTTGTTTTCCCACTTGAGCCGATAACCGCTATGATTTTCGGATTCCATCGGCGCAAATAGATTTTTGCCCAAAATCGAAAGTAGCTGGCTACAAAAAAATAAATTTTCTTTTTTATTGTTCTTAGAATTTTCATATGCCGCGTTTTATTTTTCGTACCGTTTCGACAACAAAATTGATCCAATATCTCGGGCTTAAAACATAATCCTGTGCAGGAACATACTTTCCTTCTCCACCGCCGAAACCGCGCTTAAATTGTGACAACCCGTACCACGGATGTTTTTTATCATCTTCAGAAACAATTCCCCAAAAATTATACGAATCACATCCGCGTTTTTTCGCTTCTTTTATCGCCTCCCATTGCAAAAGCTCCGATGCGGAAATAGAAGGGAAGGGGGTATTTGAAGCTCCGTGGTGATAAAATCCTGAATTCGAAGTATAGATGATAAATGCCGTTGAAATATATTGGCCTTTGTATTTTCCAAACCACAAAAGCGCCTGATTATTTTCTAGAAATGTTTTAAATTCATTCTCTAAATATTTTCTTGAAAACGGCGTAAAATTTTGCCGCTTCACCGTGTCCATATAAATTGACCAGAATTTTTCAAAATCCTCCATTGATTTTGATGATTCAATCTCGACGCCATCTTTAATAGCCTTACGGACCGCATAACGAGTATTTTTCCTCATTCCAGTTTGAATTTCCTCCTCTGTTTTCGAAAGAGAGAGAACAGAGGTGTGTTCACTGTGGAGATGAATCGGAGCTTTTTTAAATCCTAGTTCAGTAAAAATTTTAGAATGAGCAGGGGAGTCCGCGAGTATACTACTGACCCGGATAAAGTGACAATTCTCCTTTCTACCAATCGCGACTGATTCATCTTTCAAGAGTTCGAGAATTTCTGAAGTTTTTCCCGAGTATGCGGGATCAATCGCTGGACTATGATGCCAAGCAAGAAAAGTCCCCCGGCGAGCGACAATTTTTGTAACACTCGAGGCCGCGACAAGCTTCCCTTCGTCATACACACCTAGTCTCCAAAGTTTATTTCCCATTTTCTTTTCAAACTCTCCCCAATTCCAAGAAATAAGAAAAGTTGCTGGTTTAACCCGCATGAGAAATGACTCGAGCTCTTCTTTTGAATTAATTTCCCTTACTTGCATGAAAGAATCTTTTATTGCATTTGCGATTTTTTTCGCGTCCTGCACCGATATCTGGATACTAGTCGGCAAATTTATCGATTTTTCTGAAAGTTCTTTCGCGCGAGGATTCTCGGAGAGCGCAAATTGAATTTTTTCATACTGAACTCCTTCTGGGGCTATCGCGTCCGTATACCAATTACCAAGGCGCACTCCTCGCGTCTTCAAAAACAATGCGAGCTTTGATGGCAGATCGATAAGAATTGTGTAGCGGAGATAGATGCTCTTTCTTATTTCATCTTTCACTTTGAGAGGCTTCACGATTCGAGAAATCGAAGCGAGTTCCCGTTCATATACTTCTGCTATCTGGCGGCGATGCTCATTAAATGCAGAAAGCTTCGCGAATTGATGAAGTGCAACAAAAGCCAAAATATCTGACATTTTATGAAAGACGAAGCTTGGTTTGCCCCCGGAAAGTTCTGCCTTCTCAACTGCTTTTGAAAAAAATCCTAGGCGCTTGCAAATTTCGATGAAAATCTTGCCGATATTTGCTACTGAATAAAGAGGTTTTCCCAAAGCAAAGATGATTGGATGATTGAGTTGTTTCTTCACCCAACCCCATTTTGATTCAGAATATGATGCGTAGAGCGTCCGGACATCGTTTGCGATTCGCGCGTCTTTCACTAACAGTACACCTCCGAAGACCGAAGAAAGAACTTTATCCCGCCCGAAACTAAAGAAACTCGCATCGCCGAAACTTCCAACCTTTTTACCTTTATATTCTGCACCAAGCGCATGCGCGCAGTCTTCAATGACAAAAAGATTATGTCTTCGGGCGATAAGAAGCAACTCCTCCAGATGTGCCGGCGTGCCGAATGTATGCTGGATGATGAGTACCCTGGCTTTCGAAGTAATTTTTTTCTCGAGATCTTCAGGATTCATCGTAAAGTCATCCAAACTATCGACATAAATAGGCTTCGCACCCACCCAAAGTATCGGCCCCGGCACTGCAACGCAGGTATAAGCTTGCAAAAGAACCTCATCAGTTGAGGAAAGATTCAGCGCGGATAAAATTGCAAAAAGAGATGTTCGCCCGCTATCAAAAGCAAAAGCATGGGGAAGGGGAATATAGGTCGAAATCGCATGCTCAAGGCGAGCTCTGGAACCGAGGGTCTTATTCCTCGTCCACGGAAAAAATCGCAAACGAATTGCGAGGGAAATATCGTCACGCTCTGTGTTTGGCGAAAGGCTCGTAAAAATCATAACAGTAGTACTAGAATATCATATTCCAAATTTTCTTTTTTGATTGAGAGGGAAGGGCCTCCTCTGGCTTCATGTCGCACAAGATACATTGTGCGACGTATAGGTACCTCTAGAAAGGACTCTCCCCTAAAGTTATCCACACCACTAATTCGAACGACAAAGGCCGACCTTTTAAAAGGTCGGCCTTTGTATTTTTATTTCATCGCAAGATATGCCGCAGACTTACTCCAACAAGGCTTTGATGCACTCCATGGTGCAGTCCCTTCCTTTTCGTAGAGCACCTTTGCGTACGCGATGTTGCCATCAAGCGTATAAAGGTCGAGTCCGAGCTTTTCTGCTTGTTCTGCGTGGTAACCTTCATTGATCTGCATAAGACCAACGTCGTGTTTGTTTACCTCGCCGCGAATGATCTTTCCATCGGTACCAAACTGTCGAAATTGCGATTCACATCGGGCAACTTCAGCCAAGATCGGAGTATCCTTGAAAACTTCACGAACGTGAGCTTCAAGAGTAACCGGCTGATCAACTACAGTACTTGTAAGATTGAGATCAGGAGATACTCCAGGATTTATCGCGCTCACAAGCATCATCATTCCAATACCAGTTGTAAGTCCTAACATAATTTTTTTTATTAAAATATCGGCCGTTAAGCCTTTATTTTTAATCCGACCCAGAAGATAGTGCTGACTGATAACTGCATCTTCCTGCCCTTAAAAGAAAAAATCAGATTGCGTCTGATTTCCTATATACTAACATATTTGATACCCTCCTGTCAAGGGTTAGACAAGGTTTTTCCTCCCCTGTCAACTCAATTAAATGGCTCTAAATATAGCTTAAAATGAAAAAAGAGGCCTCTTTTGTTAGACCATAAGTATGACCCTTTTGGCTAGTTGCCGGCCATCCGAGGCCTTTTTCTCTAAATCCAGGGAATTTTGAAGTTTTTGTACTCCGGAAAGAGCGATTTTTCGTAAAAAAGCCTCGAAAACACTTCGGCTTCAAGTTTGGCACCGTTTATAGCAACATGTGGCTTCCCTTCTTCAGGCATGCCGACATACACGAGTATGGCGTCCAAATTAAGCGCAGAGCGGTTCTTTTCCATCGGTGGCTCAATCCCCTTTCTTTTCATATGGAAATAGCATATCGAATGAAGGTCTATCGTCCTGTGGGTCAAAGGCCAATTCAAATGATAACGCTCTACTGTAGCTTTCAAGAAATCCCTATCGAAAGAGGGGTTTTGCCCTGCCGTCGTGTGATCAGAACTTTTCAAAGCCCAAGCAAGAAAATGCTCGACGATCTCTTTATCAGTTTGTTTCTTGCTATCCCCTGCCCCCTCCTTGGTGTAGCCGTTAATTTTCAGAGATTCTTCAGAAATATGGGCGCCCTCAAAGACTCGGCACTCCTCATAAAATTGTCGGCTTGGATCAAGAAAATCAACCGCTCCGATAGAAAGAATAGAGTTTTTAATTGGATCAACACCCGATGTTTCGATATCTACAACGATCATAGAAATTAAGGGGTCTGGCATCCCGGGCCAATATGGAGACCGAAGGCTTCGGCTTCTTTTGCTGATGGGAAAGTTATTTTATTTTTTTCTGTAATTCTTTTTGCTCCGCTGCAAGTCGGGTAGTAATAAGAAGTGCCGGTTTTTGATGCCAAAACCATAGAAGCAGAGAGCCCACTTCCCTGCCCCTCTGCCACGACTTCGCTGGTTGAACTTGCAAAATTTTCTATTCGAATTGGTGTCTTCTCCCCTTCGGAAACAGAGAGACGACCGAGTCCGAATGAAGCCGAACCGACCAAAATGATGAGAATTACTACAAAAATCCGCTCTTTTGCCGAAGAATCGAGGGTCTTGATTTTTAGAGGAATATCATTTATACTCATTGAACTTAATTATAGCAATATTATGGCACACACCAAGGCGGGCGGAACAGCTCGCAACCTGACAGATTCAAACGCAAAATATCTCGGTATTAAGCTTTACGGAGGAGAGAAAGCGAAACCGGGGAGCATCATCGTCCGACAAAGAGGAACGAAAATTTTGGCTGGCAAAAATGTAAAAATCGGATTGGATCACACTCTCTATGCAATCAAAGCGGGCCTCGTGAAGTACGGAAATAAGAGACACATGAACTTCAACGGCAAAACTCAAGTAAAGAAGATTGTGAGTGTAAACTAAAACAAAAAAACCGGATGAGTCCGGTTTTTTTGTTTTAGTGTTTTTAGAATTTAAGCCGGCTCTACGGAGAGCGCGAACACAGTATTTTTCTGCCCAGCCTTCACTTCAATCTTGTGTTCCCCTACTTCCTTAATTGGCTTTTCGAGCGTAATAAAATCAGGAAGAATATCAATTTGGGATTGTGCCTTTACCGCCTTTGCAATTTCTTCTTTATGAATTTGTGCGAAAAGATGGCCTTTTTCGTTTGCTTTTTCCTTGATAACGATCTTCAAAGCTCCAACCGCCTTCAAATTCTTCTCCAAAAGATTTTCTTGGATTTTCTTATCTTCCACATCTCGCATCTTTAAAACCTCAACCTTTTTGAGGCTTCCAGGCGTTGCTACCTCCCCTATCCCCTGCGGAATGAGATGATTCAAAGCGTGCCCGTCAGAGACGTCTTTTATGTCGTATTTCTTGCCTATATTCTTTGCGTCTTTCAATAATATGATCTTCATAGACGGCTATCTTATACCTATTCTTGCAATAATTCAACTGCTTTTTCTAATTGAACATCTTTCCCGCCTTCGGCCTGTTTTGAATCAGTTTTGACTTCCACATCAGGCTTTAATCCCTCTTGCGAGATCGAAATGCCATTCGGAGTGAGCCAACGAGCGATAGTGATCTTGAGAGATGTGTCTGGCGTGAGAGGAACAAGCTCCTGAACCGAGCCTTTACCGAACGTTTTTGTTCCAACAAGCTTTGCGACTCCATGCTCCGAAAGCGCGCCGGAAAGAATTTCTGCAGCTGAAGCAGATCCTCCATCAACAAGAATGATCATCTTCAAATCCTTTGTAAAAATATTGTACCCAGCGCTTCGATATGACTGCTCTGGCATACTTTTGCCAAAATCTTCCGTCACTACCACGTCGCCCTTCGGCAAAAACCAACTTGCCATAGAAACCGCCGCTTCAAGATATCCTCCCGGATTTCCTCGAAGATCGAGAATGAGCTTATTGGTATGGGCATCAACAAATTCCTGGAGAGCGTTTTTGAAAAGTACTGGAGAATTTTCGGTAAAGCTATAAAGTTTGATGACAAAAACGCCATCGGGTCTTTTTTTGGTCTCGAGGGTTGGAATATTAATAACATCGCGGACCATCGTAATTTCTATCGGCGTTTTCACTCCCTCGCGAACAAAAGTTACTTTAAGCGAAGTCCCCTTCTTGCCACGAATAAGCTGAACTGCGGCGTCAACCGACAGGTCAGCAGTTGATTTGTCGCCAATTTTTACAATTCTATCCCCGGTTTTGACACCAGCACGGTATGCAGGCGTATCTTTAATAGCAGAGATAACAGTCAAAATTCCATCCTTGATGCCGATTTCCATTCCCACTCCTTCAAAATTTCCTGCGATTTCGCTCTTAAACATCGCCGCATCTTTCGGTGGGAAAAATACAGTGTACGGATCGCCAAGAGATTGTGTGAGTCCTGCGATTGCTCCCCAAACCTTGTCTTGATCGGTGACTGGAGTGGTTGAAGTACCGTGAGTCGGCACATATTTGTCATTGAGAAGCACCCACGCTTTCCAAAATGGAGAAAAATCTACGCTAACCGGTTTTGCATCTTCTTTATTCGTAACTGTAGTGACTTTTTCAATCGCTGGACGTTTATCGAGAGCAACATAATAGCCAGAGAAAAAAGAAGCGGCCAGAAGAAGAACCCCTCCAATAATCAAATATATTTTTTTGCCAGTGGGTGAATTCATTCTCTTTATGAAAAGAAGCCGGAAGCTCCCGGCAACTCTTACTTACGTTTCATTATCTCAAATAGAAACTCCTCCGGCAAGAGAGAAGATTTCCCCCGGCGCCAACTTTTGAAAAAGTTGGCGCCGGGTTATACTAATTCATATGAGAAACACATACACATACGACAATGTAACCTGGATCGATCTCGAAAGGCCGACAAGAGAAGAAATTGTAGAGATCACAAAAACGTACGACATCCATCCTTTTATCGAAAAAGAACTTTCCAGCACATCTCTTAAGCCAAAAGTAGAATCCTACGATAATTCTCTCTACACCATTCTCCACTTCCCTGCCTTGAAACACGGTCATCCGCAAGAAGAGGCGCAGGAAGTTGATTTCATCATCGGCAAGGATTTTATTATTACCGTCCGTTACGACAGCGTAGACGCACTCGCTGATTTCGCAAAAGCGTTTGAAGCAAAATCCATCACGGACAAAAAATTCAAAATTATCGAGCCGGGCGCTATCTTTATACAAATGATATTGCGTCTCTACCGAGCGGTGGATGAAGAGATTGATATTTTGAACGGCTCTCTCGAACATATCAAAAAACAAATTTTCAATGAGAAGGAGAGAGATATGGTGATTGCGATATCTCACGCAGACAGAGGACTTTTAAATCTCGAGAAAGGGCTTCTCTTCCACGAAGAAATCCTTGAATCATTGGGGCGTACCGGCGAGCATTATATGGGAAAGGATTTTATCGTAAGCCTGCATAGCGTCCGGGAAATGCAAAGAAATATCAAGCGCTCGCTTGAACAGACTGGGCGCTATTTGGGAGAGCTCCGGAAGACAAACGATTCCCTGCTCTCGTTGAAACAAAACGAGATTATGCGGGTCTTTACTGTTATGGCATTTATAATCTTTCCGCTTTCGCTTCTCACGGATATTCTGACTATTCAGAGTCCCTCTAATCCATTGTACGGAATCCAAAATGATTTCTGGATTATTACCGGAATTGTCGTTTTTGTAGGACTTTTTATGTATCTCTTTTTCAAAGGCAAACGCTGGCTCTAGGGCAGCTATAAGTCGAGTAGCCTGTTAGCTTGTAGCTTCAATACAGAAAAAACACAAACTCAAAATGCAATCGCTCAAACTCTTCGATACCCTCTCTGGCGAGAAAAAAGAATTCACTCCCCTCTCGGCGCCCGAGGTGACTATGTATAATTGTGGGCCCACAGTCTACAACTATCTTCATATTGGAAATTTACGGACATTTGTCACGAATGATATTTTGCGTCGAACGCTTGAATGGAATAAGTACAAAGTAAAACAGGTGATGAACATCACGGATGTAGATGACAAAACCATTCGCGGAGCGCAAGCAGAAAAAGAGTCACTCGCTGATTTTACAAAAAAGTATGAAGGATTTTTTCTTGAGGATATAAAGGCATTGAACATAGAAATGCCGTGGAATATGCCACACGCGACTGAATACATAACACAAATCATTTCTCTTATCGAAAAACTTATCGCGAGTGGAGCGGGATACAAAACAGATGATGGCATTTATTTCGATGTGACCAAAGCCAAAAATTATGGCGCACTTTCTCGCCTCGAAAAACGCACTGAAACAAAAAGCAGAATTGCGAAAGATGAGTATGACAAAGAAAACCCGAGCGACTTCGCCCTCTGGAAATTTCATAAAGAAGAAGATGGAGATGTAAAATGGCCGGCGTCCTTCGGGGAGGGCCGTCCCGGCTGGCACATCGAGTGTTCTGCAATGTCCCAAGCGCTCCTCGGAGACACCATCGACATCCACACAGGAGGAATTGATTTGATTTTCCCCCACCACACCAACGAAATCGCTCAATCAGAAACAGCGACAGGAAAGCATCCATTTGTAAGATACTGGCTTCATGGAGCATTCTTGAATGTCGCAGAGGGAAAAATGGCAAAATCGGCCGGCAACTTTATCCGTCTTCGAGATTTGAAAGAAAAAGGTATTCATCCCCTTTCCTATCGATACTGGCTTCTAAGAGCACACTACCGTACACCTGTCACCTTTAGCTGGGAAGTACTTCAGGGGGCCCAAACCGGATTTGAAAATGTCGTTAGAAAAATCGCCGATTTGAAATCAAAAAGTAATTCAGCAGGAAGTGTGATTCCGAATTTTTTTCATTTTGATGAAATAATCAATGATGACCTCGATACACCCCTTGGATTAGGCATACTCCACGGTCTCCTTGTGAATGAATCATATACTCCGGCGGATAGGGTTGCAACAGCTCTTTCAATGGACAAAATTTTTGGCCTTAATCTTAGCGAATTAAGTGAAGAAATAGTAAAAATTCCAAAAGAAATTTTAGCACTCAATGAGCAACGAGAAATTGCCCGAAAAGAAAAAGATTGGAAAAAGTCAGACGAGTTAAGAGCGGAAATTGAAAAGCTCGGCTATAAAGTGCTCGATGGAGCAAAAGAAACTACTATTGAAAGAAACTTGTCTTCGCTTGTATAAATAAAAACACGACCAATCTCTTGGTCGTGCACTGCACTATCCTCCTTCCATGCCAATGAATCAGATGAGTCCGAGCTGGCGGGCCAAGCTCTTCGGGAGCGAAATGCCAATGCCGGAACCGAAAAGCGAGCCGGGGGCCGCGGGCATCTCATCTTCTGTCTTGTTGCGCCAGCCAATCTGCCAGCCCTTGTAAACGCCGATCTCCGGCTTCGTGGCGACGACCGGATACTGCACCCGGATGGATTCCCACATCACGGTGTTGATGGTATCGTGCTCCACCGACAGCCGATTAATGGCGTCAATCTCGTCCTGGTGACTGCCCATGACTGCGTTGAAATCAAGACCCTTGCCGGCTGCGATCGCGTCGGCGGCCTCGTGCGCCACTTTCGCTTTCAAAGCGACAGCCCGTTTCTTCCCGTCTGCCGAAATGCGGGTCATGACTACCCACAACCGCTTGTTCTCGTCGCTCATGACGCCGACCATCGTGGCATCATCTTCCTGTTCGGTCTGCGGTCCGTCCTTGTCGGTGAACTGCATATCACCGAGTCTCGCAATGAGACTCTGAAGAAAGGATGCGCCCTTCACTTCCGTGGCTTTCGTAGCCATGACTAGTCCTCCGTCGTATTCGTTTGTTTCTGAAAAGGGCCAGAAACTTACCCTACTTGCCGAGAAGTAATCTACTACTATTTACTATATCTGTCAATATGTTTTATTTATATTTTCTCTCCCCATCTTACACACAGCTTTTATACTTTTGAAAAGTGACGCCGAAAAAGTCTCCGTGCTAGAATACCGAAATGGCCAAACCAGTCTCCCCCACCAAGCTTCGAATTCCTCCGCAATCACTCGATGCAGAAAAAGCCCTTTTGGGTTCTATTATGCTTCGGCCGGAAGCGATTAATGAAGTTATTGATATTGTAAAATCAGAATCTTTCTACGCCGAAAAACACCGAATCATTTGGACAATAATGATGGAGCTGTATGCGAAATCAACTCCCATCGACCTTCTCTCACTCTCCTCACGACTGAAAGAAAAAGACCGGCTCGAGCAGATCGGCGGTTCAAGTTATCTCACCGAAATCGTAAACACTGTCCCCTCTGCCGCAAACATCCGCCACTATGCAGAAATCGTGCAGAAAAAATGGATGATGCGCGGACTTATTGATGCCTCTGAATTTATCTCCCACCTCGGCTACGATGAGGCGGGAGAACTTGAGGAAGTTTTGGAAAAAGCAGAAAAAAGGGTGTTTGAAGTTACCAATTTTTCTACCGTCCATAAATTTATCGAACTCAAAGACACCCTCCACGAAGCATGGGAAAGACTCGATCGCCTTCACAAATCAAAAGATGAGATGCGAGGAATTCCAACCGGCTTCAAAGACCTCGACATGAAGCTCGCAGGATTTCAGAAATCAGATCTCATCATTCTCGCCGCTCGCCCAAGTATGGGAAAGACTTCTCTTGCACTTGATATCGCTCGCCAAACCGCTCTCCATCATAATGTGCCGGTCGGAATTTTTTCGCTGGAGATGAGTTCGCAACAACTTGTCGACCGAATGTTGGCGTCTGAATCGCACGTTGATGCTTGGAAACTGCGCACCGGAAGACTATCCGTAGAAACAGAATTCGACCAGATCCGCGATTCTCTGGCCAGACTTTCCAAAGCGCCAATTTACATTGATGACCAGCCGGGAAACAACATTTTGAAGATGCGTTCTGTCGCCCGGCGACTCAAAGCGGAAAAGGGTTTGGGCCTTATCATCGTAGACTACCTCCAGCTTATGGTTCCTACCAACGCAAGGAGCAATGATAACTTGGTACAGCAAGTAACAGAAATTTCCCGCTCACTGAAGCACCTTGCCCGTGAACTCGACGTTCCTGTCCTCGCCCTCTCCCAGCTTTCCCGAGCAGTAGAACAACGCGGAGGAAAGCCTCGTCTTTCAGACCTTCGGGATTCCGGTTCTATCGAGCAAGACGCAGACGTAGTTATGTTCATCCATCGCGAAGACAAACAAAAAGAAGACACCGGTCGGCCAAACATTGCGGAGATTATGATAGAAAAACATCGAAATGGCCCGACAGGAAAGATCGAACTTTACTTCGACGAAAAACGCGCAACATTCCTTTCAATGGAAAAAAGCGAGTATGGACCGGTAAATCAGGAAGTAACCGAATTTTAAAGCATGAACGTTATAGATAAATTAATTGAACATTTTCGGCGTTTTCCGGGTATCGGCCCGAGACAAGCGAAGCGTTTTGTCTATTCCCTGCTCACCTCGACAGATGCGTATAGAAAAGAACTTTCTGCGCTTATTCTGGAACTGAAAAATGACATCGCGGTATGCCAATCATGCTTTCGCTTTTTTGCCGTGAACGGCAACGGAAAAAATCTTTGTGCTATTTGCGCTGACCCGAATCGAGACAAAGAAACGCTTCTTATTGTGATGCGAGATGTTGATTTAGAAAATATCGAAAAATCCCACGTCTATCGAGGAAAATATTTTGTTTTGGGTGGCGGAGTGCCAATCCTTGCTGAAAATCCAGAGAAAAATGTCCGCACAAAAGATCTTCTTGAAATAATCAAAAAAATGTCAGCACTGAAAGAAATCGTAATGGCAATGTCTCTCACTGCGGAAGGAGAAAATACAGAGGAATATCTTCGCTCCATACTCTCCCCTCTTTCAAGCGAACGCAAAATAAAACTCTCGACGTTAGGCCGTGGTCTCTCGACCGGGACAGAACTCGAGTATTCTGATTCAGATACCCTCAAAAACGCTTTTAAAAATCGTTCATAAACAAAAAAACCGCTTTAAG
>JAQTSY010000016.1 GCA_028711065.1 Minisyncoccota bacterium
CCAACTTCAAGATTAGGAATCGTTTGAGACCCCTAAGAGAAGATTAGGTGATAGGCTTTAGCTGTACGCACAGTAATGTGTTGAGGCGAGAAGTACTAATTCGTCGATTTCTGTTAGGAAATGAAGATAATCACTTCTAACTTTTTTGTTAACCTGTTCTGTGGAATGTAAATTCCACAGAAGTTCAGCGCCGATTTTTGCTCGCAAAGGATTGCGGACAAAAATCGGCGACTGAATGTAATTTGAAATTTCGTGTGTTTGTGCAGTGTACTAGAGAACCAAAGTCAGGTCCTCGCCGCTTTTCCCCCTGATTTTTAGGGACAAGTACGCATGCTGAGGGCAGTCTTCTGCAGTGAAGAGAGGCACTTTGGCGTATGGCCTGCACAAATACACTAAGTTTGTTCGAAACTTTATTGGGGTGGCGTGGCTCAGAGGTTAGAGCGCCGCGTTTAGGACGCGGAGGTCGAGGGTTCAAATCCTTCCGCCACTTCCACAAAGTTTCGAGCAGTTTGAAATTGTGTCCCCGTCCTCAAGCAGGACTAACTTCTTTGTAGGAGGTATGGGCCGCCGGCCTCGGGGACTCCAAATACCGCATCCCGGTAAGGATTGACTCTTCCGTTGGGGGAGCGTCCGGGAGCAACGGTGGCCGGGTAGCTTATGTGGACTCTGCCTTGAGAAATTGGCGTAATTTCTCTCGATAGACTCTTACAGAACTACCCGGCACCGTAAATTGAATACCCCCCGGTTGAGCTTCATGGCTTAAAGACCTCCTGGCGTACTCCATGTTACTGCCATGGCGTAAAGTGTATGGACTGTGACGGTCCACTCGCTTCATGGAGCTCAACCGTCGCCTTCACCGAGGAGGGGAACTCTGCCCAGAGCGTGTACCCTCACGAGCTTGCTGTGTAGCAGGCAACCCCTCCTCGGTAACTTAGTTCTTTCCAAGTTGTCCCCGTCGTCCAATGTAAGGATGCAGGCTTAGGAGCCTGAGATCTCGGTTCAAATCCGAGCGGGGCAACCAAATGTTTAAAAATTGAGTCTTTAGTCTTGGTGACTTGACGCAGTGGCCACACTCCTTCCCATTCCGAACAGGACCGTTAAGCACTGTAGTACCGATGATAGTCCTTTGGAGCGAAAGTAGGTAGTCGCCAGGACTAAGAACTCAATTACAAAAAAACAGCTCTTCATGAGCTGTTTTTTTGTAATCTGTTTTTTTGGCGTGAGCCTTGGGAGGGGACCCAAGGCGCAAGACTCATTGAGGACTTTTGTAATCAAAAGACCCAATGAGTAGACGGCTCCTGTAAGGAGGACCTACTTTCGCGAACCCGTTTTCTGTTTTTGCCTTCTTTTGGTATCATGTATTGCATGTCTCTCTGGTCTCAAAGGAGGAAGTTTGAATATGCCGCTGTGGCGATTCTTGTTATTCTCATTCCGATTATTCTCATCGGCTACTCATATTTTCATAGGGCGCCGACATGTTTCGATGGAGCGCAAAATGGAGATGAGAAGGGTGTGGATTGCGGGGGAGCGTGTCTTAAGCTCTGTGATTTTCAAACGATACCGCTTATACAAAGGTGGCAGAGAATAAGCAGAGTGAGCGCTGGACTTTACAATGCACTCGCTTATGTCGAGAATTCAAACCAAGACGCAGCAATACTAAATATTTCGTATCTTTTTAAACTCTATGATGAGGATGGTGTGGTCATTGCAAAACGCGAGGGAACAGCAGCATTTCCACCCAAAAAGATTTCTCCAATTTTCGAGGGTGCGATTGATACCGGACAGAGGACAGCGGTACGAGTGACATTTGAGTTTACCGCAGATCAGGTTTGGGAGAAATATTCCAAGCCGCAACCAAATATATCTCTTACCGATAAGGTCGCCACAAGTACTGATAGCATCCCTCGTCTCGACGTCTATGCTGAAAATCTTTCTTCAGAGCGGATTCCGCACGTTGATTTCATCGCGATCATGTATGATGAGAAAGGGAATGCTATGGCCTTTTCAAGAACAGCAATAAATAAAATGGAGAGAAATGCGCCTCAAGATCTTGTGTTCACTTGGAGGGAGCCTTTTCCTTCTCCTGTGTCAAAAATCGAAGTCATTCCGGAAGTAAATTTCTAATTATCTGAATATGAAGCCTCTTGTTGAGAAGGTTCTCGGAGACACAAATCCGAATACAATTTTTTCCAAGATCCAATCAATTGATTGGGTGCTTTTTTTCGCTACCATCCCCATTATCGGAGCGGGGCTTATTACCATGAATTCATTCGTAGGAGAAAGTTATTTTTTTCGCAAACAGCTTATCTCTCTCGCTGTCGCCCTATGCGTGTTCTTTGTCTTTAGTAGGATTGATTTCCGATTTCTAAGGAGGACTCGAGTGGTCGTCACTCTTTTCGCGCTTTCGGTCGGGTCTCTTCTTCTCTTGTTCGTGCTTGGTATTGTGTCTCGAGGTTCGCAGAGTTGGTTTCGTCTCGGTCTCTTTGCCTTTCAGCCGTCTGACGTAGCGAAACTCGTCCTCATTATTGTCATGGCAAAATATTTTTCGCGCCGGCATATTGAGATTGCTCATGTGAGGCATATTTTTGTTTCAGGTCTCTACGCCTTCACTTTATTTGTTCTCGTGCTTCTTCAGCCTGATTTGGGCTCGGCTGTGATTATCTTTCTTGTTTGGTTTGGGATGGTGTTAGCTTCCGGTATCTCTAAAAAGCATCTCTTACTTGTCTTTGTAATTGGTGCCGTGTCCTTTTTCGGTCTTTGGCATTATGCTTTTAAGCCGTATCAAAAAGAAAGAATAAAGAACTTCATTAATCCGTTGGCAGATGTGCGCGGTTCCGGATATAACGCTTATCAATCTACCATTGCAGTCGGTGCAGGGAGGATTTTAGGAAAGGGGATTGGTCTCGGTACCCAATCACGTCTCCAATTCTTGCCTGAATATCAGACAGACTTTATCTTCGCAGCATTCGCTGAAGAATGGGGATTTGTGGGGGTCATTTTCTTGTTTTCTTGTTTCGGAATTGTTATCTGGCGGGTCCTTCTCAATGCGCTTCACGGCGCCACAAATTTCGAGATACTCTTTGGTGTTGGGCTTGCTGTGCTTCTCATGTCGCATTTTATTATTCATGTCGGTATGAATATGGGACTTCTGCCAGTCACAGGTTTGCCATTTCCTTTTATGAGTTATGGAGGATCGCATCTTCTGACCGAATTCGCGGGTTTAGGAATTCTTATGGGTATGCGGCGCTATGGGAGAGATGTGCACAAGGATTCTATGAAGAATGAATTTCTAGGGGCTTGATCATTTTTTCTCCTCTCTCTTGTAGAGAATGAATGTGGCCTCAAGCATTTGTTTCAGATTAAATTTTTCCGCAATATCTTCCCGTATCTTTTCTCCCAATGATTTTCTTTCCTCCTTGTGGGTAATGAGGAATTTAAGGCCCAGCTCTATTTCGCGGGCGCTTTTTGGTTTTATGAGCATTCCATTTTTCTGGTCTTCGATGATGGTTGGAATACCTCCCACTGCTGTCGTGAGTATTGGAATACCGGCACCACCCACTTCGAGAAGTGCGTAAGGCAGGCCTTCTTTGAGTGAGGATAAAAGAAAAATATCAAATGCTTTTGCAAGAGTAGACGCATTTTCGATAAACCCGAGAAGGTATACTTTCGAACCAAGATTTTTCTCTTTCATGTATGTTGTAAGTTTCTCCCGATCTTCTCCTTCTCCGATTATGACAAAGACATACTCCTCGATATTTTGCATTGCTTCGACGGCGTAGATGAGACCTTTATTCGCGGTGAGTTCAGCAATAGTGCCGACGATATGTTTCTTTGCAAGAAAATCTGGCGTTTGGCCGAGGCGAGTGCTCAGTGTTTCTCTAGCTTCAGTTTTCGAAAGGAAATGGGGGAGTTCTATTCCATTTTTTATTTTCACAACTTTTTTCGCAACGCCAGGGAAATTTTTCGCCTGTTTTTCTTCTCTGTCTGACAAGGTGATGACTTTTGTAGACAAGAGAAGCGTAAACCATGTGATGCCTTTTATGATAAGGCGCGCTATTTCGGAGCGATCCTCGTTGAACGCGAAGCCGTGGGCGGTGAAAATAATATTTTTTACGCCTGAAAATCGTGCAGCCAATGCTCCTATCGCTCCTATCTTGGAGCTGTTAAGGTGCACTATATTTGGCCGCTCTTTTTTAAAAAGAGTGAGGAGAGCGAAAAAGACTCGTATATCCTGTATGGTGTTTGGATCGCGTCCAAGTTGAGGAAGTGAAAGCGTTTGGATGCCGGCTTTTTCGAGGGTGTTTGCGAGAATGCCTCTACCACCGAAGATGACAAAAGGCTCATAGGTTTCTTTGGGGAGGTTCGTCGCCAAATCATACACATATCGCTGTGCCCCGCCCCAGTTTGATTTTGTAATGACAAAAAGTATCTTTGATTTTCCAGATTTTGGCTCCATATCTTGTGAATACACGATAGCATTTTGATATGCGCCTATCAATGAAAGATAATTGCTCCAGGCGTTTTTTTGTTGTACTATCTTTGCACATGGTTACCTCGCATAAAAAAGAGCCATTCCTCCTTTTTGTGGGCGATTTTGCCTCGTTTCTTATTGCGCTTTGGGTGATGCTCGTTTTTCGTTACGGTTCGATTCCAAGCAGGGAGCTCTTTATATCGCATATCTTTGCTTTCTCTTTCCTTTTTATTATTTCGATCATCGTGTTTTTTATCGCGGGCCTTTACGATAACCAAATTCTGCTTACGAAAAAAGATCTGCCGACTCTCATCTTGAATGCCCAGATTCTTAACAGTATCATTGCTGTCATTCTTTTCTATTTCTTCCCATTTCTTGGTCTTACTCCGAAAACTAATCTTTTTCTTTTTCTTGTAGTTTCTTCGGTCGTTATTGTTATCTGGAGGCAGTGGGGTACTCGGCATATTTCTTTTCGCCGATCTCAAAATACAATTCTTATTGGCAGCGGGGAAGAAATGGAAGAGTTGGGGAAAGAGATCCGAAGAAGTTCTCGATACGGCATGACGATTGTCTCCTCCTTTGATTTGGGGAAAGGGGATATTCGTACTGAAAAACTGGTTTCGGATATCCGGGAAAAAAATGCAGCGCTTATTGTGATTGATCTGGAGCATGAAAAAATCCGGCCGATTCTTTCTGATTTATATTCACTCATTTTCTCGGAGATTCGATTTGTGAATTTTTCTGATTTGTACGCTGATATTTTCGGAAGAATTCCGGTTTCTCTTGTTCGGCATGAATGGTTCCTAGAAAATGTCTCTTCTTCTCCCCATATTGTCTACGACTTTTTAAAGCTGCTTATGGATATTTCACTTTCCCTCGTGCTCGGGATACTTTCTCTCGTTTTGTATCCGTTTGTCTATCTTCTCATTAAAATCGATGATGGAGGTGGGTTGTGGAGTGTTCAAGAAAGAGTGGGAAGGCACAATGTTCCGATTCAAGTAGTGAAATTTCGCACAATGAGTATTGCGAATGATAAAGCGGAGTGGAATGAAAATAATGATAATAAAGTAACGCGAGTCGGAAAATTTTTGCGTCGTACACGGATTGATGAATTGCCGCAGTTGTGGAATGTTTTAAAAGGAGATCTTTCGCTCATCGGACCTCGGCCAGAATTTCCTGCACCAGTGGAAAGATATTCGAAAGAAATTCCATATTATAACGTCCGTCATCTTATAAAACCGGGACTCTCTGGCTGGGCGCAAATTTATCATGAAGATCATCCTCATCATGGAGATCCTGACAGTATTCGAAAGACAAAGGACAAGCTTTCGTATGATCTCTACTATATAAAACATCGCTCCTTCGGACTTGATATAAAAATCGCTCTTCGAACCCTTCAGATTCTTTTATCTCGAAAAGGAATATAATGCTCAAATGAAAAAAACAGGAAAAACAAAAGTGATAGTTACGGGCGGCGCAGGATTTATCGGTTCCCATCTCGTCGAGGCTCTTGTCCAAGAGGGATACGAAGTTCATGTGATCGACAATCTTTCTAAGGGCAAGCGCGAGCAAGTAAATCCTCAAGCGGTCTTTCATCAGGCTGATGTAAGAAATCAGGCAGAAATAAAACCAATCTTTGCTGGAGCGGAGGCGGTTTTCCATCTGGCTGCTATCCCCCAAGTCGAGTATTCTATCCAGCATCCGATAGAAACAAACGATGTGAATGTGAACGGTACGCTTAATGTACTCATGGCTGCCAAAGATGCAGGAGTGAAAAGGATCGTCTATTCCGCTTCTGGCGGATCGGTATATGGAGACCAGGATGTTTTTCCTGTTCATGAAAAAATGCTGCCAAAGCCGAAAAGTCCCTATGCTATCCAGAAATATATTGGGGAACATTTCTGCCGCATCTGGAGCGAGATTCATGGAGTGGAGACAGTGTCGCTTCGTTATTTTAATGTCTATGGTCCAGGCGCTCATGAAAACGGAGCATATGCTTTGGTTACGGCCCTTTTTTTAAAACAGAAAAGAGAAGGCGTGCCTCTGACTATTACTGGAGATGGCAAACAGACAAGAGATTTCGTGCATGTGTCTGATGTCGCTTGGGCGAATCTCTTAGCTCTCACAAGTAAGAAAGTTGGCAGAGGGGAAGTTATAAATATAGGGAGCGGGAAAGAATCTTCAGTGCTTCAAATAGCAGAAATGATTGGGGGAACTGTTGTCCATATAGCTCCACGCATTGAACCGCGCCGTTCTTTTTCGGACATTACTCTTGCGAAGAAACTTCTCGGATGGGAGCCAAAAATCTCTCTTGAAAAAGGGATTAGGGAACTTAAAAAACTCCAAGGTCTAAACTAGGGGAATAGTTTAAATACCATTTGCTAAAAATTCAAAAACCCATATAATAACGCACATTATGATTAAGACTCGAATTGCGGCGCTTCTCTTACTTGCCGTTACCGTACTTCTCGCTTTCTTCCTTTGGACAAGCGAACGCAATCCCGCTTCACACTTTCACTTCCGCCTCGGTCTTGATTTGAAAGGGGGAACGGCGCTCACGTATAAAGCTGATGTCTCTAAAATTGATCCAAGCAAAGTAAGCGAGGCCATGTCTACGCTTCGGGATGTTATTGAGCGACGGGTGAACCTGTTCGGCGTATCTGAACCTGTCGTACAAGTAGAGGCGGGGGGAGTTGTGGGAAGCAAAGAAGCCGCACAACGTCTCATTGTTGAGTTGCCAGGTGTCACAGATATTAAGCAGGCAGTAGATCTTATCGGAAAGACTCCGCTTCTCGAGTTTAAGCTTTTTCAATCTGTTGCGGCCACTACGCAAAAGATGGTGAACGGAAAACTTGAGCTTTCTGTAGATAATGCCTCTACCACTCAACAGCTTGTTGATACTGGACTCACCGGTTCTCTCTTAAGCAAAGCATCGCTTGATTTTAACCAAAATAGTTCCGCGCCGGTCGTGTCTCTCGAGTTTAATTCAGAAGGAAAAGACCTTTTCGCTAAAATAACAAAAGCAAATATTGGCAAGCCGCTTGCGATCGTCCTTGATGGAAATGTGATTTCCGCTCCAACGATTCGAGAAGAAATTAAGGATGGAAAGGCCCAGATCACAGGACAATTTACCGTGAAAGAAGCCCAAACACTCGTGCGGGATTTGAATTACGGTTCACTTCCTGTTCCTGTGGAACTTATCTCAACTCAAACAATCGGAGCAACGCTTGGTGAGAAAGTGCTGAATTCAGGAGTTCGAGCCGGACTTTTGGGATTTTTGATTGTCGGTCTTTTCCTTATTCTCTGGTACCGATTGCCGGGCGTGCTCGCTGTCGTGGCTCTCGTGACCTATGTCGTTATCATGCTTACTCTTTTCAAAGTCATCCCGGTCACGATTACTTCAGCGGGTATCGCCGGATTTATTCTTTCTATGGG
>JAQTSY010000002.1 GCA_028711065.1 Minisyncoccota bacterium
GAGAATTAGGATTTTTAAAATTCCTGTGATAAGATTTTCGAGTTGATTTTTGGAGAAATATTTATACCGGGGTGTGGTGTAACGGTAGCATCCATGATTTGGGATCATGTAGTCAGAGTTCGAATCTCTGCACCCCGACAAGAAGAAAAACGGCGAAAGCCGTTTTTTCTCTGTCGGGAGTGAAGGAGTGCCTAAGGGCACTCCTGTCAGAGATTCGAAGCCTCGTTGAGCAGATTTTATGAGCGGAGCGAAAAAATCTTCAACGAGGATACTGGTCATGTAATGACCGAAATTCTCTGCACCAAAAAATAAAAAAGCCCTTTGATGTTATCTCAGGGCATTTCCTCACCAGGTTTTCTGGTAGGTTATCTTATCGATAATGACAGGTAAACCTTCGACTGGTTTTCTGAAGCGTTGATTCTTCAGGGCCACCTCTTCTTTAATCGTACAGTGAACTGCACCACCCACTTGGTGTAAATACCATTTCACTTCATCAATCAGGTGTTTGATGAAGCGATTATGTCCCTGGATAGTGATCACAACCGCCTTCCAGTTTTTTTCGCCAGCCTTACCCTTTTTAGTAAGGTTCGCTCCATAGAGACCAGAGTCAAATAGAGCTTTTACTAAGCGCTGGTCAGATTTTTCCGAATCCATCACGAGATGAAATTCAGTTTCCCGGAAGACTTCGCCCCTGGTCGAATCGAGCCTGCGCCCTTTGATTTTCCAGTGAGGCTTGAAGAACTTTTTTACCGGAGAGAAGGGGATCGCTTCGTCGGTAGGGATATATTCTCCCTCCATGTATCCGATCACTTTTTTGTCCGCATTGACGATTTCGAGGCATTGCTGCCACTTTTTTTCGAAATCTTTTTTTGAAAACAACTTGATCGAGCTATGAGCCGTGGGCTCGTAGTGATCATACCCAGCAGGGTGGCCGGTAAAGTGATGAGCAAAGAATCCAAGTTCTTGTTGGATCTTTTCGTGCAAAGCTTTCGAGCGAGTATCCGTATCCAGGTGGATATGGTATATCCTCGATTGAGTTTTTTCCAACATGGCCGCAGCCTCCTTTTTAATGCTTTGTCTCGACAAAGCTCCATGATGTATAAAACCACTCTTTGCTGACTATGTCATATATGTTATAATAAACTAGTTATTATTAATTTTAAGCTTATAAATAAAGGATTTTCTGTTGTCAATTTAACTGACATAAAATGACTCAAAATACAGAATCATTGCTCAAGACACTTTTGGATTTTGGACTCTCTGATAAAGAAGCAAAAGTATATTTGACTGCGCTTGAGCTCGGTTCTACTTCTGTGCTCAAAATATCTCAGCTTTCTTCGCTCAAGCGCCCGACAGTCTATCTTGTCGTTGAATCTCTTCTAAAAAAAGGACTCATGAGTGTAGAAGTAAAAGGATTTAAGAAAAATTATAAAGCAGAAAATCCTGATCGACTCGAAACAATTTTCAATGAGAGAAAACAGGAGCTTTTAAAAAGCTTACCTTATTTCCAAGAAATATATGCGCAAGATAAAAGCAGTTCATTTATAAAATATTACGAAGGCCTTTCGGCGATAAAACTCGTTTACTCTGATCTTTTGGCTGAAATAAAAACAGGAGATGATTATCTAGTGATCGGTAATCAAGAAGAGTGGCTTTCGCTTGATTCAAAATTTTTTCAGAAATTTATTGAGAAGCGAGCAGAATTAAAAATAAATCTGAGGCTTTTATTTCAAGACTCCACCGTTGCTCGAGAACATAAGAAATACGAACGGAACTTCAATGAAAAGATTAAAATTCTTCCGAAACAAACCTCTCTTACGACCAACTTGGTTATCACTCCAAGGAAGGTAATAATTCATCAATTAAAATCACCAACTCTCGCAATCGTAATTGAAAATCAAAATGTTTCTCGTATGAACAAAGAAATGTTTGAAATTATTTGGAATTCGATTGAGTAGTCTTATTGCAGTAAAAACTTGAAGCGCATTCAAAGAATTCGAGTTTTTTCTTTTCCAAAAATTACGCTATGCTGGGAATGTGAAGATAAAAGCATTTCAAAAAACAATTTGGAACTACTACAAGAAAAACAAGCGCCGAATGCCTTGGCGGGAGACTACCGATCCTTACAAGATTTTGGTTTCTGAAATCATGCTTCAGCAGACGCAGGTTTCTCGCGTCATTCCAAAATATGAAAGTTTTATACGAAAATTTCCGACCGTACAGAAATTAGCGGCGGCAAATACTGGTGAGGTTTTGAAATTGTGGCAGGGACTGGGGTACAATCGCCGCGCGCTTAATCTGAAGCGCGCGGCGGAGATGGTTGTGCGGGATTTTGGGGGAGTGGTACCGAGTGATTTAGAAAAGCTTGATAGCTTGCCAGGAATAGGAGCTGCAACCGCTGGAGCGATTGCAGCATACGCTTGGAACAGACCAACGATTTTTATTGAAACGAATATTCGGCGGACATTTCTCCATTTCTTTTTTAATGATGCGGATTGCAAGATGGTGGATGATAAAGTTATTTTTCCGTTTGTCGAAAAAGCTCTCGATAAAAAGAATCCACGCAATTGGTATTACGCACTTATGGATTACGGAGCGATGCTCAAAGCGACTGTTCCGAATCCAAATCGCCGAAGTGCTCACTACGCAAAGCAGTCAAAATTTTCTGGATCGAATAGGGAAGTGCGGGGCAAGATTTTGAAACTTATTTCTACTGAAGAAAAAATGTCGGAGAAAAAACTTTTGGAAAAAATTTCTGATGAGCGATGCGAAGCAAATATTTCGGCGCTCATCAAAGAAGGGTTTTTAAAACGAAAAGGTGCTAGTATCTCAATCTAAGATGTCTTTTCTACGAAAAATCGAGGATTTTACGTGTGAACACTGCGGTTTCACAGTCTCCGGCACAGGGTATACAAACCATTGCCCGAAGTGTCTTTGGAGTAAGCATGTGGACATTCATCCCGGAGACAGAGCAAACACCTGCGGAGGGATGATGCGCCCTGTCGGTTCGATCTATAAAGGTGGAGAAATTTCTGTTATTCAGCGGTGCGAAAAATGTAACTTCGAGAAGAAAAATAAGATAGTTTCAGAAGATAATTTTGATGTTCTCGTTTCACTCGCGAAAACGATTAGTTAAAATTTTGGAGAAGTCTCGCGCCTAAACTATTTCCATATTGATTCATGAAGTTTGCTCGAGCGGTATTCAAATCTCCAGACAAAAATTCTTGGATACTTGTTCCATTTTCTTCCCTGAAATCTTTTTGGATGTAGGAGGCAGAAATTGCTCGCGATTCTCTCGATGCAACAGTGATTCCTGGGGTGGCAGTAACGAGAATTCCTAAAACTTTTCCATCCTCATTTATCACCGGTCCGCCGGAAGAACCTCGTTCAGCAAGAAGTGAACCTCCGAAATAGAGGAGGTCATTGCCATTACCACGAAATCCTTGAGTCTTTTCAATTTGTGTGAGAACAGAAAGGAAAGATAAATTGTCGCGTGAAGAAAGGGAAGTGAAAGGTGATGGATAGCCAGCGAGTATGGTATCTTCTCCTGAATCAGTATTTTCATTCTCATCAGCGAGCGGAGAGAATGGGTGAGCGTTTCCCGTTTCGAGGAGAAGCGCGTAATCATATTCTCCCGTCCCGACAGGGCTTGGATTTAAAAGATCTCCACCGTGCTCGCTCATCCACGCAGGGCTTATGTAAAGAAGTTTCGCCGATAGATTTCCTTTTGCTGGATTTCCACTTCGTATCGTACAATTTGTTTTTGGATTCGTCGTCGTGTCTGCGAGAAGAAGATATTGGGCGATGTGGGCGTTGGTAAGAATCACTCCGCGAGGATCTATGACAACTCCGCTTCCTGTTGAAGTGCGGATAATATTTCCGGTTTGTAATGTGCAGAAAATATTTACCACAGCCGGTGCAATTTTCGCATTGGTGAGATCCCAGCCGTGAAGTCGAGGGTCGAGAATTTGCGGTTTTGAAGTTGCTACTTGCGGCACAGAATTTTGCCGAGAGGTTACTTTTTTTGGTATGAGTGGGAAAAATTTTTCTCGCGGGATGTTTTCCACTTGAAAATTTTCAGGGGAGAGAACAGAGAATGGATCTGGCAAAACAACTTCAGGAATTTGTTGTACCTCGGCAATTTGTGGCAGGTGGATAGGGGAGGGTGGAGTCACCGTCTGTTTTGGAGTTGCCAGAAAAAATTGAATAACAGCGGTTGCAGTGACGACAAGTTTAAAGACAGCGGTAGTGAGAAACTCTTTCATATTTTTATAGAGAATAGCATATTTTGTTCTCTGTGGATTAAAGATATTGTACCCCTATATATAGTATGCGATAATACTCTATATGAAAGCTCATCTAAAAACTGAAGCCATCCGTTTAAGAAAAGCCGGCTACTCATACTCTTTTATAAAGCAAAAAATCGGAGTTTCAAAGAGCACTCTTACTCTTTGGCTTTCGGGTATGCCGTATTTACCGAATCAGGAAGTAAAAAACAATATGGTAAAAGCGAGACTCGCCTCTTCGGAAGCGAAACATAAACTCTTGCGAGAATCTCTTATGGAAGCGGAGACTCTTGCGAAGAAAGATATCGGCACATTGAGTAAAAGAGATCTCTTTATGCTCGGTATTGGGATTTATATTGGAGAAGGAGCAAAAACTGCCCATGTTGTAAGAGTGGTCAATTCCGAAGTGCCAATCCTCCGTTTCGTCATCAAGTGGTTTATGTTGTCGTACGGTCTCAAGAAGGAGAATTTTCGTTTGCGACTTCACCTATATCCAGATACTAATATAGAAGCAAGCGAGAAGTACTGGCTTTCTCAACTTGATTTGAAACGCAGTAATTTATTATTTTCTCAAATAGATAGGAGAAAAGATAAAAGGAAAGACAGGCGTGGGAAATTGCCATATGGCACAGCCCATCTTTCTATAGTTAGCAATGGAAAAAAAGAATTCGGTGTGCTACTATTTCGAAGAATTCTCGCACTCATAAGCATGGTGCTTGAAGTTAATAGGGGGGACTTGACGCGGGACTAGTTTAGTGGTAAAACGACGGTTTTCCAAACCGTAATCGGGGTTTCGATTACCCCGTCCCGCACCAAAATAAAAAACCGCGTGAGACATCTCTGTCTGCGCGCGGTTATGGGTCTAGCCCATCTTTTGAGAATATTCGTATATCGTCTTTCCGTCTCTTTTTACCTCACCACTCCATGCATAGCCCTCCTTGAATGGGTTTGTCTTATCTTTCGGATAGAACCTTTCAAATCGGAGTGTGAGGATATCTCCGCTCTCTACCACGAAAGGTTTTTCGATCGGCAGAAAGGCGTGTTTCCAGCAGTCTGAAGTTGTCCGTCCTTTGATATCATCACCGGAAATATCCAAAGTTGTGGCCTCAGAAAGGTTGGCGATGAAGTACCCCTTGAAGCCCGTGAACATTCCACCCTTTTTTATTTCGAACTCTCTCTCTGCTTTGTACTCAGATTTATCAGATCCAGTGAAAGAAAACGTCTGCATTGGTTTTGGCTCAGAGATAAGACTGGAGTTCGGTACTATCGCATCATACATGATGTCGAATTTACTGTTAGTTCCTAGCCTATCTTCTACGGCTTTCAGTGTGTATGTGTTATTTATGCTTTTGCACTGGCCGTTCTTTACTTGTTCGTGGAGAGGTGAGGAATCAACGGGAACTAAGAACGACTCTACTTTCCGAGGGAGCATAACTCCATCTTCTTTGAGGAATCGTTTTCTGGCATCGTTCAATATTGGAACCATGTCCTCGTTGTCCGCCATATTTCCCAGAATCTCGGAGATAACCACATCAACTTTTTCCGAAAGCTCCACGTCATAAGAGAGTTGGTTGGAGATGTGAAATTTTCTTGTGAAGCCAGCTTTGTTAATTCTCTCAATTGCTTCCGGAATTCTTTTCTCGTTAACATCGATACCGTGTACCCTTCTCGCTCCGGCTTCAAGTGCCCAGAGTGCCAGTATTCCTGTACCTGTTCCGATGTCTACGACTGTCATTCCCGGCTTTACCACTTCCTTGATCGCTTTTTCATAAGCGATCATCCGGATCTGGTCATTGAGCATGAGGTCATGAAAGTCCTCTTCCCAATTTAAAATGTCTAAAGCGAGGGGAAACCAAAGTTCCTCTTGCTTGTATGACATTTTTGGATCGATCGTGTATTTTTTCATGTTTCTTAAAGTATAACAGATGATTTATCCAGTTTCTCATTCTCATCTCCTTTGTAAAAGAACTGCTTCCTGCAAACTCGCAACCCATTGTTGTAAGCTTGATGGGAAGGGGATTCTATAAAGAATCCCCCAACTTCAGACACGGACTTGTTCAGAATGAGAACCTGCTCTCCCATACTTGCGGTTTGAATTTCGGGATGGGGAGAGGTGTGAGGAGTGGTTGACCGGGCAGAAAATATTTTTCTTTGAACCCGTGCAGAAATTCTGCCGTCAATTCCTCCTTCCTTCCGCTTACATATATCTCCTGGAGATAGCTCCAGTCAGCCGCAACCCAGTCTGACAACCACTGATCGAGAGAGTAAATCCCGATGTTGTGGAATAGGGTTAGTGCAAACCGACTCGCATCATATTCATACCGCTTGACCCGTTTCAAGACTTGGGCATTTACGTTGTGCGGCGTGTACTCGGTCATCCCCACAGTTCGGAGTCTCTCCGAGATGTTGAATTGAATACTGTGGCCGAAGAGATGGGCGAGGATAAATAACTTTATCTCCGCCGACAAATCTTCTCTCACGAAGATATCTACTCCATTGAAGTCCCCCATAATCGAGGGGTCGAGATGCTTGACCTCGACTTTCAATCCGTAGACGTCCTTCATGACCACTACCGTTCTTTCAAAGATATGTGCGAACTCCACTTCTGTCGTTTGAATGTTTTTCATGGCTGCACCCCTCTTTCTGGCCTGTGGCCAAAGGTTTTTATGCTTTGACCACGGAACAGTCCGTGTGTCAATGTTCTCTCTGCTATTACTTTACAATAGATTCCAAATATGTCAAAAAGAGCATAAGAAATGAGTTATGAATAGCTAAAATATGGCTCTAAATATAGAAATAGAAGATAAAATATGTCAGATTCATTGACATTTATATTCAAATAGAATAGGATTAAGGGATGATACCAGCACTTCAAACCCTGGGACTTAATGAAAAACAGGCAAAAGTGTATATGGCTACTTTGGCTTTGGGCACATCATCCGTGAAAAATATTGCCACTAAATGCGAATTGAAACGTCCGACCGTCTACGTGTATCTCGAAGAGATGCTAAAAAGCGGATTCATTCATAAAATCACAATTGGGAAAAAAGAATATTATCAGGCACTCTCACCGAAAGCGGTTGAAAGCAAACTTGAAGAAAATGTCAGTTCGTTTAAAAAACAAATTCACGAGCTCGAACTTTTGCAACAGTCGGAACAGGGAAGACCGGGCGTACAAGTGTTTGAAGGAGAGAAAGGACTTCTGCATATGTATGAAGAGATGAAAAAAACGCGCGAACTTATTTTCTGGTCTGATCTTTCTTCAGTTGAAAAAATATTTCCCGATGCGTACCGAAAAATAAATCAGGCGACGATAGATAATAAAATTTTCACGCGAGAAATTCTCGCCGATACTCCAGACGCAAGAGCCAGCGCGAAAAGATGGGCAGTGACAGCGGGAGAAAATTACAGCGCGCGATTGGCGAGCGGTCCGGTATTCAACGACAGTGTTATCTACGACAATGTTGTCTGCTTTTTCCGGCTTCAGGAGTTTAATTTGTTCGTGGTTCGCATCGAAGATGTGACCATTGCGACCACCATGAAGACAATGTTTGAAATGGCGTGGCGAAGCGCGAAGCCTTTTATCCCAAAATAAGTTCATTTTCTGCTCGATTCTGGTGTGGGCACGCAGATTTATCCGGTGCGAAAGGTTTTTTCTTCGCTTCTTATTTCGACTGAACTTGTTTTATGAGCATTTTGTTATACCCCATAAGGGTTTTGCACGGATTTTTCATGGGGTTAGGCACCGAAATTTGTGTTATGAAGACGCTTTATTTTTCCAAATAAAACCGCCAGAGTGTCTAAACTCTGGCGTGGTTTTCTAAAACTTCCAACCAAACTCAATCCCCGGAATTACTCTCGGACGCCGCTTGTCTGCGAAGTCCCCCGGATTTCCGAATTGTGTTCCTATCGGCTGAACATATCGGAGATTCGGCGTGATGCTCATACGGTCCAACACGGGAATCGGGAGACAAAAATTTCCCTGTACAAATGCCGGTCCCGGATTTCTCCCAACCGCTCCCCACGAATGGGCGTAGGAAATATCGTAGTTGAAGGAAATCGGTTTCGAGTTGAGGGAGAGTCCGGTATTTTGAGAACCGGAAAATCCAACCCAACTAAACCATCCGCCTTCTGGCGCTTTACTCCCGAGCGGTTCGAATTCTCGGATTTTTACATACGGAACGAACTGCTTGATTTTCATACCGACCATGTCGACTTTCAAATCGGCGGCGAAGAGATCGTTGTCGATTCTTTTCACTCCGCCGTTTGGCCCTTCGAGATTGAATTCGCTCACCGTGACATTTGTCTTCACCCAGCCTTTCCAGGTGTTGACCCATCCGGCGTAGAAATCTATCTCGTCGGCGAAATTTTCTCCGTAGTGACCCTTGAGGTCGAGTTCTACAGAATTCCAAGTGCCGACGTAGACGCTTCCCAGATTGGTCTGGTAGGCGGCGGAGAAATCTACCACTCCGATCGGCGCCTTGGTCAGGGTCACGCCGACTGCTGTCGTGTATTCAGAGAGAAGTGAAGTTTTGAGACTGAAACTCAAGCGACTCTCTTTCTTCTCTGTCTCCGGTGGCTTTGGCCTTTCCGATTCGGTCAGATCGGGCACTCTTTCTGGAGCCAGCTCGATCTTTGGCGCTTCCGCTCCCCACATGAGAGCCGGGAAGAGCGCCATTACAGCAACAAACATTCTGCGCATGATCAATTCCCTCCGTTTTGAGGCCTTTAAACCTCGGTTTATGTTTCAATCAGACTACCCGATGAAGAGGATAGCATCGATTGAATGAGTGGCACATACCACCTTATGGTGCTATACTACACCATATAGAAATAATCAAAAATATATGTCTTATACTGATCTCTTTTCGAAACTTGATCTTTCAAAAAATGAATCAAAGATTTATGAGAGCCTTCTTATCGAGGGCGAATCGCCAATCGGGCACATTGCTACAAAATCGAATATCAATAGAAGGAATGTCTATGATTCGATGAATCGTCTTATTGAAAAAGGGCTGGTATTTGAGATCTTGCAGAAAAATGAAAATCGCTACAAGGCAGTAGACCCGCGAAAGCTCATGGAAGTGCTTAAAGAAAAAGAAACTGAACTTCAAAAAGTCATGCCGGACTTGGAGGAACTTTATAACGGCAAGCCTCATGAAGAAGATGTCTATGTGTATCGAGGCATTGAGGGTTGGAAAAATTTTATGCGCGATATTTTACGAATTGGACAGGATGCATATGTTATCGGAGGGAAAGGTGCATGGGCAGATCCGAAAATAGCAAATTTCCTGAAAGAGTTTCTCAAAGAAGCAGACAAGAAGGGTTTAAAGACCCATGCTCTGTATGATATTGAGATTCAAAAAACAAATCACCCAATTTTATCTCTCATCAATCGCGAACACAGATTTCTTCCTGAAGGATTTTCTTCTCCTTCAACGGTTACCGTTTTTGGAAATCAGGTAGTTGTGCAATCTGGTTTTAAAATTGGGCAGATTAATGAGAATGCTACTTGCACTGTTATTGTGAATGAATTTATCGCCGAGACTTTTCGGACCTGGTTTAAATTTATGTGGGAGGCGAGTAAAATCTCTGACAAATAGTTTAGTTGCAGAGAGGTTTCGTTCTGGTAGAATTTAGTCATTATCCATTTTTCTTAAACTTATATGCCAATCAGCGGAATGCCTAGTCAGACAAAAACAGAAAACGCCCCAACTTCTCTTCGCGAGGATTTTGAGAAAGCTTCAATCATGGAACTCTGGAGGCAGTTTGTCGATTTTCCCAAAGTTGTCAGTATCTCCATAAATAATAGCGCTAGGGAAATCCAGAATACTATAATTGAATCAAGAAAAAGAATGGCTGAAGAAGCTCTTCCTAGCACACCTTTACCGGCAGGGAAAAATGAATGGGTCGCTCCAAATATAGAAACAGGTGTTAGATCAGCAGAGGCATTTGAAATTGCAATCAGGAATCTTACAGCTCCTGGGGGAACTATAGATGTTAGGATGGCGGAATTGCAGGAAGAGTTGGATTTGCTGAAAGCGATTTTCTATGTTAAATTGCAGTCTGCAACGAATGAGGAACGCACTGCCATTGCAAGCCAAAAGATTGGCTGATTGAGTTTCTCGACCCGAGCTCCGGAAAGGAGGCAATACCATGGTGGCGCGGGAACATGCTGTCCATTTGGAAAGCTTGTACACGTTTTGTTTTAAGCGAGGCAGAGAAGTACTCTGGTTTGATTTGATGGGGCTCGTTTGGTATGCCCTCAACTATCAGAGGTTTTGGGCGCTTCGTACGCAGGCTGAAAAAGAGGAGAAGCTATGCCTCGCGGTAAAATTGGTGGACAAAGAGGTTGCCGCCAGAAAGGAGTTTGAAGGCGCCCTCGCTGATTTTTGCGAGGAATGTGAAAGAGAGGGTTTGCAGGTCGATGGCAATTTGTCGCCGTTCGATCTCTGCCAATACGAAGTCGAGATACGCCGGCGGGGCAAATAACCCTCCGGTTTTTCATTTCTGGCCAGGCAAAAAAGTTTTTCTTGCTGGCTCGCTTTTTCTGCGCTAGACTCACAGGAGGTTAGGACAAAAGAAGGTTTCTTTCGGGAAGGATTCAAAGAAAGAGGGTGACCAGATGCACAAAGAAATGGATATACCCTCTCTTTTTAGGTTTTGTTCGAAGGGTGGGCGTGAGAAGGAGTTGGCACTTCTCAATGAAGCGCTTGAGATTGGCCGTTGTCACGAGTTTTACTCGGCAAAGGTGCTCGCCTGTGAGAGGGGAGGAAGATGCATACCGCGCAAGTATCTCTGGTGGAAGCGGGAAACTCGCAGTATGTTTCGGGAGCGTCTGAAAAGGCTCTGTGCGTGCTGCCAACGGCACGGGTTTTCTTTTCCCGACTCATTTGAACCTTCTTTTTTCTGCGGGCATAAAGAATTTCTGCCGGGCAAGCATAAGAGATCAGTATAGCTTTACGGACACTTCGGTGTCTGTTTTTCTTTCAACAAAAAACCGCCCTAGGGCGATTTTTTGCTTGAGTAAACAGTCGAGTGACTATAAACGAGGAGAATTCTACGAAGTTCAAGGCGGGAATGAGCACCGCGACCAAACTGTAGTAAACCTACTGTGCGGGAGCGAGCGGAATTCCCAACGCAGAAATTCGTGAATTCTGTTCGTTTATTATTTTACTGCGTCCTTGAGGGCCTTTGCTGCTCGGAATTTCGGAACCTTCATAGCTGCAACCTGGATAGATTCGCCAGTTCGAGGGTTTCGAGCTTGCCGTGCTGCTCGCTGTTTTACTGAAAAGATACCAAGACCTGCTATAGAAACTTCTTCTCCTTTCTTAAGAGAACCTACAATGCCATCAAGCATCGTATCAACGAGCTGTTCTGCTTGTACTTTTGTGGTGCCGAGCTTCATGTGCACCATATCCACTATTCCTGCTTTATTCATATTGTTATAACTTACATATCCGGCGCATTTTTTCGTTGCCTGCTCGTTTGCTCCTGCAATGTACTATTAAGTACATTTTAGTCGCAAGCCTCACAGTCGCCTCAAACTGCATCCGTATCTGTAAGTTCTATTTAATTATCAAGCTTTTAAAATCGACCTTATTTATTTTTCTCGGAGAAAAGTGTTGTTTCTCCTTCCTGTAATGTACTTTCCCATTATATTACAGGGCTTTTTTCATGCAAGGCAAGGAAAATTGGGCTATAAACGGGGGAGGAATGCAAGAGCCCGGCACCTTCTTCGGAAGGTGCCGGGCTCTTTTCCCTATTTTATGTCCTAATTACCTCGCAAATTCGATAGAACGTGATTCTCGAATGACATTTACCTTGATTTCTCCAGGGTAGCGGAGCTCATTTTCTATCCTAACAGCTATATCTCGAGCCATAGTTTTGGCTTCTACGTCAGTCACATCAGCTGGAGTGACAAATATTCGTATTTCCCGCCCTGCTTGGAGTGCGTATGATTTTTCAACGCCCTTAAAGCTGTTTGCGATAGCTTCGAGGTCTCCAAGTCGCTTCAAGTAGTTCTCTACGGAATCACGTCGTGCTCCTGGGCGTCCACCAGAGATAGCATCGGCAGTCTGGACGATGATTGATTCGATAGTTTCGTATGGATATTCACCATGATGAGCTTCCATCGCCTTCACAATGAGCGGATCCGCGCCAAATTTCTGAAGAATTCTTCGTCCAATCTCTACGTGAGTACCAGTTACTTCATGGTCTACTGCTTTTCCAATGTCGTGAAGGAGGCATCCTGCTTTTGCAATGTTTACGTTTGCGCCAAGCTCTTCCGCGAGCATTCCTCCAATATGAGCCATCTCAATTGAGTGCTGGAGAACATTTTGGCCGTAACTTGTTCTGAAATAGAGTCGTCCGAGGATGGAAATAATTCTTGGATCGAGGTTGAACACCCCACATTCATACGCTGCTTGCTCGCCCTTCTCTTTAATAATTTTATTGATCTCCAATTTCGCCTTTTCTACCATCTCCTCGATCTTTGCCGGCTGGATTCTTCCATCGAGAATGAGGTTCTCCAACGCTAACTTCGCGACCTGGCGCCGAATCGGATCAAAAGAAGAAATAGTGATCGCTCCTGGAGTATCATCTACGATAACTTCGACTCCGGAAGCTCGCTCAAATGTCTTGATATTTCGTCCTTCTTTTCCGATGATCTTTCCTTTGATTTCATCTGAAGGAATTGCGACGCTTGTAGAGAGCATGTCAGAAGAAACACTCGCAGCGAGGCGCTGGATAGTGGTCGAAAGAATATCTTTCGCCTTCGATTCAAGCTTTTCTTGTCCGGTCGTCTCGAGCTTTTTCATCCGGACCATGATGTCCTCTTCCGATTGTTTCTCAACGATCGCCAGGAGCTCCTTCTTCGCGTCTTCGGTAGAGAGGCGAGCGATTTTCTCGAGCTCTCCCCGCTTTGCTTCCTGTATTTTCTCCGTCTTATCCTTTATGTCTTTGATCTCAACAATTTTTGCTTTAATAGACTCGACTTCTTTGTCGATATCCATCTGACGCTTGTCGAGCGTATCTTCCTTTTTAATCAGTCTGTCTTCTGTTGCCTTTATCTTGTCTTCCCGCTCCTTCATATCGAGTCGGAGCTCTTTCATTGTCTCGGCAGCTTTTGTTTCTGCTTCGACGGTTATCTTCTTTGCGCTTTCTTTTGCCTCAAGGAGAAGGTTTTTGACCTCAAGTTCCACCGATCCCTTCTTCCCCAAAGAGATGATGAGCCGGAGATAATACCCGATGAGAATTCCCGCGACGCCGGCTATGCTCGCGAGGAGAAATGCTATTTTTAATGACATGGTGCGAAAGATTTCGCCTCCTTCTAGACTTTATACAGTGAGAGATTGCTTGTAGAACGGCTTAACATAAGGGTTTTTGACAATTTGTCTCCTTTGAATATTCTAAGTCTTAATAAAAAAACGAAATCGTGAATAATGAATAAATGACTATAGCTTTATCATACAAGATTTCGCTTTTTTGTCTATTAAAGAAAGAGCCCCCCGCTTGCATGCAAGCGGGGGGCTCTTTGCCCCTCTATTTATCTGACTCTTTCGTCGGTTCGTAGATTTTGTCTACCACTCCGTATTTTTTCGCCTCTTCTGCCGACATGAAATAGTCTCGGTCGACATCTTTTTCAACTTGGGCCAGAGCTTTCCCGGTATTTTTTGCGAGAATTCTGTTTAGATTCGCTCTTGTTTTCAAAATATGTTTTGCAGTGATTTCGATATCAGATGCGCGTCCTTCCGCTCCTCCCCATGGCTGGTGGATCATTACTTCGGCATTTGGGAGCGCGAATCGTTTCCCTTTTGCTCCGGCAGAGAGAAGAACTGCTGCACCAGAAGCTGCCATTCCTACACAAACCGTCGAGACATCGGGCTTGATGTAGTTCATGGTATCAAGCATCGCGAGCGTTGCTGTGACAGAACCTCCGGGAGAGTTGATATAGAGCTGAACGTCTTTCTTCGGATCTTCGGATTCGAGGAAGAGAAGCTGGGCAATGACGATATTTGCTACAGTATCTTCGATCGGCCCTCCGAGGAAAATAATACGCTCTTTAAGAAGTCGCGAATAAATATCATAGGCTCGCTCGCCCATTGAGGTTTTTTCGATGACTGTTGGGATGAGAATAGACATAATCGGTAGTATTTATTGATAACAATGCCAGTATAGCAAAAGCATTTTCCGATACAAGTTCGAGGTCTATTTTTTTATAACGAAATACGCTATGGTAGTAACCATGCGACTCCACCGATTTTTCATTGAAAAAAAGCTCCAGGGGAAAGATACGATACGAATCCGAAATCGCGAGCTTCATCATCAGCTTAAGGATGTTTTCCGTTTTCAGATCGGGGCATCCGTGCTTCTCCTTGATAATTCCGGTTTTGAATTTGAAGCTGTGATCACCTCTTTTGAAGAGGGAAATTTGAATTTTAAAATTGTCGGGTCGGCAAAAGTCAAAAATATTCCAAAACGGGAAATTTATTTGTTTGCATCGCTCATCAAGAAAGACAAATTCGAATGGGTGCTTGAAAAGGGTACGGAAATCGGCGTGACTCATTTTATTCCGATACTTTCGGAGAGGAGCGAGAAAAAATCTTTGAATATCGAGCGAGCGAAGAAAATTATTCAAGAGGCGTCCGAGCAGTCGGGGCGGGGAATTTTGCCGGAGCTTCACGAAGTGATGAAATTGGAGAGCGCTCTTTCGTCCACGTCAGGAGAAATCATCGCCTTCGATTTTTCAGGAATTCCTTTTAGAGATTTTAAATTGCAAGGTGATATTTTTAAAATATTTATAGGTCCAGAAGGAGGCTGGAGCGAGAGGGAATTGAAGCTGTTTCGAGACAAAAAGGCTTCCATCCTTTCTCTTGGTGAGCAGGTGCTTCGAGCCGAAACGGCCTCTTTGGCTGTTTCGGCCCTTCTCCTTCTTGTTTAAGGCTCGAATTTCTCTGAATTCCTATCCACAGGAGGAAAGTATGTCTCCTGGTATACTAAAATTAGCATTTTTACTTTGTCCTCTTATTACTAACTAGTATCAATCTTTCGTATGAAGAAATTTATAGGTATTATCGTCATTGTTTTGATCGGAGTCGGTGTTTTTCTTTTCTTTCAAAACAATAATGGTTCTAATCTCTTGAGCAGTCTGACGGGCAGTGGGGATCTTGCTGCGATCGGTGCCTTTGATGCCAGCTCTTTCTGTGCTTCTAATAATAATTCGATCAAAACTTGCAACACTGCGGGCGCAGGTATGTGTGAGCGCTATCTTGGTTCGTGTGTTCCTCAAGACACTGGTAAAAGTCTGCGTGTCGTGGTTTTTGCCTACAGCGCAGATCCTGCGAAGCCAGGGACAACTGATGCAGATAGGATTGATCTTGTGAGAGGCGGATTTGGAGGAGAACCTATCTGGTTAACGGCAAATGCAATCCAGGTAGTAGTAACAAAAATGCCGAATGGATTCAGATCACGTGTTGTGAAAAATGTTCCGATTGGCAGCGTAAAATGGAATATCAAAGCGGGTTCTCTCGTCATAGCAAAAAACCAAACTTCTAGCGGTGCTTATAAAGTAACATTGCCTGCGGGGCACGGGAGTTTAAAAGTTACGGCTGATGTGGCCTCTGCTTCCGGAGCCAGTGCTCGGGATAGTAAAGGTACTGCCGCAACTGTTATGAAGGGGTCAGGAAGCTATAGTGTTGTATACGGAGATCCATATATAAAATCGATAACCCTCACTGCCGATCCAACGACTATAGTAGCTCCTGGGAGTACTCATGTTACTGTAAAAATTGATTCAAACGTTCCTTTCATATTCGCTCCTTACGGATTTTTTGATAGGGCTACTTATAGTTGCGAGTCAGGTAGTCCGAGTGTCGAATGGAATCATACCGATTTTTATTGCGGTTATAGTACCGTTGGCGAGAAAACCATTGTCTATTATGCACATGCAAAAGTCGGCGAAAAACAAGTGGGATTGACAGCTTCTACGAAAGTAACAGTTGTTGCTCCTACGCCTACTCCGACCCCAACTCGTGCTCCGACTCCGACACCTACCCCAACCGCGACTCCAACTCCAACCGCGACTCCTGTCCCTACACCGACCCCAACGCCAGTTTGTCCTTACGGAGCGAGACGAACAAGCATTAGCTCTCCTCTTACAGCAAGCGGGATAGTTGGGCAGCAGTTCCATTATGGTCTCTCTGCGGGATACACACCTTACGGCGGCACATCTTATTATTACAAGTCTCATTTGGGCGCAACACCCCCTTTCCCTCCAGGATTGAGGGGAACGAATGGATTTGATGACACAGAGTATTCTATTGACGGTACTCCTACTACTCAGGGCACATATTCAGTTCCTATCCATGCAACAAATATATGCGGTACGGATAATGAGACACTCGTTATCACGATCACAGGACCATCTCCTCTTACAAGTCACTAATTCCAGTTTCTCAGCGTATTTAAAACAAAAGCCCTTTGAGGGCTTTTGTTTTTCTAGCAGAACACTTTATTTTTCTGTTGTAATGTATGAGAGAGCAATCGCTATGCTATAATCAATAATTAATCAGGAATTATTCGGTTAACTTCAAAAACAGTAATATGGAAATTAATAAAAAAAAGTATCTGCTTCTCGTAATCATTCTCGTTATCGCCGGATCTATTTTTTGGTATGCTCGCACTAAGACGACTCAACCTGCAATAGTCAGTGAGAGTCCTACTCCTCTTGTTGATTCTTTGGCCACACCGACTCCCTCTGCGACAAATCTTTCAACACCAACCTCGACAACCATACCCTCACCTTCTCCAAAGATCACTCCTCCTCCAATAACCATAAGATACGGTACTAGTACTCCTCCCTCGGTTACTTTGAAAGTGAATGGTTCTCATATCCCCGAAGCTGTCTCTTATAATTCGACTAATACGATTTCTTGGAAAACAACAGGGAACATTTTTGGTTGCGTTCCTGGCGGATATTATGTCCCGCTTGCCGATGCTTCCAGTACGCTTTGGAGTCGCCAAGGCCAAATGCAGCCCTCTGGTGCAGAAGAATTTATCGCGAAGATGCTCTCTGGAACACCGCCCGCAACTGGATATAAATATTTTTCTCCTCTCGAGCTTAATATTACTTGTACGGGGTATAGCGTAGATGGTGCGACAGTTACTGTGAAAGATGCTATCAGTATTCCGGTAAATGAATAATCTTTTGTAGAAAAAATACAAGCAATTCAGCTCATGAAAAAAACTGAAATCAAAAAGAAATCATCCGTAAAGGTAAAAGCGAAAAATCCTTCGCAAGCTGTAAAGAAAAATGCAAAGATTCCTGCGAATCCTAAGGTGCAAAAATTTTCACCCGCGGTCACGCATGTTTGGTCAATCCTTTGCCGTTCTTCCAATATTGACCCGCAGACCAATAACATAAGCCTCTCGAATGTGATTGAGAGAGTTACTCTGAAAAGAGATCCAAAATTGGTCCAATATGATGGGGGACTTTCTTCGGAGATAAAACCGGATGTTGTGATTGGTATTCCACTTGAAATTGTTTCTCTTTGGAGAAGGGATGTTTCCGGAGTGGAACTTAAAGCAGATGTCGCGGTCGATTTGTACGGTCCGAGTGGCGAAGTGATAAATACTTTTCCCTATAATTTTGAGATGAAAAACGAACATCGTCGTATCCGCACCCGATTGCTTTTCGGTGAGATTCACACGAAGGGCGGAGGCGATCATTTCCTTGTTGTAAAAGTAAAAGAAATGGGCGAGCAGGATTTTCGTCCAGTCGCCCACATTCCTCTTGAAGTAGTTGTTCAGCAGTAACTTTAATTTAAATCCGGTATACTTTTAACATATGAAAAACTTACAAAAAGGTTTCGTAGTCCCACTTTTAATAGCATTTATCGCGTTGTTGGCGATTGGCGGAGGTATTTATCTTTATTCAAAAAATACTAAAAATACTAATTCTTTGACGGTGAATACTGCACCTGAAAATAGTCCGAGTGGGGTATCTTCAAATACTACACCCAGCTCACTTGTTTCAGGTAATGCGATAAGTGATTACATTTTCAGCAATACAAAGCCACAAAATCTAGTTGAGGTAAGATTATCCCACCATTCCATAGATATTGAGTCACCCTGGGGTTTAGAGAAAAGCTATAGAGGAAGCAGGGATAGTCTTGGCCAGTATACTTTCGTAAATGGTATAAAGATGACTGTGACTTTAAACAAACTTAGTCCGCAAGATGAACTCAAACAATCAGATTTTTCTCCCACTGAACTGGCTCAATTCAATTCGCTCTTCCAGTTCATAGGTTCTAAAATTGAGCCAAATTTTTCCAGTTATGAATTTCAAAAATTTTTACACGGGACAAATCAGCAGGTAATTGATGAAGCCACAACACAAGAAGATAAAACTGGGTATTCAAAAGTTTTAGTTCTGAAAAACATCACAGCTTTTTTTGGTTCTAGTACTCCTGTGTATCAATTTGCAAATAAAAATGGAAAGGGATTTGTGTATGTGAAGTCGGACACGACTGTCCCAAGCGGTGTAGATTTTTGGGGTCCAAATGGGTGGAGATATACTTTTATGCTTCCAGCAAAACAAAATATATCAAAAGGAGATGTTGATGCTTTGATTCAATCGATCAAGAGTCTTTAATATAAATATAGAAACTATTTCTTCTCCTCGTCTTCGAGAAATGCGATGACTTTTTCGTTCATGAGGAGCATTGTCACATAGGCTCGGACTCGTTCCGGCTCGACATGCTGATAGTGTTCCATGAGAGCTTTTGATTCCTCATCAACCTCCTCTTTTGTTGGAATAATTTTTTCTTTGCGAGCAATTTCACTCAAGATGAGTTCTGTCTTCGCGTGATTTTCCGCACTCGGCCTCCATTCTTTTGCGATTCCCTCTTCTGTTTTCTTGATGTGTTTCAGATAATCGGGGAATGAAAGTCCTGCATGAGCGAGCTCGTCTTCAAATCGCGCTTTCATCCGGTCGAGCTCACTTTTGACGAGAATTTCCGGCAAGTCAATTTTTGTGTTTTCAAGGAGAGCGTCGATGATCTGTGATCGGCGCTTGTCTTTTGCTTTCTGTTTTTTCTCCTCTTCGAGATTCTTTTTCGCTTTTGCTCTGAAGTCTGCAACATTTTCGAACTCGCCGAGTTTCTTTACAAATTCGTCATTGAATTCTGGCAAAGTGTGCTCGTGTTTTGAATGGTCTTCGGTTTCTCCTTCTTTGTGAGTGCCGTTCCCGTGTTTCATATGGAGTTTGCGGACCTCCTCGATGACGTCATCAATATCTTTTTCAGTAACTTCAATCTTATCCTCCTTCTTTTTCATCTCCTTGTCGGCAATCTTTTTGTAGTCGCCTATGACAATTTCTGGAATGACAGTTGCTTTGATCTTGAAACCAGCATCAGAGCCTGGAGCAATTTTGGTGAGGATAACTTCTGGTTTGCCAATGACTTCAAGTTTGTGTTCATCAACGATACTGACATATTCATGCTGGAGAGCGATTTCCGCCGCTTCTTCAAGAATGGAAACTTCACCAAGCTTTGAAACGAGGACGGTTTCTGGTACATGTCCTTGTCTGAAGCCGTCGAGTTTTATGTTTTTACTCAAATCTGCGAGCGCCTCCTTTCTGTGGATTAGGAGTACTTCAGCAGGGATTTCTCCCTCAATCTCCACTATCGAGTGGGGAAGTTTGGTGATTTTTATATTTTTCGTATGTGTCATAGTTCGCTAGTGTAGCCGTTAATTTGGATTTTGTCGAATCCCGTAGTAAGATTCTTGTCTATATGGAAAGGATTGAGAATTTTCTCTCTCGGCACGGATGGATCACGCTTCTCGTGCTTAGTCTCGTGAGCCACTTCACGCTTTTCGGCTATCCGAAAGAAGTTGTGTTCGACGAGGTGCATTTTGGAAAGTTCGCGACGGATTATTTCACCGGAAATTTCTTTTTTGATCTTCATCCTCCTTTGGCGAAGCTCCTCATCACTTTTTTTGGCTGGATCGGGGGTTATCAGCCGGGTTTTAGTTTCGCATCGATCGGCCAGAATTTTCCCGATTCAAGTTATCTGTGGCTCCGACTCTTGCCTGTCATTGCTGGAGTGCTTTTGCCGATCATCATTTATTTTCTCTGTCTCAAACTACACTTTTCTAAAACAGCCTCATTCGTCGCGGGACTTCTCATTATCCTAGAAAATTCGCTCTTGGTTCAGTCTCGATTTATTCTTCTCGACAGCTTACTCTTGCTTTTTGGGTTCGGCGGGATTTTGCTATCGATCATTGCTCGGGAGAGAAAACTTATGTGGCTTTCCTTTCTTTCCGGAGCCAGCCTTGCCTGCGCCTTTTCCATAAAATGGACTGGACTTTCTTTTCTCGGCTTGGTAATTCTTTGGGAGCTCTGGAACGGAATTCGAAATAAAGTTTCACTTAAGGGGTTGATAATCAAGGTGGTTTCTTTTTGCATCATTCCGGTACTTCTCTATATGGCTATTTTTGAAGTTCATTTTCTTCTTCTGCCGAAATCCGGCACGGGAGATGCTTTCTTGACTACGGCTTTTCAGGGGACACTTGCCGGAAGTCAATATGCAGGAAAAGAACCTGCGCCCAGTTTTATTTCAAAGTTTCTTGAGCTCAACAAGGTGATGTATACAGCCAATTCTCCGTCTCTCACGCACCCTTACGGAAGCAAGTGGTGGACGTGGCCCCTCATGCTTCGCCCTATCTATTATTGGAACCACGCGGGAGATGTTCCCGGCACTGAAGCAAAAATTTATCTCATCGGGAATCCAGTTTTGTATTGGGGAGGGCTTTTATCTGTATGGCTTTTGTTTTGTTCCGTCCTGCTTCATTTTAGGAAATACAAGCCGAAGCTTGAAATTATGGCTTTTCTTTCTGTTGGATACCTTGTAAATCTTTTGCCGTTTATGTTTATCGCCAGAGTGATGTTTTTATATCACTATTTTACAGCGCTTATCTTCTCAATTCTCATTATGGTATTTCTCATTGATTCGATCGAAAATCGCAAGACAAGATATACCCTTTTCATTCTTCTCGTCGCACTGTCACTTGTCCTTTTTCTCTTTTTTGTACCACTCACTTATGGCATTCCACTTTCGGAACATGGGCAAGCGCTTCGCTTCTGGTTTAATTCATGGAGATGAAAAAATCCCGCGGAAGCGGAATTTTTTCATCTCCAATTTCTTAATTGATTCCCAAGCTCCCGTTTTGGATATAGTTTTGTCGCTCTTTAATTTTTGCTCGAAGGTATAAGATTCCCCCGACAAGAATAATGATGAGAATGATAATAATCCCGATCATTCCGCCGATGGCTTTCTTTTTTGGTTTCGGGGTGTCCGTTTGTGGGTTTTGCGTTTCTTCCATAATTTTATTCGTCTTCATTCTACACAAAACCGCGACTGGTGAACAGTCGCGGTTTTGTACCAAATCTTTTAATAAGATTATTTCAAAAACATTTTTACGAGAATCGGAACGATAATGAGAGCGACGATGTTTAGGATCTTGATCATCGGGTTGATTGCTGGACCAGCAGTATCTTTATATGGATCTCCCACGGTATCACCAGTGACAGCGGCCTTGTGAGCGTCTCCTCCTTTGCCTCCGTAATTTCCTTTTTCAATGTATTTCTTCGCATTGTCCCATGCTCCACCGCCGGAAGTCATTGAGATTGCCACGAAAAGTCCAGTGATGATTGAGCCGACGAGAAGTCCTCCGAGAGCGATAGGGCCGAAGATAAATCCGACAAGAATTGGGACGATAACTGGGATAAGAGCCGGAATAATCATCTGCTTGATTGCCGCTTTGGTTACGATATCAACACATCGTGCGTAATCCGGTTTCGCTTTTCCTTCCATAATTCCTTTTATTTCTCTGAATTGTCTTCGTACCTCTGTGACAACTTCTCCCGCAGTTTTACCGACCGCTTCCATAGAAAGCGCAGCAAAATAATAAGGAAGCAGTCCTCCGATAAAGAGACCGATGATGACCTGCGGATTTCCAAGATCAAAGAAAAGTCTGTGTCCGAGATTTATGAATTCTTGCGTATATGATGCAAACAAAACGAGAGCCGCAAGTCCCGCAGAACCGATGGCGTAGCCTTTTGTCACTGCTTTTGTAGTGTTTCCAACTGCGTCGAGTGCATCGGTGATCTCGCGAACATTTTCTGGAAGCTCTGCCATTTCTGCAATTCCGCCGGCGTTATCAGTAATCGGTCCGTATGAATCGATTGCGACAATAATTCCTGCCATTGAAAGCATGCTCATTGTTGCAATAGCAATTCCATAAAGTTCTGCGAAATGATACGCAAGCAAAATTCCTCCGACAATTGTGAGAAGCGGGAACAGAGTTGATTTCATCGAAACAGCAAGGCCTTGGATCACATTCGTACCATGCCCCGAAACACTTGCCTTCGCGATCGATTGCACAGGAGCGTATTTTGTCGAAGTGTAATATTCGGTAATCACGACAAGCAGCGCTGTAACAACAAGTCCGACGAGAGATGCAAGATAGAGATTGGTTGTACCATAGCTAGTTCCTGCCATGAGCATTTTTGTCGCAGGATAAAATGCAATTGCGGAGATTACTCCGGAAGCAATGAGTCCTTTGTAGAGAGCTCCCATAATGTTTCCTGATTTTCCGAGGCGTACGAAAAAGGTTCCGATGATGGAAGCGATGATCGCAATTCCGCCAAGAACAAGCGGATAGATGATTGCGTTTTGAAAATTATCGAAAATAAGAGAGCCAAGAAGAATCGTCGCGACTGAAGTGACAGCGTATGTTTCGAAAAGGTCAGCTGCCATTCCCGCACAATCTCCGACATTGTCTCCAACATTGTCCGCGATCACTCCGGGATTTCGAGGGTCATCTTCTGGAATCCCTGCTTCAATTTTTCCAACAAGATCAGCTCCGACATCTGCTGCTTTGGTAAAGATTCCTCCTCCAAGTCGAGCGAAAACAGAAATAAGAGATGCTCCGAATCCAAATCCGATAAGCGCTTTTACGTCATGAGTGAGCGCATAAAATCCAGCGACTCCAAGAAGTGCGAGTCCGACAACAAGAAGTCCTGTGACAGAACCTCCCTGAAAAGCGAGCTTAAGCGCCTCTTTCAGTCCTTTCTTTGCAGCTTCTGCGGTTCGTACATTCGCTCGGACAGAAACATTCATTCCGACATACCCCGCTGCTCCAGAAAGAATCGCTCCGACAAGAAAAGCCAGAGCTGTATTTACACCAGTAACAAAAAGAAGGACGATAAAAAGAATGATCGCGATAATGCCGATAGTTCGGTACTGTCTATTAAGGTACGCTTTCGCGCCATCCTGGATCGCCTTTGCAATTTCCTGCATTCGAGCGTCTCCAGCATCCTTTTTAAGAATGGAGCGGATAAGAATAAATCCGTAAAGAAGGGCAAGCACTGCACTACCGAGAGCAAACCATAGATATGAACTCATAGAATTAAATTGCTAATTATTAATTTCTAAAAAATAATGCTTATGATTTTACTACTTCCGGCTCCGCTTCCGCAATAGATTCGCCTTTTGCTGATTGGATATCAATTTTCCATCCAGTAAGTTTTGCGGCGAGGCGGACATTTTGTCCTCCCTTTCCGATAGCGAGCGATTGCTGGTCGGACGCAACTTCGACTATCGCTTTTCTTTCTTTCTCATCAATTTGCACTTTCAAAATTTTTGCAGGAGAAAGCGCGTCTTCGATAAATCTCTTTGGATCAGCTGACCATTCAATGATGTCTATTTTTTCTCCGCCGAGTTCACTCATGACAGTAGAGACCCGCACTCCTCGTTGTCCCACAAGTGATCCAACAGGATCAACATGTTCGTCTTTTGAAGAGACGGCAATTTTGGTTCGTGAGCCTGCTTCTCGGGCAACCGCTTTTACTTCCACCGTTCCATTTGCGATCTCCGGCGCTTCGACAGCAAAAAGCTTTTCCAAGAATTTCGGATGCGCGCGAGAAATGCGAAGGAATACTCCTTTAGTATTGTCTTCTACTTTATAAAGATAACCTCGCACTCGCTCGCCTTGCTGGTAGCGTTCTCCGGGAATTTGCTCTTCGTATGGCAAAACTGCAGTCGTTCGTCCCATATCAATAAAGATATTTCCTCGCTCCACTCTCTGCACTGTTCCAGAGACGATTTCTCCTTCGCGCTTTCCGTATTCAGCCAACACTCCAGTTTTTTCTGCTTCGCGGATTTTCTGAATGATAACTTGTTTCGCAGTCTGCGCAGAAATTCGTCCGTAATCATCTTTTGATTCAAGCGGGAAGACAATTTCTTCTTCGACTTGCGCGTCTTTTTTTATTTTCTTCGCGTCAGCAAGAAGGATGTGATGTTCAGGATTGAATCGGATTCGGTCATCTTCGACTCCTTCTTCCACTTTTGATTCCCCCTCCTCTTCTTCAGGGAAAATAACTTTTTCCGGATCGACAACAATTTTTACTTGCAAAAATTCTACTTTTCCGCTGTTCAAATCAAATTTTGCGCGGACAATCTGTCCTTTTTTTCCGTACTCTTTTTTGTACGCGGTTGCCAAAGCGACCTCGATCGCTTCGATGAGTTTATCTTTCGGAATACCGCGCTCTTCACCGAGCTGGTCAATGACTGAATTTATAATCTTTAAATCAAACATAGTTTTTCCTTCTAAATTGATAATTTCTTTCTTTTTTACCCTTTTGGGTAAAAAAGAAGCCCGCCGGAAGGCGAACTGTTATCCACAGTATACATCCTGTATCTGCCATCTGTCAAATGCCCTATGGTATAATTGAGGGAAATGATTTTTTCTAAGAAGTCTCTTTTGGTGAAATCGTCTCTTTTCGTTTTTTTCCTTGCAGGGCTTTTTTTCGTCTCGCCGAATGTGAGTCATGCCACTTGTAATCCAGCTCTTTGGCCAAATTATACTAGGACTTGGATAGGTCCAGCCACTGGTGTGTGGTCTGATGGTAATAATTGGAGCGCTATTACCCCGAGATCTGGCTGTCGAGCACTTTTGAATGGCGATAGTGTTATCATTCCGAGCGGAGGAGGTGTAGTTGATGATTTGATCGCGGGTGTAGCGCTTAGGGATGTGACGATAAGTGGAGGTTCCGTGAGAGATGACTATGGATTTGGAGTTACCGGTACCCTCACCATGAATGCTGGTACTGGTATTACCTTCATTTATTCGGATTATGGTGGTCTCAATATTTCTGGAAATGCTGTCATTAACGGAAGCTTTAGCAACTGCGCCTCTATAGCTTGTATTAGTGCCGCAAGAGTTTCTTTTACCGGTAGTGGCAAAACTCTAAGCGGAACATCGATATTGCCGGGGACTTGGCTGTCAGGCAGTTACACTATTTCTTCTGGTTCTAATTTTACTTTTGGTGGCGCGGCGTATGCAACTCGATTAGACTCGCTTAATCCCGATTCTCTTGGGGGAACCTGGATAAATAACGGAACCGTCACGGCTTCTTTCCCTTCTGGAGGTGGAACTTGGACTCAAGGAGCATCTGGCATCCTCAATACCTGTGGTATTCCTACCGCCACTCTAAATGCTGTCGCGCAAGGAAATATCGTCAATTATATCGGTTCGTGCACAGTAAAACCGACAAGTTATAGCATCTTGAAAATAAATGGTGTTGGCTCGTTAAGCGGAGCAACCTCTCTCCAAAAACTCTTTATTGGAGACCAAACTGCAAACTCTTCATTTCTTGATAACGGTTGGCCTATCACTCTTCTTTCAACCACCCTTTCCGCTCCCCGTCTCACGATGAACCAAGCAAGTACGTATGGAGTCGATGCTCCTGCGATGGCATCATATGGAACGTATACGTTAGATCTCGGCACAACAGTAGCGTATAGATCGAATAGCGCGCAAACAATTGCGACTATTCCTTCTCCTGGATTCGCTAATCTTTCTCTCTTTGGTGGGGGAGTGAAAACCGCGCCAGGGAATCTTACGGTCAGAGGAAATTTTCTCAACAGCGCGGGGGTTACCTATGATCCAACTGCTTCGAACTATAACTTAACTGTTGGTGGCAACTTTACCAATGCCGGCACGTTCATCACTCGTTCTCCCTGGCTTCTTACGCTTAATCCTATCAACGTAGCCGTTTCAGTTCTTTTGAATGCCCCGACAGCTTTGAGCAGTCTCATGCTTTCTCCGACTGGCACTACGACAAGGCAGTTTAATTTCACGAGCTCGAATCCGAACGCTCTTACTGTCCCGGGTACCTTTACCGCAAATGGAGCTTCCGGTGCTCTTATATCTTTGCGCTCGGTCACTAACGGCACGCAATGGTTTATTAATCCTAACTTTGCCACAACGAGCGTGAGTTATCTGGATGTAAAAGATGGGGGATGTACGAGTAATTCGCCGCTTATTAATCCTGCGAATTCCAATGACACAGCTAATAACGGCCTTTGTTGGTTCCCTGCAACTATAACTGTCTCGCCCCCGTCACTTATTACTACAGAAGGCGCAGCGAATCAGACTTTCACAATAACACTTTCCAAAACTTCTACAACGACTGTCACTATTCCTATTTCAATTATCGCCACTCCGCCAGCCACGACTCCTCCATCACCGGCTCGAATAACATTACCAGTCATTAATGTCGTCATTCCCGCTGGCTCCCTCACAGCAACCACCACCGTGACGACGGTAGACGATGCAATAAATAACGATACCGAGTATTCCACAATCAAGCTAAGTCCTGCATCGGTCGGAAGCGGAATTTTTACTGGTATTGATCCATCTGATATTCCAGTAACAAGCATCGATAATGATATCGGTTCTACCACAAATGGCACAGCAGGAAATGTGACCGGCTGGGCATGGGGAGGGGATGGGCCGAATGCCGCCGATTACACCACTGCCGGAGGAGCCGGTCGCATCAGTATGAATTGTAGGACCGGCGGAACGGATGGTAGTACAAATCCTGTAGATAACATAGTGAATAGTGTTTGTGGAGCTCATGACTATGGGGTGAATGTGGCTCCATCGGGCAAAGCTGGCCAATATGTCTTTTCAGGTTATGCTTGGAGTGATAATTTTGGATGGTTGAGTTTCAATGCGGCTGATGTTGCCGGATGCCCTGTTCCTCTCGCATCACCCCTTCCTCCTTGCCAAGGGAATCTGGACAATCTACAAAGTTCACCGACAAGGAATAAAGTGACCGGCTGGGCGAGATTTTTATCCAGGGATAATGGCTGGGACGGTTGGGTTGAGCTCTCGGGGACTAATCACGCCTCGCCCGATACCACAGGCAATAACGGAGTTACGTATACGCTTACAAAGTTCGTCGGGTATGGATGGGGAGGAGACCCTACAGGAGGAGGAATAGGTTGGATTCAATTTTATGATGTGCATTTACCACCAGCTCCTGGATTCTCTTGTCAAAGCGTTCAACAAGGAACGACTCTCAAGGCTGACTTTACTTGTTCTGTGTCAGGAGGCAGTGGCTACGATAGCTGTACTTGGAATTTTGGAGATAGCTCTACTGGAACCAGTTCAGCAACTTCAACAATCACTCACACTTACGCTTCTACAGGTACCTATTCATCCAGTGTTTCTATCAATGACTCAGGTTCGGGTATAACTGGTACTGCAAATTGCCCAGTAACAATTTCTCCCCCACTTCCAATTGGTCTCGACAGTTGTGCTCCAGATGATACGACACCTCTCTTAAATAGTGTCGTGACTTGGACAGCCTATGGCGCCCATGGTGGGGATGGCACGTATTCCTACTCATGGGGAGGTGATGATGGGTTTTCTGCTCCTTCTAGTCCTATTGCATCTACTACATGGAAATACACGTCACTTGGTCCTAAGAATGCTCATGTGATAGTTTCAAGTGGTGGCGCAACTCCTTTCACGAGGAATTGTACTCCTGCTACTGTAGTGCAGGCTTTTGACCCTGCTACCAGCAAATGTTCACTTCTTAGAGCGGGCAATCTTTTTAGTGTGCCAAAAATTAACGATTCTTTTAATTGGAAGGTGACTGCTACTCCGGACTCTACTGTCGCGGGAGCAAAATGCGATTACGTCTGGTCTTCCAGTAACTCTGATATGACGGGAACTTTGGGAAGCGGAAGCAGTCCGACATGTGCCGCTCTTTCTCCTGTCATAAGCGGTGCCGTCTCCTATTCCGCTTCGGGCACAAAGAGTGTCAATTTGCAGATTACCGCGGGAGCCGGGACGCCGACTTCGACGGTAAGTAATATTCCTTGTTCTTGGATTGTCATTGATCCAAACTTTCATCCAAAGGACAAGTAAAAAGTGTATAATAATTTAGTATGAATCCAACCACATCATCGCGCTTCTCTCCACTCGCAAAAACAGTTCTTGCGATTATTTGCATTGCTCTCGTCATCGCACTTGCCCTGTTTTTGCAAAATTATATTAAGAGACGCAGTTCGGGGGAGGTAATACAAATGCCTATACTGACGAAAGAACAACAGGCGCTTCTCAACGCAAGATTGAAAACTGTTCCTCCTCCTGTCTTAACCGCGAAACAGCAAGCGGAAATGACGCAAAAGATTAAGCAAGCCGAGATTCCTGCACTGACTGAAGAGGAGAAAGCAGCCCTTGAAGAGAGGCTCCAGGCTGGGCAGTAGTTATTGCGTCAATGTCCGTGGTATTATAGATAAAATATTTCGATACAAGTTTCTTTTTTTATTAGATAAAAATTAAGACGTATGATTACGAAAAAAGATTTTCTCCAGGTCGCAAAAATGTCTGCAGTAGCTCTTCTCCTCATCCTTGGAGCAGGAGCATTAGGCGCGGCAAATTGGGTCGGTCCAACTGGCGTTCCGACAAATGCCAATGTGAATGCTCCAGTGAATGTTGGATCCGGTACTCAGACAATGGGATCTGCAGGAAATACCAAAATTCTCACGCTCTTCGGCTCCTTCCAGGCATCATCTGTGGGTGTGACTGGGAATATTGCTTCTCCGAGCTATTGTTTCGGGTCTACCGCGTCGCCGACGAATTGCATTAGCGCGTGGCCCTCTGGAGGTGCAGGCGGTGTTACTGACGTCACCGCATCCGCGCCTCTCGCAAGTTCTAGGGGGACGACGCCGAATATTTCTCTTACTGGAACCGTGCCGATTGCCGCAGGCTGCAAAATAGTTCAAGCCGCAAGCGGTGCTTACGCTGCTATGTGCACCAGTCCTATGAAAGCAGTTGGAGGAGGAAGCAATTGTGATAATTCCACGACTCCTTCGGCAAGGCTGATCTTTAATGGCCCCATGTCACAATATACGGGCACTTTCAATAACGATGTATTTGAAGCTGGTCCGGGAACGTCGAGTTCTTTGCCAGCTGGTTGGGGTGGGTATTGTTACAACTCCAACAATGTGCCGTCTAGTCCGCTTTGGGCATGGGCTGTCTGTTGCCCGTAAAAGAACTCTATCGGATTTTTCCCCGAAAAACTTGTCCACTCTCGAGAGGGCAAGTTTTTTGTTATACTAATACTAATCAAGGAACGAAGTGACTATGATTAGTTTATCCAGCACTTATTTTGCAATATTCCAAAATAAGTGCTGGATGCAGATTTTTATAATCACTTTGTTCATTAAAAATCATGCACATTGATGAGAAACAACTGAAAGAATTTATCCTCGACTCCGGCCTCGTCTCTCGAGCTGATTTTGAAAAGGTGGAAGAAGAGGCAATAGCGCAGAAAATTCCCCTCAGCAAGGCGCTCATTAAGACCGGGAAGCTGAACGACGATGACTGGAGAAGAGTCCAGGCCTATATGATGGGTATTCCTTTTGTCGAGCTCAAAGGCCTCAAAATTGAGAGCTCGGTGCTTTCTCTCATTCCGGAACCGATTGCTCGAAATCACAACATCCTTGCGTTTGAAAAAAATGGCGACTCGCTCCAGGTGGCGATGCTTGACACCGATGACCTTCCTGTCATTGACTTCATTAAAAAGAAGCTTGGACTTAAAATTTTGCCTCGCCTGACCGACGTGGAGAGTATGAAATCCGCGCTTCTTCAATATCAAAAAAGTCTGAAGGCGGAATTCGGCGATATTATCCAAAAAGAGGCGGAAACCATTCAGACCTACGCGTCTTCTGATGATAAAGGCGCTGGCGCGACTGAAAGCGATTTGAAAAAGATGGCGGAAGATTTGCCGATTGTGAGGATTGTGGAGACACTTCTCAAACACGCCATTATTCAAAACGCATCTGATATTCATATCGAGCCACTCGAGACAGAAGTTCTGGTGCGTTATCGGATTGATGGAATTCTCCACGACGCGATGGTGCTTCCCCGAAATGCCGCGCTTGGCATTGTTGCTCGAATCAAAGTGCTTTCCAATTTGAAACTCGACGAGAAAAGATTGCCACAGGACGGGAGATTTAAGGTAGAGGCGAACGCCGAGAAAGTTTCTTTTCGTGTATCAGTTCTTCCGACGTATTTCGGCGAGAAGATCGTGATGAGACTTTTGAAAGAAGGAAAGTCCGGCTTTACTCTTGAGCGGCTCGGATTTCACGGAGAAAGTCTTGAAAGAATTCATATAGGCACTAAACAGCGCACAGGAATGATTCTTTGCGCGGGTCCGACCGGTTCAGGAAAGACGACAACGCTCTATACGGTGCTCGATATACTAAACACGCCTTTGGTGAATATTTCTACTATCGAAGACCCGATCGAATATCAGATGCCTCGAGTGAATCAGACACAAGTGAAACCGGAGATTGGCTTTAGTTTTGCAAATGGACTCCGCTCTCTGCTTCGCCAAGATCCGGACATCGTGATGGTGGGAGAGATCCGCGATAATGAAACTGCCTCGCTCGCGATCAACGCCTCTCTTACGGGGCATTTGGTTCTTTCAACACTGCACACCAACTCCGCCGCTGGCGCTATCCCGCGTCTTATTGATATGCAATGCGAGCCGTTTCTTCTTGTTTCGACGGTTAATATTATTATAGGGCAGAGGCTTATTCGAAAACTTTCTGATACAAAAGATAAATACTTTTTGAGCAAGGCTCAATTTGCCGATATCTCTAAAGTGGTAGACATGAACCACGTCCTCGATATTTTGAAAGAAGAAAAGATTGTCGAAAAAAACGCGACTTGGGACAAGATCCCTTTTTTCAAAGCAAAACCTTCCAATGAATCCGAAGACGGCTACCACGGGCGAATCGGCATTCACGAAGTGCTTAAAATTTCCTCTCCGATCAAGGAGCTTGTCATGAAGAGAGCTTCCGCCAAAGAAATCGAAGATCAGGCGAAAAAAGAGGGTATGCTTACGATGATAGAAGATGGTATTTTTAAAGCAGTAGAAGGGGTCACTACGATTGAAGAAGTATTGCGAGTGGTATCAGAATAATTTTTTTATAATGCCAAACTTTCGTTACAAAGCACAAAAATCAACCGGAGAAATGTATGAAGGAGAGCGCGAAGCGGCGGATAAGTTTGCTCTCTACCGAGAACTTAAGAAGGAGGGCGAAACTGTTTTCTCTGCGAAAGTCCTCGATCAGAAGCGTGGGAAACTTTCTCGATCCGTTTCTCAAGTTTCAAGTTCATTTGGGTCAGTCAGTGCTCATGAGCAGATCATGCTCGCCCGAAACTTGGGCTCGATGATGAAGGGTGGGCTCCCGCTTTCCCGTGCGCTTGACGTTATTTCTCGCCAATCGAAAAATAAAAAATTAAAAAGTGTATTGGAAAGCATCCGCACCGATATCAGCTCTGGGATGAGCCTCAGCGAGGGAATGAAGAAATTCCCCAAAGTATTTTCTCCTGTATTTGTGTATATGACCAAAGCTGGAGAAGAGAGCGGAAATTTAGATGAATCGCTCAAAGTAGTCGCTAATCAAATCGAGAGAGTGTATCTTCTTCAGAAAAAAATAAAAGGAGCGATGATGTACCCGGGCATTATTGTCTGCGTGATGATCATTATTGCGGTTCTCATGTTTATCTTCGTCGTACCAACGCTTGCAAGCACTTTTAAAGATCTTGGAGGAGAATTGCCGTTCTCGACAAAAATAATTATCGGAATGAGCGATATTCTCGTCAACCACTTCTTCCTCGCCCTCGGTTCGGCTGTCGGATTCATTATTCTGCTCGTTTCATTTTTGAAGACGAAAAAAGGAAAACGTACTATGGATTTCCTCTTTCTCCATATTCCGCTTATCGCGGGAATAACCCGAGAAGTAAATTCCGCAAAAACTACCCGCACTCTTTCTTCGCTTCTCTCGGCAGGAGTAGAGGTAGTGACCGCCATCACTATCACTGGAGACGTCATCCAAAATTCATATTACAAAGTAGCTCTTAAGGCGGCTGAGATAAAAATACAGAAAGGGGAAAACATCTCGAGTACTTTCGCCGGCCAGGAAAAACTTTTTCCCGTATTTGTTGGAGAGATGATTTCTGTCGGCGAAGAGACGGGTAAGCTCTCAGGGATGCTCCTTGAAGTCGCAGTATTTTATGAGGATGATGTTGATCAAAAAACAAAAGATATGTCTACGGTCATTGAACCGTTTCTTATGGTGACCGTCGGAGTTGCTGTGGGATTCTTTGCTATTTCTATCCTGTCCCCAATCTATTCTTTGGTTAGCCATATTTCATGATGAACTCTTTCAAGAAAAGCACATATCATTTTCGAGAAGGATTCTCGGCACTCGAGCTTCTAGCTGTTATTGCGATATTGGGAATTATCGTCACTCTCACCTATACCTCGTTTGCTTCTCTCCGACGGGGTAAAAATCTCGATACAGAAACGCTTTCTGTTTTGTCACTTCTTGAAAAAGCTCGCGCTGATACATTGGGTGCAAAGGGAGCTTCGCAATACGGCGTACATTTTGAGACAACAAAGGCAGTATTTTTCTCTGGTGGGACGTACGTCTCTGGGAATGCTTCGAATATCACAATGATTTTGAATCCTCTCATACAGATAAGTTCCATCAATCTCACTGGAGGTGGAGCCGAAGTTATTTTTGACAGGCTTTCTGGAAAGACAGAAGAGGCTGGGACGCTTACCCTTTCTCTTGTGTCTGCCTCTTCTTCAAAAACGATAGCAATAGGAGCGACTGGTCTTCCGGAGATACAATGATTTTTGTATGAACTATCGCGCAATCAAAAAAGGAATAACAGTCGTGGAGGTTCTTGTTGGGGCGAGTATCTTCTTAGTTGTCCTTTTGGGACTTTCTACTGCTTTGAATCTTATTATAAGAGCTTCACTTCAGAATACCGCAAAAATCCAAGGAACTTTCTTGGCGGAAGAAGGTCTTGAAGCTGTCCGAGTACTGCGCGATCAGGGATGGAATGCAAACATACAGTCGCTTCTTTCAGGTACTGATTATTATCTCACTTTTAACGGGAGCACTTTTCAATCTACTACCACCCCTCTTTCTGTAGAGAGCACCTTCCTCCGAACATTCCGACTTTCCGATGTCTATCGAAACGCTTCGCAAGATATAGCGGGAAGCGGCACTCTTGATCCCAAGACAAAGCTCATCACTGTTTCGGTATCTTGGAATGATCATGGTGCTACAAGTACACAATCGATTTCGACCTATCTGACCAATATTTTTAATAATTGAAGCCAATGTTACTTTCTTTTTTCCAGAACAAAAGAATATATTGCGGAGCCACTCGAAAAAGAGGAACCACTCTGGTCGAGGCTCTTATCTACATTTTTATTCTAGTTCTTCTCCTTCTTGTTATTGTGGATGCACTTGTTTCCTTCTCCCATTCCTTCAACATGCTTCAATCCGGTCGCGATGTTGAAAATTCCGCGATCGCCTCATTTGAACGTATCACTCGAGAAATTCGTGATGCAAAAAGTATCGATGTCGCGCAGAGTTCTTTCGGTTCCTCTCCTGGACAACTTTTTCTCAACACCACAGATGCGAACGGAAATACCGAGACGATCCAATTCTATCTTGTCGGCCAAGCTCTTCACGTAAAAGAAAATGGCACGGATGAAGGGGCATTAACTCGTTCTTCTGTTCGAGTCACTAGTCTTATCTTCCAGCACATTTCCACGTCTCTCTCGGAAGCGGTGAAGATTTCGATGACGATCGAAAGCGGGAGCGCTACGAGTTATAAGTCGGCCTCTTTCTATGACAGCGCTACGCTTCGGGGCTCGTATCCACTTCAATAATTCTATGAATTGTAAGGACTACAAAAAACTTTCGAGAAAAAAAGGGCAAGCGGTTATGATTGCTGTCGTATTCTTTATGCTTATCGCCGTAGTCATTGTCCTTGGTGTGACCGCTCCCGTCATCCGACAAATACAAATTGTTCGCGGATTACAGCTTTCCCGCCAAAGTTATTTTGCGGCAGAAGCAGGAAGTGAAGATGCGTATTACAGGATTAAGAATAATCTTTCCACCTCATTTCCGGAGACGATGACTATCGGAGAAGCAACAGCCAATATAACACTTGCGACGACGGGGGTGAATGAAGAGGAAATTACCTCTGTAGGAGACGCGTCGAATTATATTCGTAAAGTATTGAAAGATATAACAGTTACGAACGGTTTCTCTTTTAATTTCGGCGTTCAAACAGGCGTGGGGGGTCTTTACATGAAAAACAATTCAGTCGTTTTGGGAAATGTGTATTCAAACGGCATTATCAAAGGATTTAGTAATAATGTTATTGCAGGTTCTGCGGTAGCGGCGGGTGCTTCTGGATCTATAACCGATGTGCATGCGACATCGAGTGTTTACTCTCATTCAATTGATCAGACCACTGTCGGAGGAGATGCCTATTATGCAGCAACTTCCACCCTGACGAATTCGACTGTCACAGGAGTGAAGCATCCAGGGAGCCCTGATCAACCCACGATCGCTTTTCCAATCAGTGACAGTCTTGTGAGTCAGTGGGAAAGCGATGCGGCTTCTGGCGGCACCGTGAGCTGTACAAATGGGAGTTACACCATTACCTCAAGTGTGACTATTGGACCTAAAAAAATTCCTTGTAATTTGACAATAAGTGGCAATAACATAACTGTCACTGTCACAGGGGCGCTGTGGGTTGTGGGGAATATCACAGTGAGCGGAAGCGGAGGAACTGGCGTACAAATGAAAGTCGCTGATTCAGTAGGGGACAAGAGTGTTCCTATTATTGCCGAGGATTCTTCCAATCCGACAACGTCTGGGCAGATTTCAACTGATGGTAATTCAAATTTCTATGGCTCTACAGGAAATGCTGATTCATTTGTAATGTTTATTTCAATGAACAAAAGCTCTGAACAAGGAGGGAGTAATTTGGCTATTAATGTCATCAATGGCGCTGCGGGAAATCTTCTTATCTTTGCGCCTCATGGCGAAATCGAGCTCCAGAATAATGTTGTGCTTCGCGAAGTGACTGCTTATAAGCTCACCCTCATCAACAATACCGAAGTTATTTATTCTATCGGTCTTGCGCAATCGCTCTTTACCTCTGGTCCTGGGGGGACTTGGAAGATTAAAAAGTGGAGGGAGAGTTTCTAGAAACGCCAGAAATTGTTTTTGAGACAGCAGAAAAAGCCCCCAGCGGGGCTTTTTCCTCATCCTCGGCCAAGCACTCCTTACAGGAGCTGTACACCTTTTGGATTTTCTTTCAGAAAATCTCAAAAGGTCTTGCGGAGCGGGTTCCTGCCCGCTCCTCACTCGCCTCCGGACTGCCTCAAAAAGAATTTCTCTCGTTTCTAGTGGTTGTATGGGTAAAAAGTGGCGGAAATGCTACAATAGTTAACATGAAAAAAATTGTTATCGGGAACTGGAAAATGAACCCAGCTACTCTACTGGAAGCACGAAAGATTTTTTCAAAGGTAAAAAAGACCGCTTCGAGCTGTAAGAAAGTGCATACCGTTATTTGTCCCCCCTTTCTTTATCTCTCCGATCTAGCTTCAAAATCTTCGAAAGAGTCTCTAGCTCTCGGGGCGCAGGATACATCTTCTCTTGAATCTGTAGGTTCTTATACCGGCTTTCTTTCTCCTCTTATGGTTAAAAATATAGGAGCACAGTACGTCATTATCGGTCATTCTGAACGCAGGCGGGAGGGCGAAACGGACGAAATGATTAATAAGAAGATACTCGCAAGCTTAAGCATCGGGCTTAAAGTGATTTTCTGCGTGGGAGAGAAAGAGAGGGGACACGACGGACATTTTCTCGAATTTGTGAAGCAGCAGATCCATTTGGGACTTCAGGGAGTTTCTAAAAAATCTCTTCAGAATGTCCTCATTGCATATGAGCCCGTGTGGGCGATTGGAGCGGAAAATGCAATTTTGCCCCGAGACCTGCATCAGATGAAAATTTATATTCGGAAAGTGCTATCGGAATTTTTCGGTCCGAGCGCTGTCGTCAAAGTTCCCGTCATTTACGGAGGCACAGTCAATCCTGAAAATGTGGAGCTCCTTCTTCTCGCGGGAGAAGTGGATGGGTTTTTGGTAGGACGAGCGTCTCTCAATCCGAAAGATTTCAGCGCTATCTTAGAAGTTGCTAATGCGTCAAAATAATTAATGAAGCCAATTAAGGATGCAGAAAAACTAAAAGGGAAAAGAGTACTGGTGCGATGCGACTTCAATGTTCCTGTTTCTGGAAAAACTATCACCGACGATTATCGGATTCAAAGAACGTTACCGCTTCTTTCGTATCTCCAAAAAGAGGGTGCCAAGACGACTCTTGTGAGCCACATTGAAAGCGAGGAGAAGACTCTCATGCCGGTGTTTGCATATTTGAAGAAGACGTTTTCAATGTCTTTTGTCCATGATATCTATGATCAATCAACGAAAGAAATTTACGGCAATCTGCCAGAGGGAGATTTTCTCATGTTGGAGAATGTGAGACGGTACGAAGGAGAGATGTCTAACGATGAAAAATTCGCTAATGACCTTTCAAAATTTGGAGAGATCTATGTGAACGAAGCATTTTCCGCTTCTCATCGCGCTCACGCATCTATCGTCGGAGTGCCGAAATATATTCCAGGATTTGCCGGGTTGCTTTTTGATGAGGAAGTAAAGAATCTGTCAAAAGCTTTCAATCCTCCGCACCCATTTCTTTTTATTCTTGCTGGAGCAAAATTTTCGACCAAATTGCCGCTTGTAGAAAAATTCTTGAAATTGGCGGACACTGTTTTTATCGGCGGAGCGCTTGCCAACGATCTTTTCAAGGCGGAGGGCTATGAGACGGGAAAATCTCTCGTTTCAGAAGAAAAAATTGATTTTTCTTCAATTCTCAAAAATCCCAAACTTATTTTGCCGGAGGACGTAACGGTAGAAAATGCCGGAAAGATCTCTGTGGAGACGCCAGACGTGGTTTCAAAGGAAGACAAGATGACTGACGCCGGGCCGAAGACTGATGAGGTGTTGGAAAAGAAAATCAAAGAAGCGAAGTTCATTCTTTGGAATGGACCGCTTGGACAGTATGAAAAAGGATTTAAAGAACCGACCTTTGTTCTTGCGAAAGCAATTGCTGAAAGCGGAGTCGAAGCAATTGTCGGCGGGGGAGATACACTCGCCACTATTCGCGAACTTAATCTTTTTGAAAAATTTTCATTCGTATCAACTGGAGGCGGAGCGATGCTTGAGTTTTTGGCAAATGAGACTTTGCCGGGTATCGAGGCTCTGAAAAAAGCCTGAAATTTCAATATTTTTTCTCTTTGCAAAAGTTATCCACATTTGGCCTCTTTTCCCGAATGAAATCGGGGAGTACTATAGACACTAAGAGAGAGGCACGTTCTCGTGAGTAATCGTAAAAACGATTCCTTCCGAAAGCGTGCCTTTTGCATTATTAGAAAATTATTAATTTTATAAGCAAACACAAATGGAAAAAATTCACAACAGCATTCAGGAAAAAAGTTCTCTCTACAATTTTTGGCATAAAACTCCAAAGATCTCTTTTTTGCATTTTCTCCTTTTTGTATTAGTGCTCATTTTTGCTCTACAGGCAATTTCACAGGCAACAGAAAACATGGTTGCCGATTACTTTGCTCCTTCAGATCTCGCCGCCATTGCAAACGTAAATATTCCCGTAATCACAAGTCCTCTTACAGCCTCCGGTATGGTAGGTCAGCCATTTAGCTACCAGATGACAGCTACCAATGGGCCGATCTCTTTGTATGGGTGTAATGCTATTCCCAAAACTATACCTGGTCTTACGTGCGACTCCGCAACAGGCCTTATTTCTGGGATTCCCCAAGCACCGCTCCCCCCAACCGGCCTCCCTGTGTCTGTGACTAGTACTCCGTATGTGAATGGTTACGCTACTATACAGTTCACTATCGATGGCGGTTCGGATGTATTTAATACTCTTTCCATGGCCTCAAGGGTCACTCTTATTCCCGGGGATGTCTATCGATTTTTCCCTCAAGTTCTTGATAAAAATAAAAAAGTCGTGTCTTGGAATCTTTATACTTTTACGGGCACGCAGGGTGTGAACGCCAATGCGGGATATTATTCTGCTGATACTCCAGGGACATTTCCTATCACTGCCACTGCAACCGGTGTTCCCGGTGCGTCTCTTGCAACTGCCAGCGCGGAGGTTACTGTGGTGCCTGATGCTAGTTTTTTGCCGGCTGCGACGAGCATTAAGATTAGTGGACCTGATAAGGTGGCGAACTCTACTATCTTTGAAACTCGTCACACTGCTGGGGTGTTGCTTCAGGCCTATGATGCAAATGGAACACTTCAGCTTATCCATGCAGATGATCCTCTTATAGAGTGGAGCGTTTCTGGAGGGGGAGTCATAAATCCTAATCCCAATCACACAGTGAATCCTGCCAATGCAACTTTTTTTGCTGGACCGACGCCCGGAAATTATGTGATCACGGCAAAATGGAATGGGCTTGTCACCACTTTTCCAATTGAGGTGACCAATCCTCCGTCGCTCTCAACCGTGACACTTTCCCCCGCCTCATCTGCCCAGGCGCCCATCCAAGTGCCAAGTGGAGCAACTCAAATTTTTACTGTTGGCATCTTTGATCAATTCGGTAATTCTCTCGGTAATAAGACAATAAACGGCAAAGGGATAAGCGGTGATTGCGGTACTGTCTCTGGCGCGCTTGCTTTCACTGCCGGAAATAATGTTGGTCATACTTGTGCCGTCTGGGTAAATGTACCGTTCGGAACATTTACGAGTGATGTCCTTGGAGAACCCGAAACGGCTTTTTACAGTGCAGTGCAAGGTGTCGCATATGTGACAGTTGCAGATGCTCCAACTCCTGCATCAATCACACTTTCTACGTCTGCCACTACGCTTTTGCCGAATGCTTCTGCCCATATAACCGCTAATGTGAAAGATCAATACGGTAAACAAATGAGCCCTGTACTCTCTTGGTCTGCGGACAGCGGAATTTCTGTTCCACCTTCAGGTTATACCGCTGACGCAGTTGTTGATATCTACGCAAAAGGTTCTTATGTTGTGACTGCAAAATCTTCAAACGGAGTAACGGCAAATATTACGCTTACCGTTCCAACGGTATTTAAAACTCTGCAAATTACTCCTACTTCTGTTACCTTACCTTTCAATGGTAAACAACAGTTCACGGTAACCGCTCTTGACCAAACCGGAACAGCTCTCGATCCACAGCCGTCGCTCACGTATGCAGTTACCAACGGAGGTTCTATTTCTTCTTCTGGCCTCTTTTCCGGTACAGTAGCGGGAAGTCACAGCGTGTCTGTGACAAATTCCGTCAATGCGCTTGTCGCGAAGGCCTTTGTCTTTGTAAATGGACCAAGTACTGCGGCGGCTCCATCTTCTCCTACTCCAACTCCGACTCCAGCTCCACAATCGCCTAGCTCAACAACACCGACGCCAACTCCGACTACGGCGACTCCTACCCCAGTCCCTACACCTGTTGATGCTAGTCAGACAATAGCAACAATTTCTATTTCACCAACGAATCCATCTATTCCACGAGGTGGCTCGCAACAATTCAGTGCCACTGCCTATAATTCGGCTGGTGTCGCTCTGTCTCCTCAGCCAACCTTTGCGTGGTCTGGGCAGATTTCTCCTGATTTTAGCAATAACAATGGTCTTATTACTGTGACTCCCGGAGCGACTGTGGGAGCAAGTCACATTGTTGTCGTGGCTGTTCCGAAGGCAAACAAATATGCTTACACTTCCTTTGTTGTTACTCCATAAAAATCTATAAAAGCTAGTTCAAAACCCCCGCCTTCGGAAACGAAGGCGGGGGTTTTGTTCCCTTGCACTTCTCTTTGCGGGGGAGATATAATGAATCCATTACTCGTCTTAATTATTATTATGAAAGTAGAAAAAAATCCTGGTATTCCGACAGTAGACGATTCTTTTGAGGTGACAGCGCCCGCTGAACGCGCCGCAATTGAGAAGCGTGAAGCCGGAGCTTCAAAAGTAGAAAAAGGAGCCGAAAGCTCGGTCTTTGATGCCGGAAGAGCTCGGTTTGAAAATGTCGCAAATGTTATCGGCGGTTGGAAAGAGAAAGGCATGTCAATGTTGAAGAGCGGTTGGGGAAAGGTAAGCCGTTTTTTCGGCAAAATTGGAAAAGTTGGAAAGGAAGCCGCAGTTGTCGCTCTCTCCTTGCCTGAGATAAAGGACAAGGCCGTAGAAGGTGTTAAGTCAGGTGTAGAGCGCGGAGTCAACGCCGTAAAAAGCGGCGCTGAATACGTAAAAAATGGAGTTCTCGATACTGCTGCGTATGGAGCGATGCTCGCGCAAGATGGAGCACAATTTGCCGAGGCAAAAGCAAAATGGGCCAAAGATAAAACTGTTGAAGGTGGCCAAGCGGTCTATGGATATGCGGCAGAACGTTACAACTCTCTCCGAGACGGAGCAGAATCTCTAGTAAACGGAGCGACCGAGAGAATTCGGGCTGCAAAAGAAAGTTTTGGCAATCGCATAAATGCAATCAGGATGAAGCGCCTTGCTGCAGAACTTGCCCGCGAAGAATTGAAACAAGCAGAAGGAGCTCGTAGAGTCGAAGCTCTAAAGGCCAGAATTAATAAATTCCAAGAAGCAGAGAAGCTAAAGAGCATGAGTTCAGCTATCTCCTTTGACGGAAGCTTCTAATTTTTCCTCTCTATGACACCACAAGCATATTTACAACAAATCAAAGCAAGCTCTCTTTCGGAGAGTACAAAAAAGGCAATAGAAAAACTTCTTTCTGCGCCGGATACAGCGACAACAGCTAAAATCCAAGAGCTTATCCAAGCTGATATTGATGAGAGTTTCAAAGCAGATGATCCGGCAAAAATGGATGATCCAGAGGTCATGAAGGTTTTTGCAGATACTGATGTGGAACTCAAAAAAGTCGAGGGCGATCTCGAATCAGGCTTGGAATTCATATCAAAAGAAATGGAGAAATTGGAAGCGGACGTGGCTCAACTCGACAAGATTGCCGATGCAAACAAACTTTCCCAAGTGAGAGCTTCTCTCTAATTTTTTTCTCTCGTCTTAAATAAAAAAGCAGCCTTTGTAATGGGGCTTGCTTTTTTATTATTATGTGTTATTCTAGTTTTGAAAGGAGGTTTCGAATATGCGTGATCTTCTGTTCTTTTTCCAGATCCAGTGGGGAGTGTGCCACCTTCGAGCGCTTCTTCACAGAACGAGGATGATCCGTTTTCTTCATTGGTCGTATTGGCCATCGAATGCCAAGACCAAGAAGGCTCATGAAGAGTTACGCAGAGCGAATCGTCGCACTGCGAGGCAAATTCTCGAAGGCAAATGCTGAAGTGTATATGCTCACGGCCCACTGGGGATCGTGAGTGTTTTTATTATTTTATTTCTTCCTTCAACTTCTCTGCATTTCCGGCGAGATCTTTTTTATCGCCTTTTACTTTATCATTTGGAAATACCCATACGTGAGCGTGTGGAACTTCGTCGCCTATTATTTTTGAAAGTATCCAATCAGTTCCGAACGTTTTTCTTTGCGCGAGAGCTACTTTTTTTACGAGCTCAAAATATTCTCCTGCATTTGGTATATCCCATACCCAGCGGTAGTGTTTCTTGGGGATAACTTGTGTATGTCCTGGGGATTGGGGGTTGATATCTAAAAAGGCTAGAAAATCACTATCCTCATACACAATATGGGCGGGGATTTCTTTTTTCACAATTTTGCAAAATACACAATTTTTATCTTCCATAATGGTCTATAATAGCTCTTAATGAATCCCGTTAGAAGCAACCAACATTTATACATTATGCTTTATTCAAACCATTATCAAATAATCGGAGCTAGCTTCTAACGGGATGAAATCTTATTCAGTTAGAGAAAGTATACCAAAAGATCAGGGAAAAGGTTTGGAAGCATTTCCTGAACTTACTCGCCATCTTTTATTTCACCGAGGTATACAAAATGCTGAAGATGCGAAAACATTTTTAAATCCCGATTATATTTCGCATGTTCATGATCCCTATCTTTTGTCTGGAATGGACAAAGCGGTCCAAAGGATTCTTTCCGCGATAGAAAAAAAAGAAAAAATCTGCATCTACAGCGACTATGACATGGACGGAATCCCTGGAGCGATCGTTCTCTCTGATTTTTTCAAGAAAATTGGCTATAAAGAAAATATTCGAGTCTACATTCCGCATCGGCATGACGAAGGATTTGGATTGAATCATGATGCGATAGAAGATATTGCAAAAGAGGGCGCGAAGCTTCTCATCACCATTGATTGTGGTATTGCTGACCCGAAAGAAGTCGCCCACGCAAATTCGCTTGGTCTCGATGTTATTGTTACCGATCATCATTTGCCTGGGAAAACCCTGCCCGAAGCGTTTGCGATCATAAATCCGAAATGTTCTCCAGAATATCCGTTTCAAGATCTTTGCGGTTCCGGAGTTGTCTTCAAGCTTGTTCAAGCCCTCCTTACAAAAAATAATTTTGGTTTGAAAGAGGGAACAGAGAAATGGCTCTTGGATATGGTGGGAATGGCAACTTGTTCGGATATGGTTCCTCTTGTCGGGGAGAATCGCGTTTTTGCCCAGTATGGTTTGAAAGTGCTTCGCAAATCTCCTCGAGTCGGACTTTTGAAATTCTTTGCGAAAAATAAAGTAAATCAGCGCGATCTTACCGAAGATGATATTGGTTTTACTATCGCTCCGCGAATAAACGCGGCTTCTCGAATGGGGGATCCGATGCAAGCCTTTCGACTTCTCTCGACCGATGATGAAGCGGAGGCAGACGAACTATCTGATTATTTAAATCAGGTGAATGATGAACGAAAGGGGGTTGTCGCTTCAATGGTTAAAGAAATGAAGAAAAAAATCGAAGTTCGATTTGCCAAGAAAGAGATGCCGAAAGTTTTGGTAATGGGAAATCCGCTTTGGCGCCCATCGCTTTTAGGACTTGCAGCGAACACATTAATGGAAGCTCATTCTCGGCCGGTATTTTTGTGGGGCAGAGACGGAGGAGATGGAGAGGGGGCGCTTAAGGGTTCGTGCAGATCGGATGGAAGCGTTTCTCTCGTTGGACTTATGCAAGCGACACGCCCTGGAGTATTTGCGGAATTTGGCGGGCACCATATGGCTGGAGGATTTACTGTTGTATCCGACAAAGTGCATTTTCTTGAAGCGGAATTGGAGCATGCGTATGAAAAAGCACGGGAGGCATATGAAAAACCAGACGCGCTTCTTGTAGACAAAAAACTTTTGCTCGAGGATGTAAATTGGCAAACCTACGGAGAAATCGAGAAGCTCGCACCATTTGGAGTGGGGAATGCAAAACCGGTTTTCCTTTTCGACAATGTAATCATTGAAGAAGTAAAACAATTCGGAAAAGAGAAAAATCATCTCGAACTGCTCTTCAGAAAAGCAGACGGCAGAAAAGTCTCAGCAATTTCTTTTTTCTCATCTCTCGCAGATTTTGAAGTACCGATTGAGAAGGGGAGTATGGTTAACCTCGTGGCATCACTTGAAAAATCTACCTTCAGAAATTTTCCTGAATTACGATTACGGATTATTGACATTGTATAATATTTAGTATATAATATAACTCGGTAGTTTTTCGATAACATTCACTCTTTTGGGAGACCGGGATCATGTTGATTCTCAGAGATTTTTTCCTTTTGGGCCTAGCCGGCCTTGGGATGGAAGTCGTATTCACCTGGTTCTTTGCAGCGAAGAGGAACCAGGCGAACGTCGTTCATCACCGGATGGCAATGGGTTACAGCCACCCGTATTTCATCGTGACGTATGGAACTGTCGCGCTTTTGTTCGCGTGGCAGGGCAATGCGATCTTTGAGTGGCATTGGATCGGGAGATATTTCTTTTTCACAGCATATGCATTCGTCCTCGAGACGTTGCAGAATCTGTGTCTAAGAGCGATCCATGGTCAAGGGCCTTGCGAAGAAGTGTATCGCAGGTCGGGGAAGGCACTTTTCGGCGGATTGGTCCGCTGGGACTTCCCATTTTACTTTGGCGGTGCGGGGTTTTTGTTCCAGCTCGCCTACCAGTCAATGCACTAGAGAGATTTAAGGAGGGGAAAATGTTGAAATATTTCGGTGCAGAGATGCTCTTTTTGATGATGATCACCTTGATGCTTTTGGGGGTCTTCATTGTCGCATGCTGGAGGCCGGCCTTTTAGTGTCTTCACTTTTAGCGGGGGGACTCTCGTGGGTAAAGTCGAAAAAACAGGCTGGAAACAAAGAGTTTGCGATTTCTTGGCAGAGTGCTTAAGTTGGGCAGTGGCGATCATTGCCTGGCTTTGCACTCGGCCTCTCAAACTTATTTTCTGGGCACTGTCGGAGATCAAAGGTAACGAGTAACAGAGGACGAAAGTTCTCTGTTTTTTTATGTTACTATATTTCGATGCAATCAATTATTATTTTTACTGATGGAGCATCTCGAGGAAATCCTGGGCCGGGCGGGTGGGGAGCCGTGATCGTAGAGAATGGAAAAGTTATTGAACTTGGCGGCACTGATAAAAAGACTACAAACAATAGAATGGAACTTTCAGGTGCCCTTGGAGCACTGCTTTCTCTGGGACAGAATAAAAATGAGAAAATCATGCTCTATTCCGATTCAAGTTATCTTCTAAACGGCATAACCAAATGGGCAAAGGCATGGGAAGCGAACGGTTGGAAAACAAAAACAAAAGAAGATGTGCAAAATCGCGATCTGTGGGAAAAACTTCTCGACGCAGTAGATGGCAAAAATATTGAATGGAAATATCTCGGAGGGCACGTTGGAATCGCTGGCAACGAACGTGCAGATGAGATTGCAACTTCTTTCGCAGGTGGTGTGCCGACGAAGCTTTACAGTGGAGCACTTTCCGGATATGGAAGAAACATTTTAAATTTCGATCTCGACAAATCTCTCGCAAAAGAAAAAAGCGCTTCGCGCGCCCATTCGAACGCGAAAGCTTATTCATACTTAAGCCTTATCGATGGGATGCTTATCAAACATTCGACTTGGGCGGACTGCGAAAAGCGAGTAAAAGGCAAAAAAGCGAAATTTCGCAAAGCTCTCTCGGCTGACGACGAACAAGCTATTATGAAAGAGTGGGGCGTGAAATAGCAATGCAAAATAAAACTTTTTATATCGTCCTCTCCAGTTTTATTTTGGGAGTTTTTCTTCGATCATTTTTGGAAATAAGTTTTACACTCTCTGTGCTCCTCTGTCTTGTGAGCGCAGCTGTGCTTTTTTATATTTGGTATGTCCGTCAAGGAGAAGAGAGTGGCGAAAATTTTTCGAAGTCGGTAGTCACCGCGTCGCTCTGTCTCTTTCTTATCTCTCTAGGTATCCTTCGCTACAGCATTTCCGAGCGAGGTCGCTATCCGCTTCCTGAAAGGTTTGTCGGTCAAAAAGTTTCCGCTGAAGGCATCATTACCGAAGAACCCGATATTCGCGATACTTACCAGAGGCTTACGATTACGCTCCAAAAGATCGCCTCTACTACTGTTTCGGCAAAAATTATTACGAAGGCTGATCATTATGTCAATTTTCACTACGGTGATCGAGTCAGTCTCTCCGGTGCTATCACAAAACCGGAAAATTTTGAACCAGAAGCAGGCGAGCGCGCTTTCGACTATGTCTCCTATCTAGCAAAGGACAATATTTACTACGAAATGAAATTTCCCAAAGTTTCTCTGCTTGGAGAAGGAGAGGGGAATCCGATTCGTTCCGTACTTTTCAAGATAAAAAATAATTTTATCGAGCATATAAATGCCATTCTTTCTCCTCCGCACTCCTCGCTTCTGTCCGGGCTTTTAGTCGCAGGGAAAGGATCACTGGGCAAAGATTTGCAAGACGAATTTGTTCGAGCTGGCGCGATCCAGGTCGTTGTTCTTTCTGGCTATAACGTCACTATCGTTTCTGATGCGATCACGAAAGTGCTCTCATTTTTGCCTCGAACCTCGGCACTTTCATTTGGCGCTCTCGGCATAATCCTTTTTGTTCTTATGGCAGGAGGAACAGCGAGTATCGTTCGCGCGGGGATTATGGCCCTTGTGGTTATTTTGGGAAAAGCTTTCGGGCGCCGTTATGATGTGCTTCGCGCTCTCTGTATTGCCGGGGTGCTTATGATTATCGTCAATCCAAAAATTTTAGCATTTGATCCTTCCTTTCAATTATCTTTTTTAGCAACGCTCGGTCTTATTTTAGCAACTCCGCTCATTGCGCCACATCTCTCATTTCTTCCTCTTCGTTTTAAAATAAGAGAAACAGTGACAGCGACGATTGCAACGCAAGTTTTTGTCTTGCCGTTTCTCTTATATCAGATCGGGAATCTTTCGCTTGTCGCTCTTTTCACCAATACGCTCATTATGATGTTCGTGCCCCTTACAATGTTTGCGGGTTTTCTCGCCACACTTTTTAGTTACATTTCAATCGCGGTCGCTTTTCCGCTCACTCTCATTTCATATTTCTTCCTGGGGTACGAACTTTTTGTGGTTCACTTTTTCTCTTCGCTCCCATTCGCTGCGGTCCAGATTCCATGGTTCCCTTGGTGGCTCATGTTTGCTTTCTATTTTTTCTACGCCAGAGTACTTTCGAAATTTTATCGCAACACTCATTCGATAGGGAATTCATTGGTGAGCTCGTCTGAAAAATAGAAAGCGCCTGTTATCGATCCGAAGCTCCATGTTTCTCCATTCAATATGATTTCTGCTCCTCCTGTATCAGGGTACTCTTTTGGTTTTGAATTTGTGAAGCCGATATTAAAAAGCGTTCCAAGGATTTCGGGTCTCTTGGCGATAGGGAAGCTGGCATTTTCCCACTGTTTCTCGATTTCTTTGAGATAGAGGGCCGAATAGAGATACGAATAATAATGATCGTGCTCATTCACTAGTCGTTCATACCGCTCTTTTCCCGCGTCATCTGTTTTAAAATCAAGCGTATGCTGCCAAGCTTCACCTAGATAAAATGGGGAAGTGGGGTCTTTCAGATTATTTTCTATTTGTATCGCCGTCTCCATCTTTACTCCCATAACTCCCAAAGAAAATTGGGATTGATTGCCTAAAATCTTGAGCGGAGAAAAAGCCAGTTTGAATATTTCGCGTTCTGTGAAGAAAAGGCGGAGCTGTTCTGTCGCTAAAATCGCGACAAGAAGGCGTCGAGGCACTCCCGTCTCTCTTTCGACTCTCACCAAGGTGCCTGTATCTTTTACAACTGCAGTTTTAAATATTTGCCACTCCTCGCTGTTAGCCCAGGAGAGTTTTATTTTATCTTTCACCCCTCCAATTCCTGCTTGTATAAATTCAGCGTGAGAATTGTCTATAATTCCTGTCTCATTTGTCAGTCCGTATCTCACTGCAAAGTAACCGGAAGTAAGAAAAAAGCCGATGACGGCAAAGGTGTATACGGCTACAGAAAAGGCTTTTTTCATAAATATTTTCACTGGGTAAGTATACTCGAACAGCTTTGTTTCCAGGGCTTGACTTTGTGTGTGGATAACTTTCTATTGTAAATTTTGTTAATAAGCGTATTCTTAACGGTAAGAGAGACTTCTCAACATTTGAGGAAAGCGGTGACTTTTAAGAAAAGCACCGAGTTTTTTGTCTTTAAAATAGTTTTACGTGTCGTCATTTCTTAACCATATTATAAATAATTCAAAATAAAATGAGAAAACCAATTCTCGTCGGTTTCGCGCTCTTGTCAATTTTCATTCTCCCCTCATTTGCCCGTGCGAATACCTATCCTGCACTGACAGTCTGCGGACCGGAAGCGAAGTATAATTCACTAACAGGTTTGCCTTGCCCGAATAATTTTCCGTCTATAAGTTTCTTTTCTCCTCATGGCGGGGAGGTGTGGCAAGAGGCTCCTCGGATCACGGATACCATAAGTGGTTTTGAACAATATAGACAAGATATCCGATGGAGCGGTGCGCCGGATGATTACAATATTGTCAGTGCCTATCTCGAACAACAAGTTCCTGGCGGCACTTATGTGACTGTAGGCAGGATTCCTCCCTTTGCGTACGGGTCTATTCAGTGGGTCGTCGGCGTTGTAGGTACTCCGACTTGCGATCTCATTTATGCATCTGATCGACCAAATAATTGTTTCAATAAAATAAATATGCGTGTTGTTCCTCCGGGGCAATACAATATTCGATTAGTGAACACACAGACTGGTGAGTGGGGAAGGAGTGTTGCATTTACTCTCGTTTCTAGCAGTAGCACTCCCGGATGTCCAGCTGGCGCAAAGTATAGCTTTCTTACCGGCATACTTTGCGGATCAGTCCCTCCTTCTTCTTTCACTCTAAGCGATTCTGATGACAGCCCTGATTATCATTTGGGATTGCCGTCTCCAAGTCAGATTTCCCCGCAGAGTTATCCCGATCTTTTCGTGCGTGGTGTTGGCCGAGGTCATTATTCGAGCGGAGCTTTTCCCGCTATCTATGGTCTTTCTGCGACTCAAGCAATGCAGCCGACAACTGACAGCTATTCGACGTATTATGATAATTGTTCTGGTCCACAACAGTTGAACGAGGCCTTTATGGATTCAAAGACCGGTAATTTGGAAGCGACGGCTGTAAATCCTCCTTCTGGTTATATCTGTTCAAACGGCGCTTTCGTGTGGGCGGGTCCTGGTTTTCCTAATAGCGGACCAATTACCGTTAATTCGCCAGGCGGAGGAGAGCTGTGGTATACAGGCGAGACGCACCAGATATCTTGGAGCTCTGTCCCGGGCGCTTCTTTCTATCAACTATATTTGAATCGCACCATTGGAGATACGACGAGATTTCCGATGTACATCGGTCAAGCAAACGATAGTTCGAAAGTCTACTCATATTATTCCTGGTCTATACCAAAGAATCTTGTCGATTTGGCAAAATCTCTCACCGGCCTTTCTATCGATGTCCGAGCTTACAACAATGCAAAAGAGGCGGTGCTTTTGGAGAAAGGGAAGAGCAATACCTTCACCGTTAGCAATGGAAATACAAGCACCCAATGCGGTTCAGTACATGTCACTTTTCCAGGAGTGTCGGGTAGCGGTGTCTGGGCGGGAGGCCAATACACACTGACTTGGACTGGTTTTGATCCGTGTTCCGCTTCGGGGAGCGCCCTTTTCAGCGTTTACCTTGTCGGTGGGCCAAATGGCAGCAATTGGTCGCGCTTTTTAGGTACTGTCTCTGTTTATCAAAATTCTGTGCCTGTCACAATTCCAACTGATATTCCGCCTGGAAGCGGCTATCAATTCCAGTTAAGCGGTCCTGGTGTGAGCGGAGACAACAGTGATTCATTCACAGTCACCTCTTCGCAAGTACCCCCTCAGCCTTTGAGAATCGTTTCTCCAAATGGAGGAGAGACCTATCAAATTGGTAACCAAATGAACATCTCGTGGGTCTCTTCGATTGCCGGCAGCGTAGCTATAAATCTTGATAATATAGATAACGGTCAGCGATACGGGACCATCAGCGCTTCTTCTGTAGACGCGAAGCTCGGTTCAATTTCTTTTGTGATCGGCAATAATTTCCCTCCTGGCCGCTATAAAGCAGTTGTTGTTTTGACAGACGGCTATAATCCGAATGGAGGAAATGTGACCCCAACCGATTCGAGCGATACTTATTTCACAATTACTGGCGCTACGACACCGACTCAAAATATTTCTGTAGCTTCACCGACTGGAGGAGAGACCTGGACCCTTGGATCTTCCCAATCAATTCAGTATACAAGCTCGGGTCTTTCTGGAAGAGTGGTGAATTCTTTCCTCGGGCCACTGAATGATGGAACCTATACACAGCTCTCTGTTGGGACAACTATTCCTTCAAGCGGGAATAATACGCTTACTTTCACGCTACCTTCTTGGGTTTCTCCCGGGCGATATGGAATACGGCTTGAAGTTGTGAACACAAATAATGCATTGATAGTTGGGAAAAGTAGTGGATTTGTCTCGGTTGTTTCTGCAACGAATCCAACTCCAACCCCCACTCCTCCATCGATTACGACATTTCGCACCAGTCACGATTTGACGGGTACGATTCGCAGTACCACTTTGGTGTGGGATGCTGTCTCTGATTACTGCATCTTGAACGGCCCTAATTTTGCTACTAACTCAAGATGGAGTGCTCATGAAGCAATTAGTACTGGCAATCTTTCCCCAACCTCTGCCAGGTACGATCTTGCCTGTTACAACAACGCTGGTCAATCTGACATGGCGAAACTCTTGATTTCTGTCCCGTATCCGACTCAATAAGTATAAAAAAGTAGAAAGAAAATCCCCGAGGCATCTCGGGGATTTTCTTTTACTGATTTGCTAAAGTGAAATTTTTTTCGATAACTTCCCAATTGAGATTCTCAAAAAATGCTTCAATGTATTTTTTCTTTTCGGACGGAATGTAATCGAAGAGATATGAGTGTTCCCACATATCGAGCATAAGTACTGGGCGAGTGTCAGTCAGTTGCCCCAAATGCTGTTCGTCCATCCATGCGTGAGTAAGCTGTTTTGAATTTGGGTCCCAAAGCATCATTGCCCAGCCGATTCCTCGAGTGAGCGCGATTGATTTAAATCCCTGAAGCCACATTTCAAATGAGGGAGCTTGTTTTTCTATCTGCGCTTTGAGTTTTGAGCCGGCAGGAAGTCCTTTTGCTCCTCCTTCGAGTGAGTGGAAATAGTATTCATGATTTCGCATACCATCGAACTCAAATGAAAATCTGCGCTGAAGCTCTCCTAACACATAGGCGTTTTTTTCTGAATCGGCCATGTATTCGCCGATCTTTTCCAATATGAGATTGGCATTCTTTACATATCCCGCATAGAGTTTGAGGTGCTCCGTAATCGTTTTTTCAGAAATTCCCTTGAGAGCGGGGATGGCAAACTTTTGCTCTTCGTATTTATTCATCCGCCTAAATTTTCTACTTATGGCTCTTTAATTGAGTTTTTGTAGAAATTTGTATTATTTTGATAACTTACTACTATTTTTTATCCCCGAAAACTTTGGCGGATAAATATGGGTGTGGATTAGTAGTGATAAAAATCAAGTATAGCATGATACTATGGACGTATGAAAATCCTTCTCATTAACAACGGGGAAGTGCTCTCCGATAAGCTACAAAAAGCTTTGCAGACGAAACATACTGTTGATGTTATTGATTGGAAGAAAGATGAAGTAGGGGATGAAAATAAATATGATCTTGTTGTCTTGGCTGGTGGACACGCTGACCCAGTAGTGGGGAATGACAAGATGCTTAAGTCAGAAATGGATCTCATTAAGAGGACAAAGAAACCGCTTCTCGGAATTTCTTATGGATGTGAGCTTGTGGCATTTGTGTTCGGAGGACATCTCGAAAAATTGGAACCCGCTCGAAATGGAAATGTTGATGTGAATGTCGTCGAGCCTGACCCGCTGTTTGCAGATTGCAGACATTTCAAGGCGTTTGAAAATGAACGCTGGGTTATTACCGATGTTTCTCACGATCTTCAGCCTTTAGCCTTTTCTTCTTTCGGTATTGAAGCTTTGAAGCATGTCTCGCGCCCTATCTATGGACTCCAATTTGACCCAGAGGCGTTTGAAGAAGCGGCGTCCGGAGAAAAAATTCTCTCGAACTTTTTCAGGATACTTGAGGGTATACCCGCTTAGTTTCTAGAATGGATTTTCTACGACAGCACCGGCGTTCCACACTTCTCCTTTTTCTTTTGCTCGCGAACGTTTCTATCTGGTATGCCGTGTTGGCACAGAGTCGGCACGGCTTTTTGACTGTCGCCGTTTTAAATATCGGACAAGGGGACGCGATATTCATCGAAGCGCCAAATGGAAACCAGATTATTGTAGACGGAGGTCCTGATCAGAAATTGCTTTCAGAACTTGGACACGTAATGCCTTTCTATGACCGCTCGATTGATATGATCATAAATACCAATCCTGATTCGGATCACTACGCAGGATTTCTAGATCTCTTAAAATCCTACAAAGTCGGAGAGTTTATGGAATCTGGGACAGTTTCAGATACGCCGACCTATCATGAACTGGAAAAAACTGTGGCTGAAAAACATATTCCCAAAATCATCGCGAAAAGGGGAATGAAAATTGTCCTCGACAAAGACGTGTCTCTGTATGTTCTCTATCCTGATCGAGACGTCTCGAATTGGACTTCGAATAATGGTTCGATTGTAATGAAACTGGTCTATGGAAACACCTCGTTTCTTCTCCAAGGAGATGCGACTGCGGAAGTGGAAAAATATCTCATTTCTCTCGAGAAATCTCCGGAATCGAGAAGTTACGGCGGTCTCTCCGGGCAAGTCCTCAAGGTCGGGCATCATGGCTCGCGCACTTCGACGTCAGAAGAATATGTAGAAGCTGTGTCTCCCGAGTATGCAGCGATTTCAGACGGGAAAAATAATCGTTACGGTCATCCGCATAAAGAGACGCTCGATACTCTCTCGAAAAATAACGTAAAAATCCTCCGCACCGATTTACAAGGGAGGATTATTTTTGAGTCGGATGGAGAAACTATTGCAGTAAAATAAAAAAATGCCGTTTGGCATTTTTTTATTTCTTATATTAAACCTGCTTTCTTGAGAACAGGATATGCTCCGTGTTTCTGAATAGTCTTGAGTCCTTTTGTTGAAATAGTAACAGTGATGAATTTTTTGAGTTCAGGAACATAAATCTTCTTTTTCTGAAGATTTGGGTAGCTTCGAGTCATCCCGGTAGGATTAAACTGGGTTGCACGAGTGCGGTTTGAATATCCGCCGCGCATCATTGAAGTCTTTTTGGTTATTGCACAGATTTTCGGCATATATTTCCTTTTTAGAGAAGTGCGCTCTATGCTATCATAGAGGACATCTTATGGCAATTACTACCCTTTTTGAATTCGCAATACTCATTTTTTCGATCGTGCTTCACGAGGTGAGTCACGGCTATATGGCCAATTACCTCGGAGATCCGACCGCGAAATATGCTGGCCGATTGACGTTGAATCCCATTAAGCATGTTGACCCGTTTGGCTCTATTGTTCTTCCCATTCTCTCATTTCTCACCGGAGGATTCATTATCGGCTGGGCGAAACCGGTTCCGTATAATCCGTACAATTTAAGAAATGGTAAAACGGGGGAGGCGCTCGTCGCTTTCGCCGGCCCTCTTTCGAATCTTGCAATCGTCCTTATTTTTAGTCTCGTCATCCGCCTTGGCCAACATGTTTTGCCCTCCTCATTTATCCTTATATCTGGTTTTGTGGTCTATATCAATCTTACTCTCATGCTTTTCAATCTCGTTCCTGTTTTTCCTCTCGACGGTTCGCGAATTCTCTTTTCTTTCCTGCCTGTTAGATTTCAATATATAAAGGACTGGTTTGAAAAATATTCTCTCTTCTTTCTCCTTATTCTTATCTTCTTCTTTCTCCAGCCGTTCTCTCATCTTGTGGATATTCTTTTCAATTTTTTCGTCCCTTAATCTCTCGTCTTCAAGCCCGCTGTACTACACAATAAATTCTTCTTGGAAGCCATGTCTTTTTGTGATTAACTATTAGCACTATGAAAGTGCTTATTGCGGTATCGGTATCGGGGATAAAACAATCCGACCATCTCATGCATATGGTAAAAGAGGATCCGAAAAATATTGCTATTATTTCCTACGGTTCAAAATCTTCCACCACAAATGATGATCGAAGCGCAATCATCAACGCGACCACCAATAAGAATGTGCTGCGTTCGATGGCGCTCGCGTCTCCGGCAGAGTGGGTACTTTTTTTGGATGATTCAGTTTATTTGCCGAAAGGTTCTATCGAGAAATTTCTGAAAGAGGGGAAGGAGATTATGGGCGGGTGGTATCAGGACAAAGGCGCTACTGTTTGGAGCGCGCTTTCTGAAAATGCAGACGGACGATTTGAATTTTTCATGAAGCCGGAGAAGGATGCGAAAGACGTAGGGGCGATTGGGCTCGGCTGTCTTATGATTCACCGACCAACACTTATGAAAATCGCTTTTGAACCGGGCTTCGAGCACATCTCTCTTATAGACGGAATGAAACAGAAGAATGGGCCATTCCCGCATATGGGAGATGCTTTGGCCTTTGCATTTTCCGCAAAAAAGATCGAAGAAAAAATTGCGATGGTGGGAGATGTAATCTGTGGGCCGGAGGAAGCAGTAAAAGAAAAAACAAAATAATTCTATGCCTAAAGTACTTGCAATCATTCCTACAAAAGCAGAGATCGAGCCGAGAGCCCTGAAAGCTCTTCAAGCTCAAGACTATCCAGATTTCGGATTTCTCAACACAGTGCTACAGCCGACGAACCTCCATCCAGATCCGGAGAAAAATCGCGTAACGAATATCGTGGTGAATAGAAACTATGCTCGTAGACTCGCTCTCGCGACTGACGCGGAATGGTTTTTCTGGATTGATTCTGACGTAGTCATCCCTCCTCATACTATTTCAGAATTCATGCGCCACCGACTTCCCTTTATGGGAGGCTGGTATAAAAAGATGGCTGGGCCGGACTGGGTATCGAGTAGGTGGGTTGCAGAAGGCCTCTTTTATCTTTTCCAAGAACCGCAAAGGGGAGTTCAGCCGGTAGATATGATGGGGCTGGGGTGCGTCATGATGCATCGCAAAGTTTTGGAGCGGATTGATTTCAAACCAGGCACGGAAGTCTATTTACGAGACGTCTTTGGGCGAAGCTATTTCTATGCGGAATGTATGTATTTCTGCCAAGAGGCGATTCAAAACGGTATTCGTCCTCATATTCTCGGAAGTATCATCTGTGATCATATAGAGAAGAAAGTAGGCTAAAACGTCTCCAAAACTTGCTTTTTTCCCTCTACTTCGATACAGTAGTGGCTACTGTTTTCAAGCAGTTTTTTCTTTCCAAGATTCACAGAATGCCGACAATCAATCAATTAATCAAGCGAAAACGAGTTCCGCTCAAACGCAAGCCAAAAGCGGTAGCTTTGATGCGCTCTTTTAATGCTTTGAAGAACCGACCAAAATTCCTCCCATCTCCATTCAAGCGAGGTGTCTGCACGAAAGTAACCACAAAGACTCCAAAGAAACCAAACTCTGCTATCCGAAAGATCGCTCGTGTACGACTTACCAATGGTCTCGAAGTTACTGCTTACATCCCAGGAATTGGCCACACTCTTCAGGAACACTCTGTAGTGCTTCTTCGAGGAGGACGAGTAAAAGATGTCGGACTTCGCTACACTATTGTACGAGGAGTTTTGGATGCGACCGGCGTAGAGAAGAGAATGAAAGGACGAAGTTCATACGGCGCTAAGCGGCCGAAGGCCGCAAAATAGCTTCTCCAGCTTCATGGAGCTTCACGAGCTTTGAATTCAAAAGCTAAAGAAGCTACAGGAAGCTCTAAGAATCTTACGAAGCTAAACAAAACCATGCGAAGAAAAATAAAAAACCGAAAAGTTGTTGGACCTGATATGGTATTCAATTCTCCACGCGTGGCGAAGTTTACCAATTACCTCATGCTTAGCGGTGAAAAGAGCATTGCTCGCAAAGTTGTCCATGATACTTTTGAGTTAATCAAAGAAAAAGCAAAAGTAGCTGATCCTGTAGAATTTCTAGAATCTGCTCTTAAGAACACCACTCCTCTTATGGAAGTTCGCTCACGACGAGTCGGAGGCGCCAACTATCAAGTTCCCCGAGAAGTCCGGAAAGAAAGACAGCAAGCGCTTTCCATGAAATGGATTATCGAAGCTGCTCGAAGCAAGAAAGGAGCAAACATGCACAAGAAACTCGCTGATGAAATTATTGCAGCTTCTAAGAATGAAGGAGAGGCTGTGAAGAAGAAGGAGAATACTCATAAGATGGCAGAAGCAAACAAAGCATTCGCTCACTTCACCTGGTAGTCAAAATTTCTTTCTTGGTAAATTTCATCGTTGAATACTGCGAGTCTCCCTCGCAGTATTTTTCATACAGCTCGGTACGATTCTCGTATTCGCCTCGAACTTTGCTCAAAAAATTAATTTTGGAAGCCTCACTGAACTTGAGATTAAAACAAAAAACCTCAGACAAAGAAGCATGAGGCTTTCTGTCTGAGGCTTGTCCCCTTACATCTGATGAAAGGGGATTTCTTTCTCGTTTCTGATTTCCTTGAAGGATTCGAGGCAGTATCCGTTCTCGAGGCTGGCGTACCAGCAACCACTCTCGGGAGGCCGGACGACTTCCAGGACCTTCATTCCCAACTTTGTTGCCGCCAGCTCGATATTTTCTGCCACGACAATCCCGAGTTGAGTGTGTGACTTCCGACCCGGATTCTGTTCGTCGTCCCGGGCGTGCTGTAGCATGAAGAACATGAGCGCATCTCCTTGAAATGAGGTTAGACGGACACAATTTCGGCATTCTTCCCCTGTCTACTATATTAGCATATTTATGTCTAAAAGTCAATCTCTGTTTTGGCCCTCTCCGGCTTGATAATTTGGTCCCTTTGCCGTCTCATATTGTCGAGAAGCCCTGTTTCTTTTTGCATTTTTTTGAATTCCCAACTTTTTGGGTGAAATTCTTATACACTTCTCAATATGTCGAAATGATTGGATAATGCAGGGAAAGGTAACTATTATTCACTAATAAAAAACTCTATGACAAATGAGAAAAAAGTTGAGTGGCTGCTCCGCATCGGAGTAGCGGGGGAGTTTGCAGGGCACGGCCTTCTTGCTGTGCAGGGGAAAGCAGATTGGATTGGCTGGATCAGTCAAATGATTCATGTCGATACCGCGACTGCGACGACACTGCTTCTTATTATCGGCATTACGGATGTCATTATGGCTATTATTGTTCTCGTAAAACCTATCCGCATTCTTCTCCTCTGGATGGCTCTTTGGGGTTTCTGGACAGCACTCCTTCGACCATTGGTGGGGCAGTCAGTACTCGACTTTGTTGAACGTTCGGCAAATTGGGCTGCGCCTTTAGCTCTCTATTATTTCTATAGATCCCGACAATAAACCCTCATCCATAAAAAAGCAAAACCGCCTCAGGGCGGTTTTGCTTTGCTTGACAGTATACCCCCTGGGGGTATATGCTTGTGTGTATGACAAATACCAAACAAAAAATGGTTCGACGGCTCAAGATTATTGAGGGACAAGTGCGGGGGTTACAAGAAATGATCGAGAAAGGAAAATATTGTATCGATATCATCACCCAGACATCTGCGGTGAAGCAGGCGCTTTCGGGCGTAGAAGATACGCTTATGGAAAATCATTTGAACACGTGCGTAGTGCATCAGATGCAGAAAGGCAAAGAGGGCACTGCGGTCAAAGAAGTTTTGAAAGTGTATCGACTCAAACGCAAATAAAATATATGAGCACTCAAAAAACATTTCGCGTCCGTGGAATGCACTGCGCCTCATGCGCAGGGATTATTGAAAAGACTTTCAAAAAGACTCTGGGCGTGGCTTCTGCCGAAGTAAATTATGGAACTGAAAAGGCTAAAGTCTCATATGACGAATCAAAAATAAGTCCTCATCACCTTTCAAAAAAGATAGAACCGCTTGGGTATTCTCTTGTCACTGAAGATATGACGGCAGAACAAATGGGGATGTCCGCCGATGAACATGCCGCTCATATAGGCTTGAGTCAATCAAAGCGGGAAAAACTTGCCGAGATTCGCTCAATTCGAAACAAAGTGGTTTCAGTCATCCCTCTCGCTGTCGTGAGTATCTTGTTTATGGTGTGGGACATTGTTGGGGGAATGTCTGCATCTGTAGAAACTTTTTTCAAATATTTCCTTCCGATTTCTGCAACCTACACGCTTTTCTATGTTGGAAAGCCATACCTTCAGGGTTTTGGCCGGTTTCTCCGCTTTGGCCATGCAAACATGGACACGCTTATTGGTATCGGCACTTCGGTCGCCTATGTATATAGTCTCGCAATTATTTTTATCCCGACCTTCTCACAATTTGTCGGCAATTCCAATACTTTCTTTGATGTCACTATTATCGTCATCACATTTATCGCACTTGGAAAATATTTGGAAGCGCGTTCAAAATTAAAAACCGGGGATGCTATCGAGAAACTTTTAAATCTTCAAGCAAAGACGGCTCTTGTGTTGCGGGGTGGGAAAGAAGTCGAAATTTCCTTTTCCGATGTGAAGCATGGAGATTTGGTAATTGTAAAACCAGCACAGAAAATTCCGGTTGATGGAGAGGTCACGGAAGGGAATTCGTTCATTGATGAATCGATGATAATGGGAGAGCCGATTCCGGTAGAAAAAAATATCGGTGATCGGGTCGTGGGGGGAACGATGAACACGACAGGGTATTTTGTATTTAAAGCCACAAAAGTTGGTGATGAGACAGTACTGGCGCACATTATTAAGGTCGTCGAAGAGGCGCAGGGAAGCAAAGCTCCAATCCAAGCTTTGGCAGATAAAATCTCGGCTGTTTTTGTGCCGATTGTCCTCGTACTATCTTTTGTAACTCTAGGGCTATGGCTTGTCCTCGGTTCGCACTATCTTGGATTTTCGCAAGCACTCTCGGACGGCCTCGTTTCTTTTGTTGGAATTCTGGTCATTGCGTGTCCCTGCGCGCTTGGGCTCGCGACCCCGACCGCGATCATTGTTGGAGTCGGCAAGGGAGCAAAAGAGGGAATTTTAATTAAAGATGCCGCGTCTCTCGAGAAACTGCATCTTGCAAATGTCGTAGTGGTGGATAAAACAGGTACGATTACCAAAGGGAAACCGGAACTTATCGATGTAATTTGCGCTCAAAATCAAAACAAAGACGAGGTCATTTCGATTCTCGCATCTTTGGAAAAAAGATCAGAGCATCCGATTGCTCATGCTATTGTCGCGCATGCAAAAGAGAATAAAATAGATTTCTTAAATGTACAGAATTTTGAGATTGTAAAAGGAAAAGGTCTGAGCGGAGTAATAAATGGAAAACAGTATTTTGCCGGGAGTGCAAAATTTGCAGAAAGTTTTGGTCTCGCTTTTGATTACAGGACGATAGAAAACGAAACTCACGAAGGAAAATCTCCCGTTGTTCTTTTTACCAGAGAGTCTGTACTTGGTGTGGCTTTGGTTGCTGATAAGATAAAAGAAGAAGCTGTTCAGGCAGTCAAAAATCTCCAGGCGCTTGGTATCAAAGTAGTAATGCTTACCGGAGATAATAAAAACACCGCCCATTTTATCGCGAAAAAGGCCGGAATTACGGACGTGGTATCAGACGCTTTACCAGAAGAAAAATTGAAAGAAATACAGAGACTTCAGTCAAATGGAAATATTGTGGCTATGGCGGGGGATGGAATTAATGATGCTCCTGCGCTTGCGCAAGCCGATATCGGAATTGCTATGAGCACCGGGACAGATGTGGCAATCGAAACTGCTGGAATCATTCTTCTTCACGGAGATATTTCAAAATTAATGAAAGCAATTCGACTCTCGAAACTCACGATGCGAGGCATTAAGCAAAATCTTTTCTGGGCATTCTTTTACAACATTGTCGGCATTCCTTTGGCGGCTGGTGCATTCTATCCAGTGTTTGGAATCCTTTTGAATCCTGTTTTTGCGGGAATGGCTATGGCCTTGTCGAGTGTGTCTGTGGTTTCAAACTCATTACGAATTAAAGCGAAAAAATTATAATTTATGAGCGCACAAACATATACTTTTCATGTTCACGGAATGCATTGCCGAGCTTGCGAGCTTATGACGGAAAGTGAGATCGGCGACTTGCCGAATATTTCGAGTGTGAAATCGAGTTTTAAAAATCACTCGGTAGAAGTTGTGGGGGATTTCGGCGCCAAAACTCCGGAACAAATCGCCGAAGAGCTTACCGTGCCCCTGAAACCCCACGGATACACAGTTTCTATCGAAAAACAAAACCATTCCGCAAAATGGGGAGATTTTAAAATTGCTGTGCCGATTGCCCTTGGGTTTGCCGTTTTATTTGTGCTTCTACAAAAACTTGGCATTGTAAATCTCGTGAATGCTGGAAATGTCACATACGGGACAGCATTCGTGATCGGTATCATTGCTTCACTTTCGACGTGTATGGCAGTTGTCGGAGGACTTCTTCTCTCAATGTCGGCGACGTTTGCCAAAGAGGGTGATAAGGTAAAGCCGCAACTTATGTTCCACGGAGGACGGATTGTTTCATTCTTTATTCTCGGCGGAGCGATTGGTGCGATTGGTTCTGCGTTTACTCTCAACACATCAGCGACATTTATCCTAAGCCTCATTATTGGCATTGTGATGCTTATTCTCGGTGTGAATCTTCTCGACGTCTTCCACTTTGCAAAAAAGCTCCAGCCCAGTATGCCGAAATTTATTGCAAAGCATGCTCACGGCGTATCCAAATTCAATCACACACTTACCCCGCTTCTTGTTGGTGTCGCCACATTTTTCTTGCCGTGCGGGTTTACGCAATCAATGCAACTCTATACTTTGACGACCGGGAGTTTTTTGAAAGGAGGACTCACTATGCTTGCCTTTGCGCTCGGCACACTTCCGGTTCTTGCACTTGTAAGTTTCAGCTCATTCAGTATGAAAAATAATTCGAAATCTGGAATTTTTTTCAAGAGTGCTGGGCTCGTAGTAATTCTCTTTGCTCTTTTTAATTTAATAAATAGCTTGGTTGTAGTTGGAATTATTTCACCCGTGTTCAATTTCTGATAAACTTACAAACATGAAGGCAACTATTATTTCCATCATAATTTTCGTAGCTCTTATCGGAGGAGCCTTTCTTCTCACGAGAGGTGTTTCCAATACTCCAGTCGCAAACGCAAACAACGTAACTATAGTTGACGGAAAACAAATTATCGAAATTCATGCGAAAGGTGGATATCAGCCGAGAAAGAGTATTGCAAAAGCTGGCATTCCCACCATTCTTCGATTTGATACAAGCGGAACATTCGACTGTTCATCTTCTGTCCGAATCCCGAGTATGAATATCTCGAGACTTCTTCCGCAGACCGGCACAACAGATATTGATATAGGAAATCAGCAAGTGGCAACCCTTCGAGGGACTTGTGGAATGGGAATGTATCCATTTGAAGTGACATTTAACTAGAGTGGTTTCCTTTTGCATTTTTCCCGACTTTGCGGTACTCTAGTGCTACGTTATTTAGGCCTCTGGCCTTTTATTTATTTGTTTAATTTTAAGCTACAAGCCACAAGCTAACAGCTACAAGCTAATTTATCATGGAAAGAGACTATCCACTCGCAAAAGTCCGTAACTTCGGCATCATCGCGCACATCGACGCCGGGAAGACCACCACATCCGAGCGAATTTTGTATTACACGGGAGAAATTCATAAGATCGGCGAGGTGCACGAAGGCGAGACGACGACCGACTGGATGGAACAGGAACGAGAGCGAGGCATTACTATTACCGCCGCTGCGATTACTTGTTTTTGGAACAAGACCGATCTTCCCGATCGTTCAAAGAAAGAAACAAAATATCGTTTCAATGTAATCGATACCCCTGGGCACATCGACTTTACCGTAGAGGTAAAGCGATCTTTGCGAGTACTCGACGGAGCTGTGGTGGTATTCGACGGAGTGGCCGGAGTAGAACCGCAATCAGAAACGAACTGGAGATATGCCGACGAGGGAAACGTGCCTCGAATCTGTTTCATCAACAAGCTCGACCGAACAGGCGGAAGCTTTGAGCGATCATTCCAATCAATCCTCAATCGTTTGAATAAAAACGCTGTCCGAATGCAGCTTCCTATCGGAGAAGAAGAAAAATTTGAGGGAGTTATCGACCTTCTCAAAATGAAGGCGTACTACTTCGAAGGGGAAATGGGAGGCACTATTGTTGAAAAAGAAATTCCTGCTGAATATCTCGAATCTGCACAGAAATATCGAAATGAACTCGTAGAGAAAATTGTTGAGCGAGATGAGAAGCTTATGAACGAGTACTTTGAAGGAAAAGTTCCTCCAGTAGACGTGCTTAAGAAACTGCTTCGAGAAGCATGTCTCAAAGTAGAGATCGTTCCTGTATTCACCGGTTCTGCTCTTAAGAACAAGGGAGTTCAGCTTGTACTCGATGCTGTCGTTGATTATCTTCCTTCGCCTCTCGATATTCCTCCTATCAAAGGAATTGATCCAAATACAGATCAGATTATTGAACGACATGCTGATGATTCTGAACCATTTGCTGCACTCGCATTCAAATTGCAAAGCGATCCATTCGTAGGACAGCTTACCTTCTTCCGAGTCTATTCTGGAACACTCGAAGCTGGTTCATATATTTACAACGTCACAAGCGGGAAGAAAGAGCGACTCGGACGAATCGTTAGACTTCAGGCTGACAAGCGCGAAGAAGTGAAGAAAGTATTTGCCGGAGAAATTGCCGCCGCTGTAGGACTCAAAGAAGCGAAAACTTCAGATACTTTCTGTGACGAAAATCATCCGATCATTCTTGAAAGAATTAAATTCATGGAGCCGGTGATTTCTCTTCGCATTGAACCAAAGACAAAAGCTGACCAGGAGAAAATGGGATTTGCTTTGAAGCGTCTTTCTGATGAAGATCCTACTTTCAAAGTGGTTGCTGATTCTGAAACAGGGGAAACGGTTATCAAAGGTATGGGAGAGCTTCAGCTTGAAATTATGGTTGACCGAATGAAACGAGAATTCGGCGTTGAAGCAAATGTCGGTAAGCCTCAAGTTGCGTACAAAGAAACAATTCAGGGTTCAGCAGAGGCAGAACATAAATACATCAAGCAGTCTGGAGGTAAGGGACAATACGGACACGTGCGAATTACGATCAAACCGCTCGAACCGCTCGAGCTTGCGGAAGGAAAGAAAATTCCGAAGAACGTACACCGAGAAGAAGAATTTGAATTCATCGATAATATTAAAGGAGGTGTTATCCCAAACGAATTTATTCCAGCTGTTGAAAAAGGAGTGAAAGAAGCGATGGAGAGAGGAATTGTTGCCGGATACAAGATGGTGAATGTTTCTTGCGAACTTACCTTCGGATCGTATCACGATGTGGACTCGTCTGAAATTGCCTACAAGATCGCTGCTTCGCAAGCTTTCCAAGATGCTGCGAAGAGAGCAAAGCCTGTCATTCTCGAACCGATTATGAAAGTGGAAGTGGTTACACCGGATAAATTCATGGGAGACATCACTGGACATCTTTCTTCAAAACGAGCAGTGATCGACGGTATGAGCGAGAGGGGAATGAACAAAGTGATTGATGCAAAAGTTCCACTCGCTGAAATGTTCAGCTATGTGACGACCCTTCGTTCGATGTCAGAAGGACGAGCAAGCTATACAATGGAATTTGATCACTACGAGGCTGTTCCACCAAACGTTGCGACTACGATCATAGAAGCCCGTAAATAATTTTCTCTATAACCACGAAGCCACGAAAAAAGCCCTCAACTGGGGCTTTTTTCGTGCTGTGGATAACCTTGACAAATAGGGTGCTTTGGTGGTATAATACAGGTACGTTAGGGCGTGCGCCCCGACCATTAAACGGAAATAGTTCTTCAAAGAAGGAGTGTGATTCATGTGCAAGATCATCACGTTCGCGAGCCCGTTTCTCTTCTTCATTTGCTTACTCACTGGCTGTTGCCGTGAGGAAGTGATGGAAGAGGGACAGTTCCGCGATGTTCCCTTGTCCTACGCCGGCGTTTCCGGCGAGTACAAGGTCTCGATCTCCTCCGAGCGCGAAGGAGAAAAACAGGTAACCCTCGATCCCATAGAGGGAAAGGGAGACCGGTTTTGGCGGATCTTCGCCAACATCACCACTTTTCAAGGGAAAACGGAAATCTCTCTCCACGTCTGGACGCCGAGTGACGAATGGAAGTTCGTCCACTACAGAGTCTATGATAATGGAAAAGAGAAGTCCGTAAGGAAGCAGGGCGGCCGCTTCTCGAAAGAGGAGCTCAAGAGTGCGAAAGCACTTCTGAAGCAGGCGCTGGCGGACGTCGAGAACGACGAACACCGGCGGCCAACCCAGGTTTCCGAACCCTGAACGATTGTCTACAATGATAGACAAAAATGCCACGCTCCCTGAGTGTGGCCTTTTTGATTCCCAATAATTCTCCACAGCTTGCCTAGAGCCTTTGCACTCTATGCTGTATGATAAAAGCAATGGAACAAAAAGAGAAAAATCTCTTTGGGGCTTCTCTCAAATGTAAGAGTATAGAATTTTATCTCTGCCTCACTTTACTCGTCTTTGCTTCTTTCTCCATCGTAATCGAAAAAGTCGAAGCTTCTTTTAGTGATGATCCGAACTTCAAGGTTGAACTTATCACCAATCCAACTGCCACAACGGCCACGGTGCCGCCAGATTATAACGTAACTCTTACTGCTCGTGTTACTACTCCTCCCGCAGGAATATCGAAATTCATCTATACGATGATCTGCGATTACTATAACCCTGATGCTGGAATAGAAGAGTCGTGGATCCGTGCTGCTGGCGAGTATGGCGCTCCGATTGTCTATACTCCAGACACAACGTATACGATGTCAAAACCATGTGTATACTCTCATCCGAAAAGTTATGTTGATCCGGCTACTGGAAAGGCGGTCTATTTTCCCTATACGCCATTTATAAGAGTGGAGGGGAGAAATGAGCAGGGATGGGGCGCCCGAGCTATTGATTATAAGACGATAGACGTTTTTCCACCTTCGCCAGATGCGATAGGAAACAAAACTGCTACTCTCGTCTTTACGAACAAAGTCCTGCCAAGCAAAGAAGGATTTCCTTCAGTGAAGCAAGCAAGCGATTTCTCTGTGTTTGTTGATACGACAGAGTACCCGCTTGGAGACAGCGTCTCCATTCCCGTGACTCCCGGGTATCACTTGGTGAGTTTGGTCGGAGATCCTTATTATGACCAAACATCCTCTCCAGGTTGCAATACAGAATCTGTCTATGCCGGAGATAACGATGTAGCGACCTGCGCATTCACACAGACATTCAAAGGCGGTTGGCTTACGGTAACCATAGATGGAGCATCGATAAATGGTTCCTATGACGCATTCACTCCGGTGCTTGCGGGAGGGTCTAATATTCAGAAATCTTTGAAGATTGGGGAAGCAACATATCTACCTATGGGTGTTTATAAAGTGAAAGAAAACCTCATCAATGCTCATAATCCGAAATTCAGCGGAGATTGCAAAAAGCTTGGAGGGGGAGCTCTCTCGAAAATTGCGCAAGTGGTTGTCAATAATGGGACTCATTCCTATTGTCACATTACCAACAGTGGCCAATCGGCATTTCTAAGCGGACAAAGTTTTGTCGCGAATATATTGGGAGGATTCGGTTCTCTTTTCAACACCATTCAATCGATGTGGAAATAATCGAGATCTAAAAGGATATGCATTCATTTCTTAAATACTTCACGATCACATTTATCACTGCTTTCCTTGTTATTGGTGGCGGAATTCTTCTCACACATTCTCCTCGGCATGTTGCTGCTGATTTTTCAGGTCCAGCTCCCTCAACTCTTCCAAATACATTAAGTGTAAAACTTGAAACTATTCCCGAACCTCCTCCAGGAGAAACTACGGATGGAATTCTTGTCCCTCCAGGACTTTCGAATCAAAAATTTAAAGCCAGTGTGTATCTGAGCGATGGCAGTTTGGATACTAACTTTCCTATTACCTATCAATTTGGATGCGATGACGATACCAGCAAAACAGGAAGTGGTAAGACTGAGTATGAAAATCCCTTTACAGTCGGAGATCCTGGCCCCGATTCTCCAATTTTGTGTAATTTCACTACGATTCAAAAGTATGATGCGAACGTACCGGGTCTTGGAGGAGCTTCGCGTGCGTACTACTATCCGACCATCTACAATGTTTACGACCACAGCGGATCGGGTCCGGGACTCGCGAGTAGGACTCTCGTATTGAAGCCCGATAGCGACGATTGGAGTATTTCGCTGACCGGGAGAATTTTTGATAAAGCGCCTGGGGATTGGTTTTACCTCGGCGCTGTTCAGGGAGATATCACTCCCAAAAAGAATCATGAAGGATTAACGTACACCTATGACTTTGATTGCGCTGCTCCTCAAGATGGGGGACAAACCACGAAAAGTTTTCCGAATCGTGCAGCAACCTCGCTTAGCACTACCTGTCGTTTTCCCGATATCCCCGATACCACTTACCACCTCGGACTTACAGTGACGGATAGCAAGGGAGATTACAAGACTACAACGTATGATGTGAAAACTCCATCGGTAACGCCCACACCGACTCCGCCTGGTCCTACCCCAACTCCGACAGCAACCCCGACCCCAACTCCAACACCTACGCCTGGAGGATGCAGTGTTTCTCTCACCTCCGATCAAGACACATACTTTATTCATCCGCCTTCGGAAGTTCAGGCAACATATACAGCGACAATTCACAACCCGCCTCCAGGCGCAACAAGATTCGAGTATACTTTCATCTCTTATCAGCGTACGAATGTGGATACATTGGGTCCGGTTGATGGAGGAGATTCATATGTACAAACTAGATGGTATAACAGCACCAAAGATAAAAAAGGCAATGCAGCTAATTCAGCTACAGTAAGCGTGCACGCGAAAGTGAAAGGAGGACAGTCGTGCGGTGAAGCTGATAAAGCGGTGAGGATCGAAGAAAACCCGAGCTCTATGAGCGTAGTTCTCAAAATCAAGCCGCAAAAGGTGGCAAAGTTGCCGGATAAAAAGGACAAGTCGACAGCGGCAAAAGCTGATAAGCCGGATGCTCGCTCAAAAGTGGAAGAGACGGCTACTATCACCATAGCGAAAGGTGCAGCCAATAAGCCTCAAGGACCTTATAAATACACACTGACGGGTGGGGGAGATTGTACCCCGGCGACGACCGTTTCGAATACGCAACTGACCCAGCTTTTTAATTGTTATTACAAAGACGGTACACCTTCCGGAAAGGAATATACGAAAAAAATTCATGTTGAAGATTCGAGCTACCCTCCGCAGACTGCAGAAAATACTGCGAAATTAAAAGTGGTAGATCCGGCGCCTGTGCCTCTTGGCGAGATAGATGTTGTGGTGAAAGTCGCTCCGCCTGCAAAAGGAGTCAAAGAAACCCTAAAGGCGAAAGATGTGACTTTGAAGGTGGGGAGTACGTCTGCTAAAGATGGAAGCAAGATCAAATTCTTGCCTCTCACTACCTATCCTGTTGTGGTAGACCCTCAGCCAAACCACACGGCAGATATGAGCGGATGTGGCGAAGGTTCAATCACACTTACTCCAAGTGCTCCGAAGCAGACGTGTACTGTCACTGAAGTGTCTTCTCCCAATCCAACCCCAACGCCCACACCCACCCCGACCCCTACGCCTACTCCTCCAATACCAACCCCTACTCCGACTCCGACACCTACACCAACGCCGAGTCCGACTCCAACCCCTCCAGCGAGTTGTGACAGGAATCCTATTTTCTCCGACAACCCTTGTGAAAATAGGTTTGGATCGGATTCTGTGACGACGAGCAAAGATCTCGGGCGTTCAAATGTGTCCGAAAATTCCGTAAAGAGAAACACTATCCCAAACCTAACGAACTATTGTCAGAATGTTCCGACTAATCAGTGTGCTGTCCACAATCCTTGTGATCTGAAAAGATTTTGGTGCTATACAAAATTAGTTGGCACAAACACCTATGATCGGACTAGTTCGAGTGATTCGGATTATGGCTACAAGGCTTGTTCCTGCGGTTTTTCAGGTTCTGGACTTCCAACACCCACCCCAACCCCAACGCCAACTGACATTCCTCCCGTTACCCCAACTCCCACACCAACACCAACCCCCACTCCTATTCATACGCCGACTCCAACAGTAACTCCTACGCCAACGCCTACTCCAACACCTACTCCAGGTAAACCGGCAGGACAAAATATAAGACTCAATGTGCTTTCAATTCCTGGGAAGGCTGGTGTGACTTCAAAAGTTGCGGTTATTGCACGAGTGGGTAAAGTAAGCTTTAGCCTTGGGAATATGAATACTTTTCAGCCGATAGAGGCGGGAAAGTACGATATTGTAGAGCGCAGTGAGAAAGGCTACACGGCGGTAGTATCTGGCGATTCCGCATGTGAGACAAAAAATGCTAATGGAAGTGATACGCCAACGACATTCACGAACAATGGGACTATGACTGTTGTGGGGAGCGTGACTATAAATTCCGGAGAGAATATTTCTTGCATCATCACTAATACCGCTGTATCAAATGTGCCGAAAACTCAAAATATTAAACTTGATGTAAAAGTAGTCGGAGGAGAATCAGCAGTGAGAGATTTCCTGATTGCTCGAGCAGGTACAGTAAGTTTTAATCTGGCGAATCTCAATACTTTCCGTCCTATTAAGGCGGGGACGTATGCTATTCAGGAACATAGCCGAAAAGGCTACACGGCGGTAGTATCTGGCGACTCTTCGTGCGAAACAAAAAATAAAGATGGGAGCGACAAGCCGACAGTTTTTACCGGGAATGGCAGTCTTGTTTCAGTGGGGTCAGTCACAATTAATGCTGGAGAGAATATCTCTTGTGTCATTACTAACACTGCCGCAACAAAACCAGCATCGCTTACGGTAGAGAAAATCGTCGCTGGAAAAGGCGCCCCAGATAAGGCGAACAAGTTTGATGTCTGTATCGGAACGGATTGTGCGAAGGGTTCTAAAACTGAAAAGAATTTGGTTGTGGGGCAAGAATATACTGTTTCAGAGAAGAATCTCCCTCATTATGCACCAAGCTGGGCTCTTCCTTGTGTCCAGTCAAAAACTGATCCGACAAAAGCGACGATCACACTTTCCGCAGGAGAGAATACGTGTTATGTCACGAATACGTATACAAAACCGGGGTTGGATTTGTCTTATGACAAGACAAAAATGGGTCTCTTCGATCCAAAATCGGGTATTCCTGTAGTAATCCACGCAACCATTGATGTGAGTGCTCTTATTATTGGATATTTTGTGGATTCAAACGGTCAGATAGTTACGATATCTATTACGCCAGATGCTCGTTCCGGTCTTATGACAAAATATTACACCCTTCGCAATAGTTCAGGGGATCCGTCGGATAAGTTGAAAGGAAACTTAACCACGCTTCTCAGTGGAAGACAGCTTTCTTTTACCGCTGTCGATCAAAATGGTAAATCTAGCACACTCACTATGGAGTTGGACAAATCGGATAAATGGGATGAGTGGGGGAAGGCTTGGAAGAAAAATCATATTATCCCTACGATCAGTGTTGATTCGGTATTAATAGATAGTAAACTCGCCAAAGAACTTAATGTAAATGGAAAGGATAGGCAGCTCTCAGACGATAACGCTCTGAAAGCTCTCTTGGACCGCATTGCAAATGACCCTTCGCGTGTGCATGAAGGAAATATAACCAAAGGAGCAGACGGTTCATACCAATATGATCCGCTTCCTCCTCCACCACCGCCAAAAGGAAATCCCAGAAAAGTATCCTCATCAGTAGATCCTCTTGCGGGCGTGAAAGAAGGCCTCGCTAATATCTGGTCAGGATTTATGAGTCTTTTCCAGAGTGTCACGCCATAAGCATTTTTCATTGATTTACCACAGCAAAAATCCTCCGTTCTGGAGGATTTTTGCTGTGGATACTCTTTTTGTGAGGGGGGTATATAATAAAATCAGTAATTATTATTTATTCTAAATAAGCGCGAATATCCTATGAAGAAATACTTATCACTTTTAAGCGTCGTCTTCGTTCTTGCTGCTGCAAGTTTTGCTTTTTCTGCGGTTTTGGTAAAAGCTGTGACAAACGGAGCGACTGACCCGTCCGTCACCAATTCTATTTATGTCACCGATATAAGCGGTCCAAGATCCATCGCTTTGAATACTGTTGCAAAAGTAACTGCGACAGTTCTCATTCCTGCCAATACGACAGTTACCTCGAGCGTAGGATGGGGGGAAAGACTCGAGACTCCCACAAAGGTCACTTATCCCGCTTCTTCTGTTGATAGAAAAGAAGTATTCACTTTCACTCACACCTATACTAAAAACGGTTCGTATAAATTTAGCCTTCCTCTCACGGGGACGGGAGCGAGCGGAGCCTCTGTGCCAATCGTCCCCGAATCGGACAAACTTTTTCCTATATCAGTAAGAGAGAAACCTCTCTCGGCGTTTGGGAATAATCCAATCACACTTCACTTTGCGCCCAAAGGTGCAATATGTCCTCCTGGTTATTCTTATCAATACTGCTATTACACTTTCTGGAGACCTGGAGCCACACAAGTCGGCCAAGTTGCGTTTTGGAAACTTGAAGCAAGGACTGCTGTCTCTGCCCCAGTCACTATTCACGCAAAGTGGGGAGACGGGCAAACTTCTGATATCACTCTTGCTTCTCCGGCTTCCGATGCTGATTTTCTTTTGAGTCACACCTACAATGCTACAAGCAAATATAATGTCGAATTTACCGCTTCTGATATGATGACTCCATCACATACTGTTGTTCTCAAAGATACAGTAACTGTGAGACCTCTTAGCGGAAAAAATAAAGCAGATCTTCCAGCGCCGACACCAACCCCCACACCAACACCTACTCCGACACCAACACCTACGGTGACACCGACGCCAACAGTAACTCCGACCCCTACGGTCACTCCAACACCGACACCGACGCTTTCTTTTTCCACTTCTCAAACAACTGTGCAGGCGGGAGCGGCTGGAGATGCTGGCGTCATTCATTACACTTGGTCAAAGAGTTCCCCATACTTCACGGCTTATGCGGTGTTAGGAAGCGGCGCGTCATGTTATAACCTTGTGATGGCGAATCAGAATCAAAACACAAACGGCATTCCTCCTGTTGCGAGTTATGCAATTGTACCCGCTACTGTGCCTCCAGGAAGCTATACTCTCATACTTCAAAGTTCGCCATGTCCTGCAAGCAGCCATCAGCCTTCAGCATATGCGACAGGTATTACAGTAATTGCTCCACTCTCTTGTACCATCACTTCGAGTATTCCAAGTGGGCATGTCACTGATCATGTTGACTTCACTACGAATGTAACCGGCGGGTTGGCTCCATTTACTTATGTATGGAACGCAGATGGGCAGAGTTTGCCTGGAGGGACGAGCAATCTAACAAGTAATATCTTGTCGATTGGGCGTTGGACGACTGGCATAGGGCAAAAAACTGTTACCGCCACTTTCACTTCGGGCGGTCAGAGCGCGTCGTGCTCAAAGACATTTACCGTGACTTCACTCTTACCAGTTGCTGTCACCGATCCGGCAGCAGGTGTCGTTCGGCATATTGGATCAGCGTATACTTTTTCTTGGGATAAGACACAATTGGCGGCGACCTCTGCAGATATCTATGTTGATACCATAAATCCTACGAGCGGTGTGATAATCAAGTCATTCCTCATCCTTCCGGCTCGGCCAAACGACGGCAAGATGAGTGTTGCACAAAAGATTCCAACAGGCTCTGCTGGTACTGCAGAGGTGCGCTTAGTGAAAGCGGGGGCTTCAGGTCCAGCAATCATCAGCAATCCCTTCACTATTCAATAGGACTGACTGAATCGTGAGAAAACCCCCAAGTATTCTCTTGGGGTTTTTCGTTTTTGTGGATAACTGAATATTGAGATTGGACTTGAACAGGGTACTATAAGAGCTAAGAGGGAAATGAAATTTATCTATTTTATTCGTCGTTATTATACATATTAATATTATCATGAGAAAATCTATTCTTACCGGTTTCGCGTTTCTCGTACTCATAATGGTCGCTCTTTTAAGCGGGGCTTCTTCCGCTCGAGCATTTTCATTTGTGAGAAATCTTACTGTCGGAGCGAAAGGACCCGATGTTATTGCTCTTCAGACCGGACTCGTAAAGAAACATCTCCTCGTTATACCAAGTGGCGTCAGCATGGGCTATTTTGGCAAACTCACTAGAGATGGGGTTTCCGCCTATCAAAGACTGAAAGGCATCAAACCGGCAGTTGGTTTTTTCGGCCCGATTACTCGGGGAATATTTAGTTTGGACGCTTCAGTCGCAGGGGACTCATCTGATGATGATTGCCGCAGCACACTCACAGGTGAACCCTGTACTGTGCCACCACCCGATGGTCCTTGTACTGGAAATGACATATTTAATAACATCACCGGAGCTCGCTGTTCCGATTTACTTCCTGCAGGTTGTACGCTCACAACAAAATTCAGCTCGACAACCGGACATCTTTGCGTCGTCACTGTAAATGGCGGTGGAGGAGGAAGCGGAGGCGGTGGTTCAGGAGGTAATGGCTCAAATGGAGGAAGCGGGGGGTCGGTTACTTCTATCTTTAGTTCAATTCTCCTTTCTCCCACATCGGCGACCCTTGGACTTGGAACAACTGAGCAATTCAGCGCAACTGCTCTCGATCAAAATGGAAATGCTCTCGCTACACAACCTTCCATTACCTGGTCTACAACTGCAGGAAATATTACAAACGCAGGTCTTTTAACTGCTCCGCAAAGTTCTGCTACAGTTACAGTGACAGCGAGCTATGGAGGTAAAAATGCTACAGCAACAATCATTGTCTCGAGCACAATTCCCGCTCTGAATTCCATTTTCCCACTTTCTGGTCCAGTAGGAACTCAAGTTACTGTCGCAGGCGCGAATCTTCAGCTCGTTTCTACCAGTGGTCATTTGGGGAATATAGCTGTCTCTGGTTCAGTTAATTATATTGGTACGAGCTTCACTTTCACTGTTCCATCAGGGACTCCTACTGGCGCAGCTTCAGTTACTCTCAATTATAACGGACAGCAAATCTCTGGTGTCTCATTTACTGTGACTGCTCCCGGTACGACCCCCGCTATTACTGGCCTTTCAGCTTCTTCGGGCACAATTAGTCTTTTCAGTATTACTGGTAACAATAGCGGTAACATTGACGGTAGTATTGCTACTGATGGAGAGCCAGTCACACTTCATCTCACTACCACTGGGGCGACATCTTGTCGTGTTGATGGCCCGTCAACTGCTTTGGTTTTAGATCTGACGAATGGTTCTGAGGGTGCAACTGGTCACGCTGGCACTTACACTTTGACCTGTTACAACAGCGCCAACGCTGCAGTAACTGCAACTAAGACAGTAACCCTTAGCCAGACTCCTTCTGTTACTTTGAGTGTCGGATCCAACTCAATAGCCTATGGAGGTGCAACAACTCTTACTTGGAGTTCTTCAAATGTTACTTCATGTACCGGAACTGGATTCAGCACTGGAAATGCAATTGCAAACGCTAATGTTTCTACGGGTGCGCTCACCGCAACCAAAACATTCTCCATTGTCTGTACAGGAACACATGGAACATCGAATACAGCTTCGCAAACTGTGACGGTGTCTGGAGCGCCAACTCCTTCCGTCACTCTGAACGTCGGTGCCAATTCAGTAGCATATGGAGGTTCAACATATCTCACCTGGTCATCTTCCAACGTCACCTCCTGTACTGGAACTGGAAATGGATTTAATGCATTAGGGGGAGCGACCGCGTACAGTGCAACGAATGCTTCTACCGGCGCTCTCACAGCGACAACAGTATTCACCATCACTTGTACCGGATCATATGGAACAGCTACAGCTTCGAAGACGGTAACGGTCACCGGTGCACCAACTCCTAGTGTGACCCTAAATGTCGGATCCAATTCAGTAGCTTACGGTGGCGCCACAACTTTGACTTGGAGTTCCTCAAATGTAACATCGTGTACCGGAACTGGATTTAACACTGGACTAGCAATTGCAAACTCAAATGTTTCTACTGGTGCGCTTACGGCAACCAAAACTTTTTCGATTGTTTGTACAGGAACATACGGATCATCAAACACAGCTTCGCAGACGGTGACGGTGGCTGGTGCCCCGACCCCTAGTGTTACTCTAACCGTCGGATCAAATTCAGTAGCGTACGGAGGTGCCACGACTCTCACGTGGACCTCTTCAAATGTTACGTCATGTACAGGCACCAACTTCAACACCGGATTGGCAATTGCAAACTCAAATGTTTCTACCGGCGCTCTAACTGCAACCAAGACATACTCTATTGTCTGTACGGGATCGTATGGATCATCAAACACCGCTTCGCAGACGGTGACAGTGGCTGGTCCTCCTCTTGCCTGCACCCTCACGTCAAGTATTTCGACTGGGCATATTACTGATACAGTCACCTTCACAATAAATCCGACAAACGGAACTGCACCATTCACTTACGCATGGAACATTAATGGTACTAATAGAAACGAGACAACTCAACAAATTGGAGTTGGTAATTGGGGGAGTGCGGGGACAAAAACTGTTACCGGGACTGTCACTTCTGGCGGTCAAAGTGCATCGTGTTCTGAGTCGTATACAGTTCTTGCACTCGCTGATACCCAAAGCAGTGTTGCTTCAGTCCTTGAATCTTTCGGGCACTTCTTAGGATTCTAAACCTCTCTTCGAAGAGGATAGGGAAGCCCCCACTAAAGCTTTAGTGGGGGCTTTTACCTTGAATTGACTTCTTTTCGGCATTTGTTATGATGAGTGCCATCGCATTTTTCGTTTATTTTCCTGCACGATCTTTGATTTTGGGCAGAAAAAATAGGCGTGGCGTTTTGTTTCGTTGTTAAAAATTATTATTAATTTATTTAATAAAAACTATGGCAGAATTTAATCGCTCGAAGCCTCACGTAAACGTCGGTACCATCGGTCACGTCGACCACGGGAAGACAACTCTTACCGCGGCAATTCTTAACTCACTCCACCTCTCTGGTCAGACAGTGAAGTTGAAGAAAGTTGACGAAATTGACTCAGCGCCTGAAGAAAAGGCCCGAGGTATTACGATCGCCCTCTCTCACAACGAATACGAAACAGCAACTCGACACTACGCTCACATCGACGCTCCTGGACACGCCGACTATATTAAGAACATGATCACCGGTGCCGCTCAAATGGACGGTGCTATTCTCGTTATCGCAGCTACTGACGGAGTTATGCCACAGACTCGCGAACACGTTCTCCTCGCAAAGCAGGTTGGAGTACCAAAGATCATCGTCTTCCTAAACAAAGTAGACATGGTTGATGACAAAGATCTCGTCGACCTCGTTGAAGAAGAGGTTCGAGAACTTCTCACAAAGCAAGGTTTCGATGGAAAAGGTGCTCCAGTTATTCGAGGTTCAGCTTTGAAAGCTCTTGAAGCAACTTCAAAGGATGATGAATGGGTAAAGAAAATTCTTGAACTCACAAACGCTCTCGATACCTACATCCCAGTTCCAAAGCGAGAAACAGACAAGCCATTTCTTATGCCTATTGAAGACATCTTCTCTATTGAAGGACGAGGTACTGTAGTGACCGGAAGAATTGAAAGAGGAATGGTAAAAGTTGGAGAAGAAGTTGAAATTGTCGGTATCAAGCCTACAGCAAAGACTGCTGTGACTGGAATTGAAATGTTCAACAAGCAACTCCAAGAAGGTATGGCTGGAGACAACGCTGGAATATTGCTCCGAGGTACTCGAAAGGAAGACGTGCACCGAGGTCAGGTTATCGCAAAGCCAGGTTCAGTTACTCCTCACACAGAATTTACTTCAGAAGTGTACATCTTGAAGAAAGAGGAAGGAGGACGACATACTCCATTCTTCACTGGATATAAGCCACAATTCTACTTCCGAACAACAGACGTGACTGGAGAAGTAACTCTTCCAGAGAAAACAGAAATGGTTATGCCAGGAGATACGATTACTTTCAAAGTGAAATTGGTTGCTCCGATTGCACTTGAAGATCAACAGCGATTTGCTATCCGAGAAGGAGGCAAGACTGTGGGTGCCGGAGTTGTAACGAAAGTTATCGCTTAACTTTTCCTCAATACTATTACTATGGCTGTGAAAGAAACAACTGAAAAGAAGGCCCCTGCAAAGAGAGCGTCTGCGAAGAAAGCAGTCAAAGTATCTCCCGCTCCAAAAGATGGCGCAATCTCAAAATTGCGCATTCGAGTTCGAGCATACGAATATAAAATTCTTGATCTTTCGGTAAAGCAGATCATCGACACCGCTCTTCGCTACGATGCGAAAGTTGTCGGCCCTGTTCCGCTTCCAACAGAAATAAATAAATACACAGTCAATCGCTCTGCTTTCGTCTACAAAAATGCGCGAGAACAGTTCGAAATGCGAGTGCACAAGAGACTTATTGATATCTTGAATCCGTCAGGGAAAATCATCGAGGCTTTGACCAACATGAATCTCCCAAGTGGTGTAGATATCGACGTCAAAATCCTCTAAACAAAAAGAGGGAAGTAGAATAGCTTAAAATGGCTTTAAGCTTTACTTTTTGGTCTGTTTCTGTTAAGTTGAGTGAGATTTTTTTGCAAAAAACATGAAATTCGTCCTAGGACAAAAGGTAAATATGACGCAAGTCTTCGATGAAAACGGGGCTCTTCACCCTGGCACGATTATTTCCTGTGGTGCAAACGTCGTTACTCAAGTAAAGACAGACGAAAAAGATGGCTACAAAGCTGTGCAAATCGGCTACGGAACTCGAAATCCAAAGAACGTAAATAAGGCTCAAAAAGGCCACACAAAAGAGCTTGGAAATTTCTCTAATTTCCGAGAATTTACAGGCGTTTCAGATCTTAAAGTCGGCGACACACTTAGCCCAGCACTTTTCAAAGTGGGGGAGAAGGTTGTTATCACTTCCGTTTCAAAAGGAAAAGGATTCCAGGGTGTTATCAAGCGACACGGTTTCGGCGGAGGACGACGAACACACGGACAGAAACACTCTGAACGAGAACCAGGTTCTATTGGAGGAGGACTTCGAACACGCGTTCCAAAAGGAATGAGAATGGGAGGCAGAATGGGACAAGACACGATTACCTCAAAAGGTATGACTGTGCTTATGGTTGACGAAGCAAAACGAGAAATTATTATCGGCGGAGCGGTTCCAGGACGAAGAGGAACACTTGTCGAAATCAAAGGCTAATATGGAAGCAACAGTCTACAACCAAAGAGGTATGGAAACAGGGAAAGTAAAACTTCCCGAGGCAGTATTCGGCGTTCACTGGAATTCTGACTTGGTTCACCAAGTGACAACTTCGATGAAGACCAATGCTCGAAAGCCTGTTGCTCACACAAAGACTCGAGGAGAAGTGCGAGGAGGAGGCAAGAAGCCTTGGAGACAGAAAGGTACTGGCCGAGCTCGTCACGGTTCTACTCGTTCTCCAATCTGGGTTGGCGGAGGTGTTGCTCACGGTCCTCGAAATGATCAGAATTTCACTCGAAAAATCAATCGTTCAATGAAGGCGAAAGCTCTCTACACGATCCTTTCCCGAAAATTGAAAGACAAAGAAATCATCTTTGTTGATACTTTGAATATGGACAGCGGAAAAACAAAAGATGCAAAGGAGATCGTTATGAATCTCGGCAAGATCGCAGGCTTTGAAAAGCTTTCAACAAAACGAAAGAATGCCGCTTATATCACTCTTGGACATAAGGATGTTGCGGTAGAGCGAGGTTTCGGAAACTTTGGAAATGTCACTGTGGATGAACTTCGAAATATGAATCCAATGGACTTGATGCAGAATGCATATCTCATCATCACAGAACCAGAAAAGTCGTTCGAGTTTTTGGCTTCTAAGCTACCAGCTAAAAGCTAACAGCTACAACCTACCCAAATGGCTATTTTCGCTAAAAAAGAAGAGACAAAGAAGAAAGCAAAGGCTGTGAAAACAGAAGTTGCTGTTGTAAAAGCGCCTTCGACGAAGCCTCATGCTGACCTTTCTCATATCGTTCTCCATCCTCGAGTGACTGAAAAATCATCTCAAGAAGCAGAAAAGAATATCTATGTGTTTTCCATTGCTCACTCTGCAACAAAGGCCACTGTCGCATCTTCGATAAAAGAAATGTACAAGGTTACACCTACGAAAGTAAACATTGTTTTCACCCCTGCAAAAAAGGTGTTTGTCCGAGGGAAAGTGGGAATGAAAACACGAGTGAAGAAAGCGTATGTTTTCCTCAAAAAAGGCGACAAAATTGAATTTGTATAAAAATTATGAAGACCTATAAACCAACAACAGCATCACGACGTGGAATGACCGGTATCAACTACCGAGAGTTCCTTACCGCGTCAGAGCCTTTGAAATCGCTTACCTCGGGTTTTAAACGAGATGTTGGACGAAACAGCTTTGGCCGTTTGACTGTGCGCCACAAAGGAGGCGGACACAAGCGACTTTTCCGAGATGTTGATTTCCGATACAACAAAAAAGATGTTCCCGCGAAAGTGTTGACCATTGAATACGATCCAAACCGAACTGGTTTCATCGCTCTCGTGCAATATCAGGATGGAGAGAAGCGCTATGTCCTCGCTCCAAAGAGTATGAAAGTTGGCGATTCATTTGTCGTCTCTGAAAAAGCTCCTGTAAAAATGGGGAATCGAATGCCTCTCAAGAAAATTCCAGTTGGTACTTTTGTATACAATGTTGAGCTCAAACCTGGAAACGGAGGCAAGCTTGGCCGTTCAGCAGGGAACTACATCGAAGTAGTAGCACAGGATGCCAACTATACTCATCTCAAAATGCCTTCGACAGAAATCCGAAGAGTGCACGAAGAGTGCTACGCATGCGTTGGTGAAGTTTCAAATGATGAAAATCGTCTTGTGAATATCGGAAAAGCAGGACGTTCTCGATGGCTTGGTATCCGACCGACAGTGCGAGGTACGGCAATGAACCCAGTAGACCACCCACACGGAGGAGGTGAAGGACGACAGGGACGAGGAAGCCGACGACAAAAGACTTCGTACGGAAAGCCGACAGGAAAAGGACAGAAATCCCGCCGAGCAAAAAAATATTCAAACATTTTCATCGTCTCTCGACGAAAGGTGGGGAAGGGGAAGAATAAGAAGTAAAAACCACTCGAAACAGTTTTTGAGAAACCCAGAAAACTGCCCCAGCGGGCAGTTTTCCTTGTGCTGGGCGCCGGCTGCTTTGTGGTATAGTTTTTGCCCGAAGCAAAAATTACACCACAAAGACCATGCCAGCCTGGCGTGCGCGGGTTTCTAAAAACTATTCCTCGCTTTCGTAGGAATTCTGATTAGTTGACAGAAGTATTTTCATATTATATAAGTATTAATAGTACCTGTGTGTCAAATCGTGCGATTTGGCTTTAAAGTTTCGTTTCGGGAATTTCTGGGAGGACTTAGTCATGCCAATCGGTGCTTTGTTTTTGAGTTTCTGTGCGCTTGTGATGCTTGTCATTGCTCCGTTTGGTTTCTATGCAGGATTTAAGAGACCAAAAGAGTGTACATTGCCACGTACCACTCTCGCATTGTCCCTCATTTGTCTGCCGTCGCTTTTGTGTGTTGGCTTCTATCTTGGAAGTTGGTATTATCCATCGCCACTAAGACCTGACCGAATCGAGTTTGGTTTAATCTATAAAATAGATGCGAGAGTGCCCGATGGTGACGGTACTCTCTATATTTTGTCTCAATCATCGGATCAGATGAAATTGTTGGTCCGTGATTCAGGCTCATTACCAGCAGGTTTGGCAGAGTGTTCCGTTGTTCGAGACTGGGAACATCAAGAGACCCATCTTAGTCTCGTCCCTTCGCCTCGATAAGCAAAGCTATACCGCCCAGTGCTTGCGCACTGGGCGGGTTTTTCTTTTGTTTAAGCTATAATCTAACAGCTACAAGCTACAAGCTGTCTCGCGTTGACACTTATAGGCCATTTTGCTAGTATCTTGCCAAGTTCTCTTGAGGGCTTTTTATTTTTCTGCTCACGGAAAAGCTCAAGTTTGCTTATTAAATCATGACACGATCGCTCAAAAAAGGCCCTTATATTGACCCGAAACTCTTGAAAAAGATTGAAGGCAAAACTCCCCAGACAACTGGGCTTATTAAGACTTGGTCACGACGCTCACAGATCGCTCCCGAGATGGTAGGTTTCAAATTTGGCGTTCACAACGGCCGAGAGCATCTTGAAGTCTTGGTCTCTGAAGAAATGGTGGGACATCGACTCGGAGAGTTTTCACATACACGCAAATTCATCCGACACGGAGGTAAGATGCAGAAAGAACTTGAAATGAAGAAGAAAGAGGCAGAAGTCGCTGCTGCTCAAGCTGCAAAGGGCTCTGCTGATACCAAGAAATAATTTCCATGAAAGCTTACCTATCAGATTACAGACAATCACCTCGAAAAGTTCGCCTTGTTGCGGATCTTATTAAAGGCAAGAGTGTTGTTGAGGCACAGAGCCAGCTTTCATTTCTCCCAAAGAAGGCGAGTGAAGTGTTCGCAAAGCTTCTCGCATCTGCAGTTGCAAATGCAAAAAATACAAACGGATTCAAAGCTGAAGACCTTTTGGTAAAAGAAGTTCGAGTAGATACTGCACGAGTCTTGAAGCGTTCAATGCCTCGAGCTCGCGGTTCTGCTTTTCAGATTTTGAAACGAAATAGTCACGTATCCATCGCCCTTGCTGAAAGAGGAGCGGATATTGCAAAGGTAACAGCAAAAATCAAAAAAGAAAAAACGGCAGTTAAGAAATAATTTTCTATCATGACCCACATTGTCCACCCATATTCACATAGACTTGGCATCATCAGAGACTGGAAGAGTCGATGGTTTAGCGATGGCAAAGGATACCGCGCTTCGCTCAAAGTGGATGTACTTTTGCGAGAATACTTGGCGGTCAAATTCCGAGGAATGTTCGTGAGCGGTGTTGATATCGAACGAAATCAAAAGACGATGCGAGTGATTATCAAGACTTCACGCCCTGGAGTACTCATTGGACGAAATGGCGAGGGGCAGGTAAAACTTCGAAATGATATTTTGAAACAATTCGCTCGATGGGGAGTGAAGACAAAGGAGGAATTGAAAATTGATGTTGTGGAGATCCGTTCTCCAGAATCAAATGCTGCTATTGTTGCGCAAATGGTTGCCGACTCTCTTGAAAAAAGAATGCCTTTCCGACGTGTTGCAAAACAGATCGTTGAGAAAGTTATGGCAAATCGAGATGTGCTCGGAGTAAAAGTGGGCCTTTCAGGACGACTTGGAGGAGCTGATATGGCACGACGAGAAAAGATAAAGAAAGGACGAATTCCGCTTCAGACATTCCGCGCTGATATTGATTTTGCACGAGAGAAAGCTCACATGAGTTACGGAGATATTGGAATCAAAGTTTGGATATACAAAGGAGAAGTTTTTTCCGATAAAAAGCCAGCTGCTAAATAATTTACTACCATGCTTCTCCCTAAAAAAGTAAAACATCGAAAGTGGCAGACTATGCGCCGAAATATGAAGAAGGATCGCGTGGAGACACGAGGTACTACGATTGCTTTCGGTTCATACGGCATCAAATCTTTGAGCGCGATGCGAGTGCGTTCAAACCAGCTTGAAGCTGCTCGAAAGGTGATGTCACGACTTGTCGGTAAGACTGGAAAGATCTGGATTCGCGTTTTCCCTGATATGCCCTATACTGCCAAAGCTGCAGAAGTAGGTATGGGAGGCGGAAAAGGAGATCCACAGGGATACTGCGTACAGGTATATCCAGGACGAATCATTTTTGAAATTGACGGAGTTGACGATGCGACAGCGCGAGAGGCGCTCCGAAAGGCAGGTACAAAGCTTCCTTTGAAGACCGTAATCCTCAAACGATAATTTTTATGGCTGAAATCAAAGATACAAACGAAAAAGAATTGAACCGAATGCTCACTGAAAAACGAGCAGGTCTTCAGAAATTCCGATTTGGAGTTTCAGGAAGCAAGACAAAGAATGTTCGAGAGGGAAGAGTTTTGCGAAAAGATATCGCTCGAATTTTGACTCAACTCAACACAAAGACTAAATAATTATCATGGCCGAACAAGTAACCAAAACAGAAAAGAAAGCAGAAGGCCTGACCGGCCAGGGGAAACTCTTTACCGGCAAAGTGGCATCCAACAAGATGGCGAAGACTGTCGTCGTCGAAGTGATGCGATATGTAAAGCACCCAAAGTATCAGAAATTCTTGAAAAAGATCAAACGATACAAGGCGCATGCAGAAGGAACTTACGAAGTTGGCCAGACAGTTACCATCCAGGAATGCCGACCAATGTCCAAAGACAAGTCATTCATCGTCATAAAATAATTGTATGATTCAACCACGATCCATCGTCAAAATAACGGATAACTGCGGAGGAAAAATCGGCCGTATTTTCAAAGTGCTTGGTTCAAGCAAGAAGCGATACGCCCGCATCGGAGACATCGTGGTGCTTTCTGTGCAGACTGCAGAGCCTCGAAAGGGAGTGAAGAAGAAAGATGTGCTTCAGGCGGTAGTTGTGCGACAAGTACAGCCATTCCGACGAAAAGACGGTTCTTACATTCGATTTGATGAGAACGCAGTGGTCATAATCGAAAAGGGAAAGCAGGAGCCTATCGCAGGACGCGTCTTCGGCCCAATCCCTCGAGAAATTTCTGAAATGGGTTTTCAGACTATTGCATCACTCGCACCGGAAATCGTGTAAATTTTAATACCATGAATATCAAAAAAGGAGACAACGTAATAGTGATGACAGGAAAGGATAAAGGCAAGACCGGTACGGTTGTTCGCGCTTTTCCTAAACTTTCTACTTTGATCGTTGAAGGAATCAACAAGCACAAGAAACATCAGCGACCTCGAAAAGAAGGCGAGAAAGGACAGACTGTTGAAAAAAGTTTTCCAATGCATGCTTCAAACGTCATGATTGTTGACAAGAAGAGCGGAAAGGGAACACGAGTTGGTTCAAAAATGGTTGGTGAGAAAAAAGTACGAATCGCTCGAAAAAGCGGACAGGAAATTTAAATCAAACACATGGATTCAGTAAAAGAAAAACAGAATAAAGCTTTTGAGCATCTCAAAACAAAGATGCATTATAAGAACGCAATGCAAGCGCCAAAGATGGTGAAGGTTGTGGTGAGCGCTGGCGTTGGTTCAATGAAAGACAAGAAGAAAATTGAGCTTGTTGCAAACCGACTGGCGAAAATCACCGGCCAGAAGCCGGCAGTTCGAGGCGCAAAGAAATCAATCGCATCTTTCAAAGTTAGACAGAATGATCCAGTTGGGTATCAGGTAACTATCCGAGGAACACGAATGTATGGATTTCTCGATAAGCTTTTGAATGTCGCCCTCCCTCGAACTCGAGACTTCCGAGGACTTTCTAGGAAAGCAGTGGATGCGATGGGGAACTACACAATCGGAATCAAGGAGCACACCATTTTCCCAGAAACTCCGGATGAAGAAATCAAAGATGTGTTCGGTCTTGCAGTAACGCTCGTAACAAATGCAAAGAATCCAAAAGAAGCCGAAGCTTTTCTCGAATATATCGGATTGCCGTTGAAGAAAGAGGAAGTGAAGAAATAAACAAAAAAACCGCTTTCGCGGTTTTTTTGTTTATTTCTGTGGGAATCTTTTCTGGACATATAATACGTAAAGACATAGCATATACCTATGCTGAAAAAGATTTACATTTTTTGTATTGTAATTGGTATCATCTTGAACTTTATCCCTGGTGCGAGATTGTTTGGAGTTATACTAATCGCTCTCGGGGTTATTCTTGGTTTGTTCTCCCTACCCAAAGCAGGAACTTCGTTCGCGCAGTCTACACCATCTTTACTTAACGTATGGTCTAGATACTACGTTCCCTATGTAGGAATTCTTGTTCTCCTATTGGTACTTTACTTCTTTCTGGGGTCCTCATTGCCATTCTTGAGATTAGTCGTTGTGCTATATGCTGTTGTGGGTGGTCTTGGTTATAGATACTTAGCGCTTAGAACATCTGTCGGTCAAGCCAAAGATCGAATAAATGATTATCGATCTTCAGGCACATCCAGTGATGCCAAAGTTTACTACGCTCTTATTGCCATTAGTTTTATAGCAGTTATTATTTCCTCTTTTGTGGTCCCTTTGGTTTCGGTACTAATAAATAATCCTCACTAGGGCTTTGAATTCAGGCTATTTTCTCTTTGTTTGACAGGGCTAACGCCCTTTGCTAGTATGTTCGCAAGCTCTTTTGGGTGAGAAATGAGGTAAAACCCTCATTTCGCAAGACCTTTTCAGGATTTTTTAAGTGTATTCACGAGGAAAAAGCCGAAAAGGTGTACAGTCCCTGTAAGGGATTTTTGTTTGCAGGGTGGGGCCTTTCTTACATACGCCAATCTACTGTATGTAAAAGTGGTACTGCCTATAATGCAAACATTAGACCAAAAAAGACGATTAACGTAAGTAATATAAGGGTATTTTATTATGGCAAAAACATCAGTTGTTGCGCGTTCAAAAAAGAAGCCAAAATTTGCATCTCGAGTTGTTCGACGATGTTTTCGATGCGGACGAAAGAACGGCTATATGCGCGATTTCGATATGTGCCGAATTTGTTTCCGAGAATTCGCGAATGAGGGAATGATCCCAGGTATCAAGAAGTCCAGTTGGTAATTTTCTAAAATCATCATGTCAACCGATTTAATTTCAGATCTCATAATTCAACTCAAAAACGCAGGAGACGCCGGCAAGGAAACTCTTTCTGTTTCTCATTCTGATTTGAAAGCTTCAATTTTGGAACTTCTCGCAAAGAGCGGTTACATCGCTTCTTTCACCAAGCGAGGAAAGAAAGTAAATAAATTTTTGGATGTTGTTCTTGCAAAGAAGGAAGGGATGCCACGAATCAGCGGAGTAAAAAGACTTTCTCATGTTTCTTCGCGACAATACAAAGGCGTAGCTGATATTCGACGAGTGAAGCAGGGACACGGAATGATGGTGCTCACGACTCCAAAAGGAATTCTTTCTGATGTTGAAGCACGAAAGGAGAAAGTTGGAGGTGAAGCACTTTTCGAAATATGGTAAAAAATTCGTAAAATCGGAGCACTTCTTCGTTGGTTCGGGTCGAAGGCTTCCTCGCAGTAGGTCATCTACAGCTCGGTCGCACTTCTCCCTCCCGCCTCGAATTGCTCACAATTTAACAAATTTTAAAAAAATATGTCACGTATAGGTAAAAAAGTAATATCAGTTCCAGAAAAGACCGAAGTGAAGATCGGTACTGGTGTTATGTCCGTCAAAGGCCCTCTTGGAGAACTTTCACGTCCTTTCAAACACAGTGATGTAAAGATTGCTTTGGCTGATGGCAAAATCACTTTGACTCCAGTCGGCGAAGATTCAGGAGCTCTTTGGGGTACTTACTCTGCGCACCTCACCAACATGATCAAAGGTGTTCATACACCTTTCCAGAAGAAGCTCATCATCGAAGGAGTGGGATACAAGTGGGATGTGAAGGGAGAGGAACTCAATTTGGCTCTCGGATTTTCTCATCCAGTGAAACTCAAAATTCCAAAAGGATTGAAAGTGGTTGCTGAAAAAGGAAATCTCACTATTTCTGGCAATGATGTCGAAATGGTAGGACACTTTACTGCGAAAGTGCGAGATTTGAAAAAGCCTGAACCATACAAAGGAAAAGGAATCCGATACAGCGATGAAGTTATCCGACGCAAGGCTGGTAAGAAGACAACATAATTTCCATGAAATCTGCTAACACAAAATCAGAAAAGAGAATTCGACGACACAAGAAGATCCGCAGCTCCGTCTCCGGAAGCGCAGAGAAGCCTCGTCTTTCGGTTTTCAAATCAAACAAGCATCTCTATGCACAGCTTATTGATGATGACTCACAGAAAACGCTCGCTGTCTTTTCGTCTCTCAATTTGAAAGATTCAAAGAAGAAAATTTCTGAACAGGCAATTGAAATTGGAAAAGAATTGGCAAAGATCGCAAAAGCAAAGGGAGTGACGAAAGTCGTTTTTGACCGAGGAGGTTTCGTTTATCAAGGCAAAATTAAAGCTCTTGCAGACGGAGCTCGTGAAGGGGGATTGATATTTTAATTAAACATATGTCAGACGAAAATACACAACCAAATACAGCTCCAGTAGCACCTACAGCTCCACAAGCTCCTGTAGCAGGTGCTCCAATGAGCGGCGCTCCAATGCCACGAGGCGGTGCACGACCTCAAGGCGGTCAGAGAACTTTTGAAAAGAATCCTCGACGAAATACCCGAAAGCCGGGAGGACGAGATGGCGGACGCACAAAGCCAGAATTTGATCAGAAAATCATTTCTATTCGACGTGTGACTCGAGTTGCTTCCGGAGGACGACGATTCAGCTTCTCTGTGGCGCTTGTTGCAGGAAACCGAAAAGGCTCTGTGGGAGTAGGAATTGGAAAAGGAGCAGATACATCGCTTGCAATCGACAAAGCTGTCCGAAATGCAAAGAAGCATATGATCAAGCTCGCGCTCACAAAGACTATGTCTATTCCGCACGAAGTTGATGCAAAGTTCAATGCTTCACGAGTTGTTTTGAAGCCAGCACGAGGACGAGGAGTTTCAGCAGGAAGCTCTGTACGAAACGTTATCGAGCTTGCAGGTATCACCGACATCAGCGCGAAAATTCTTTCCCGAAGTAAGAATCATTTGAATAATGCGCAGGTTGCGATCATGGCATTGTCAGAGTTTAGAGATAAGACAAAGAAAGTTCTTGCTGCACCGACACTTCAGAAAGAACAGCGATAATTTCAAAAAATAGCATGCAAACCCATAATCTAAAAAGAGTTCATGAGCTTATCACGCACTATCAAGTAGGGCGAGGGGGGAAGCGCGGAAAAACATCTGGCCGAGGAGGCAAGGGACAGACTGCTCGAGCGGGAAACAAGAGACGACCAGAGCTTCGAGACCTCATCAAAAAGCTTCCAAAGATGCGAGGAAGAGGGAAGAACAGCAACAAAACGATCGATTTCCGAAAAGTATACCCAATCAACCTCGATCTTATCGAAGTAGGCTACAATGCTGGAGAAGTAGTTTCTCCAAAGACGCTTCTTGAAAAAGGTGTAGTTCCTCTTGTAAAAGGAAATCTTCCTCTCGTAAAAATTCTTTCTATGGGGGAAATCACAAAGCGTGTTACAGTAGAAGGATGCGAGATTTCAGCCGGAGCGAAGGCAAAAATTGAAAAGGCTGGAGGGACAGCACCCGCACTTCTCGTTCAGCTTCCAAAGCGTGCTCCTATTAAAGTAGTTGTAAAAGAAGCTCCAAAAGCGAAGGCTCCCGCAAAGGCAAAACCAGCTCCCGCAAAAGAAAAGGCTCCAGCGAAGGAAAAAGTTGCCGTTAAAAAATAAGTTTTTCACACAATGGATAATTTCTTCTCCAAATTAAAGCTCATTATCGCGGATAAGAGCATTAGAAATCGAGTACTCTTTACACTCGGTGCTTTGATTATCTTTCGACTGCTCGCAAACATCCCAATTCCTGGAATTGACGTCGCGCGACTGCAAGCTTTCTTCGCAAACAGCCAGTTTTTGGGACTTTTGAATGTATTTTCTGGAGGTGGGCTTTCAAACCTTTCTCTCATTATGCTCGGAGTCGGTCCGTACATCACTGCATCTATCATCATGCAGCTTTTGACCATGATGGTGCCGAAGCTCAAGGCGATGTATCAGGAAGAGGGTGAAGCAGGACGCGCAAAATTTGCACAGTACTCCCGTCTTGTCGGCGTACCGCTCGCATTTCTCCAGGCGTTCGGCTTTCTCCTCCTTCTTCAGAAGCAGGGAATTGTGCCGTCTCTCGGAGGTTTTGCTCTGGCCGTAAATGTTATCGTCATTGCCGGAGGCTCTGTCCTTCTCATGTGGATCGGAGAACTTATCACTGAATTTGGAATTGGAAACGGAGTTTCGCTCATCATCTTTGCCGGAATCGTGGCAAGAATCCCAACAGCAATGAGCCAAGCGCTTGTTTCTTTCGATGCTTCACAAATTCCTGTCTATATCGGTTTCTTGGCTGCCGCCGTAGCGATTATCTTTGGTGTCGTCATCATTACTGAAGGCGAACGGCCAATTCCAGTCACGTATGCAAAGCGAGTCCGTGGAATGAAAGTGTATGGAGGAACTTCGACATATCTTCCTCTTCGATTGAATCAAGCTGGAGTTATTCCAATTATTTTCGCACTTTCAATTTTGCTCTTCCCACAGATGATTTTCAATTTCCTTTCTTCGACAGGGAACGCGACGATAAGCGCTATTGGTACATTCGTCCTTGCTGTTATCGCAAACAAGTGGATTTATGCGCTTGCGTATTTCATCCTCGTATTTCTCTTTACTTATTTCTACACAGCAGTTACTTTCGATCCAGATTCTATTTCAGAAAATCTCCAGAAGAACGGCGCGTTCATTCCAGGAGTTCGCCCAGGACAATCCACTTCAGCGCATATTTATAAAATCTTGAATCGTCTCACGCTTTTCGGCGCACTTTTCCTCGGTATTATTGCTGTGCTTCCGCTCGCAATGCAGGCCCTCACAGGAATTCAATCTCTTGCTATTGGAGGTACTGCGCTTCTCATTGTTGTTTCTGTAGTTCTCGACTTGATGAAAAAAGTAGACGCTCAAATCAGTATGCGCGAATATTAAAAGCTCGAATCTGGCGAATTTCATCGTTACCAAAAAATTTCGCTTCCGTGCAGTAGGTTCACTACAGCGTGGTCGCGAAATTTTTTGTTGCCTCGAACTTCGCTCATATTCGGGCTTTTAGTGGCCACTTCATTCTTGTGGGTTTTTTTAAATTTATTTAAATCGACGCGAACCGGGAACCCCCGTTACGTTTTTTTGTTGCCTCTTTCGTCGTTAGTGGTAGGATGAAATCTGGCCGCAAAGAAAGGAGGTGCATCACGATTACGAGAATCGCCTGAAAATCCGGCTTTCAGCGAGCTCCCAGTGGGTCTCTCCAGGCGAAAATCTGAGGGATTCAAAAGCCTTGTCAAATGGGGGCAACGTTCTCCGGTAAAGAAAAATTAGTGTCGCGCGCGGAGGTCACCAAACCGGTTGGCATAGAAGCGCGTGTAAGTGGAAGCGGGAATTGCTGTTGTCTCCCCCGGGAACGTCTAAAGGCATCTCCCTGGATTTTGTTTTCCAGGAAAACGACAGGTGGAGAATTTTCTCCAAGGGCACGCCAGGTGCCCCAGAAGAACGAACCTATGGTTTCGACTTGGCGAGTGAGGGCGGTGGTGAGAAATCCACCGCTCTTTTTAATTAGGCTGTTTTTTGCTACTATAAGCCGTATTATGGCACCCAAGACATTCATTATGATTGGCCGATCTGGCTGTGGAAAGGGCACTCAAGCTGACCTTCTTTTGGCGCACCTCAAAGAAAAAACTGGTCTCAATGGCTATCATCTCGAGACTGGCAAGAAATTCCGCGAATTCATTCAGTCAAAAGGCTACACTAGCGGGCTTTCTCGACAGATCATTGAGGAAGGGGGGCTTCAGCCTGAATTTCTTGCTATTTGGAATTGGGCGAGTTCTCTTATCGAAAATCTGACTCCTGATGTGCACCTTGTTCTCGATGGTGCTCCACGAAAGCTGTTTGAAGCGGAAGTTTTGAATCTTGCGCTTGAATTTTATAAACGAGAAAATCCTGCAGTTATATTTTTGAATGTCAGCGAAAATTGGGCACGCGAGCGACTCATGGAGAGAGCGCGAGGAGATGATAAGAAAGATAGCATTAACAAAAGGCTTGCATGGTATGAAACTGAAGTGCTTCCTGTTGTCGAGTTTTTCAAAAAGAAAAAGAATTACCATTTTCTTGAAATAAATGGCGAACAGCCGATCGAAAAAGTGCAGGCAGATATTCTCAAAGGTCTCCGTATTTGATTTTAAGCTAATAGCTACCAGCTAAAAGCTACAAGCTACCCTGATGGTTACAAAAAAGACAGAAAAAGATATCGAATACCTGCGCGAAGGTGGAAAGCGTCTTGCTTTCATTTTAAAAGAACTTCAGAAGAAAGTTGCTCCGGGAGTAACCGGGCAGGAGCTTGAAGATTTTGCCCGAAAGCTCACCGAAGAAGGGGGAGACAAACCCGCATTTCTCGGTCACATGTCCAAACACGATAAAGTTCCATATCCAGCAGGACTCTGTCTTTCTATTAACGACGAAGTGGTGCATAGCCCTGCGACTGGCGAAGGTAAGGTTATTAAAGAAGGAGATGTCGTAAGTCTCGATTATGGAATTATTCACAAAGGACTTTACACTGATTCTGCTGTCACGGTGGCTGTCGGAAAAGTTGATGCTGTTGCGAAAAAACTTTTGAGCGTTACCAAAAAAGCTCTGGAGATCGGTATCAAAGAATGTAAAAACGGAAACACAACGGGAGATATTGGTTTTGCAATTGAGGAATACGTGAAGCCTTACAAATTTGGCATTATCCGAGAGCTTGCGGGACATGGAGTTGGTTATAAAGTGCACGAGGACCCCTACATCCCCAATTACGGCAAAAAGGGCACAGGAGAGAAGCTTTTCCCTGGCATGGTGATTGCCATAGAACCGATGCTTAATGAAGGAACAGCCGATATTAAGCTTGCAGAAGATGGATTTACCTATAAAACGCGGGACGGCAAGCGCGGAGCTCACTTTGAACACACCATTCTTATCACAGAGGGAAAGCCTGAAATACTCACCAAATAGGCTCTAGGAGCGCTATCTTTTTTGAATATCTGCCGATATAATACTTGTAAACAAGTAACCTTTATTTATATGGAAAATTTTCAAAATGAAGATGAACTTTTGAAGGCAAATCCGCTTTTACAGCCATCTGGACATGTTCACTCGGAGCCAACAGATGAAGATTTAGAGAGACATACCAAGGAAGTGGAAAGAGAAAATGCAACAAAGGAAACTGTTGTTATTCCAAAACAACGAACTGCTTCAGGGCGTGCCACGATGGAAACAGCTGTTATAGAAAAGCCCGAGCCGGGCAATGCTATTGTTGATCTGCCTCCGGATGATGCGTATGACTGGAAAGTTTACAAGAAGATGACAGGAAAAGGTAAAAAGTAGAGTTCATTATGGAATTAGGTTCTCACCAAACATTTGAAAATCCGCAGGAGGAAATAAAATTCCTTCGGCAAGAGATTGCCAAAAAAGAAGAGGAGGTCCTGGAGCGCGGTGAGAAGCCGAATCACGAGAAAATCGCTCACGAAAAAATAGATGAGCTTCAGAACGCTGTCGTCAATCATCCTGGAATTCCAGCGAAACTTGTTCAGAAGGAGGTAGAAGCCATCGTTTTGAACCTCTCTCCAGAAACCCACGATGACAAGATGGCGGAACTTCTCGGTATCCTCCAAGAGCAAGGGATATTTCATGCACTTAAAGTGCTTGATGGAATTCATAATCCTCATCTGGAAGATGATTTTCATCGTCTGCTCGTCCAGTATTTAAGACAAGGTTTTCCTGCAAAAGGACTTAAAAATAAAAGTCCGCTTGAAAAATCTTTAAAAACCACTCTCTACGAAGTTTCGCTTCCTGAAGAGGAGGAAGAGGAGGGGAAGAATCCGAAAGAACTCAAAAATCTCATTTCAAAAATGGAGCAATTTTACGCCGGGATGCTTTCCATATCTGCGCAAGATTTTTCCGATGAGAATTGTTTCTCAATTGAAATTGCAAATGCCAGCGGTTCCCCAGAAACGATTTTTTATGTTTCAGTTCCGACCAGCAAATCTTCTCTTTTTGAAAAGCAGATGCTTTCCGTTTTTCCGGAAGCGAAGATAAAAGAGGTGAGCGATGATTTCAATATTTTTAATGAAACTGGTGTTTCGCTCGGTTCATATGCCACATCAGCAAGTAAGCCGATCTTTCCTCTGAAAACCTACGAAGAATTTGATTACGATCCTCTGAATGTTGTTCTCAATGCTTTCTCAAAGATAAAGCGAGATGGGGAAGGCGCGGCGCTCCAGCTTATTTTCAAACCCGCAGGACACGGCTATGCACAGCGCTACAAAATGGCGCTGGAAGAGATTAATAACGGTGTGCCGGTAAAGCGCGCTACTGCCCTTCCCGAGACAATTCTGGGACATGTCTATGATGTAGGGAAAGATATTTTCTATTCGGATAAAAAACGCAAACAGGACAAAGAAAAAGCTCGGGACGATATTGCCATTGAGCAGATCAAGAAAAAACTCGAAAGTCCGATTGTTGAAATAAATATACGAGTTATGGCTTCCGGGGTGAATCATTCCGATGCACAAGGGATTCTTTCTGAAATTGAGTCTGCATTTAACCAATTCAATAATGCGCAAGGAAATCATCTGGTGTGGAAACATCTTGAAGGCTCAAAACTTTTTGAACTTGAAAAAGATTTTTCATTTCGAATTTTTTCTCACGACCTCAAAATTCCTCTCAATCTGAAAGAGTTGACGAGCATTCTGCATTTCCCTCAGAAAGTAGATACTGCTCCGGAACTTCGCCAAGCAAAAGCAGGAACTGCTCCGGCACCAGTTGGGCTTCCAGAGAAGGGTACACTTCTCGGTATCAACAAGAATCGAAATACCGATACCAAGATTTTCATGACTCCTGAAGATCGCCTTCGCCATATGTATGTTATCGGACAGACTGGTACCGGAAAGACGACCCTTCTCAAAAACATGATTGCTCAAGATATTCTCGCGGGTGAGGGCGTATGTTTTATTGATCCGCACGGTTCTGATATTCAAGACATTCTCTCTATTGTTCCGAAAGAGCGCTATGAAGATGTGATTTATTTTGATCCCGCAAGTATCGAGAGGCCGATGGCTTTGAACATGCTCGAATATGATAGAAATTATCCAGAGCAGAAAACATTTGTGGTCAACGAGCTTTTCAGCATTTTCCAAAAACTCTACGGTGCAAATCCAGAAAGTATGGGGCCGATGTTCGAGCAGTATTTTCGAAATGCGACGATGCTTGTGATTGAAGATCCGGAAAGCGGTTCGACGCTTCTTGAAGTATCGCGGGTGATGGCGAATAAAGCATTTCGAGATCTCAAAATTTCAAGATGCAAAAATCCTGTGGTAGTACAGTTCTGGAAAGAAGTGGCGGAGAAAGCTGGTGGGGAAGCATCGCTCGCAAACATTGTACCTTACATCACGAGCAAATTTGATGTCTTTCTCGCGAACGAAATTATGCGTCCAATTATCGCGCAGGAAAAATCGTCTTTCAATTTCCGCGATGTGATGGATAACAAGAAAATCCTTCTGGTAAATCTCTCGAAAGGACGCTTGGGAGACATCAACGCTAACCTCATTGGCCTCATTCTCGTCGGCAAAATCCTTATGGCGGCTCTGTCTCGTGTAGATTCATTTGGAAAAGATTTGCCGAACTTCTACCTCTATATTGATGAATTCCAAAATGTAACGACGAATTCCATTGCCCAAATTCTTTCAGAAGCTCGAAAATACAAGCTCTCACTCTCTGTGGCTCACCAATTCATCGCCCAGCTTGAAGAAGATATTAAAGACGCAGTATTTGGAAACGTTGGCTCCATCGCGACATTCCGAGTGGGGGCGGAAGACGCTGAATATTTGGCAAAACAATTTGAACCGGTCTTTACCCAAAAAGATATTATGAATTTGGACAATCGAAATGCATATTTGAAACTGCTCTCCGGCGGAAAACCGCTCAAACCATTTAATATCGAAACCCTCGCTCCTCCAAAAGGAAATCTCGACATCGTCGGGAAACTCAAAGAACTCTCGTATCTCAAATTCGGCCGTCCAAGAGAGGAGGTAGAAGAAGAAGTGATGAAAAAATACGCCAAGGCCCCCGTTCCTGCTCCAGCACCAGTAGGCTTGTAACTTTCCTCAAGAGACGCTACAATTCCGCAACGTAATCATTAGTAATTTTATATTTCTATGCCACACCACAAAGAAGAGAGAACACTTGTTATTATTAAGCCAGATGGACTCCAGAGAACACTCATTGGGGAAATTATTGGGCGCTACGAGAGAATTGGTCTTAAGCTTGTCGCGATGAAAATGGTGAAAGCTTCAAGCGAGCACATCGACCAGCATTATAATCTCGACCCAATGTGGAGGAAGAATGTAGGAGAGAAATCGATCAAAGGATACATGGAGAAAGGTCTCACTCCTCCTTCAAATGATCCACTGGTGATCGCACAGCAGGTTGTTGATGCTTTAAAAAAATATATGAGCGCTGGCCCAGTTATTGCAATGGTGTGGCAGGGGGGGAATGCGGTAAAGATCGTCCGAAAAGTAACTGGAGGGACAGAACCACTTACATCTGACGTCGGGACCATCCGAGGAGATTTCGTGCTTGATTCATACGCAATGGCAGATAAGGATAGCCGAGCTATTCGAAATCTGATTCACGCATCTGGCTCGGTCAAAGAAGCAGAAGATGAAATTAAGCACTGGTTTAAAAAAGAGGAACTTTACGATTATGAACTTATTCAGGAGGCAATCCTGTACGGAGTAAATTTGTAGCTCAAAGTGTGAATAACCTTTTATTAAAACAGAATAGCCGTCCCAGCGGGACGGCTTTCTTCATGCTCGGGCAAATTTCGTCAATGAGCCCGCCTCTTGCAGGGCGGGACGTTGACGAACCATGCAATTTGCCCTGCGCAATGTTTAATAAAAGGTTATTCACACTTTTCGCTCAACATGCTTTAGTGATGATGTACTTTCTTTTCAGCCGCTTTTTCTTCCAGCGCTAAGAGAGCGGAGTCTTTTGTCGGTGTCTCTTTTACTAGCATCCATGTGGATATGAGCGTGGTGATCGGCACCGCAAGTACAAGTCCGATGCTTCCGATGATCGCGCGAATAATTTCGGTAGAAAAAATCTCTTTATTGATCGTCTGGGTATAATCGCCAGTCCCGAATGAATAGAAAAGAAGGAGAAGGGGAAGGGATGCTCCGACATATGCTATTGCCAGCGTATTTACCAGAGCGCCGATATGTTCTCGTCCGATTCGTATCGCTCGTTTGTAGATGGTCGATTTGGGAAGGTGTGGTCCCACTTCATGAAGTTCTTCAACTGCTATCGCTTGTCCGATCGCCGCATCATAGAGCACTCCGAGAAGACCAATGAGAATTCCTCCGAGAAGAAGTCCTGCGAGGTCAATTTGTCCTCTTGAGTTTTGATTGAGGTAAACTGATTCATCAGTGGTAAATCCGGAAAGTCTTGCATATTTAATCGCGAGAAATGCTAAAATTCCCGTCACTATGATCGTGATAATCATTCCTATTACTGCAGAGCTCGTCGTCTTATTGAATCCGTGAGTGATGTACGAGCCTAAGATAATGATGAGTGAAGAAACTCCGATACTGACTAAAACCGGCGAGTAGCCGTGAAGAATTCCAGGAAGAAGCAAAAACCCGATAAAGAAAAAACTCAAAGCTAAAGCTATGATCCCGCGCACGCCTTGTTTTCCGCCGAAGAGGACGACGCAAACCACAAAAAGTCCTATGAAAAAATATAAAGCGGGAATGCGATACGGTTCTGAAACCGAGTAGACGTCAATGTTATTGTATTTATCTATCGTGTGTATGAGATAAAACACATCTCCTTTTTGCAGATTGAGATAATCATTTTCCACAGTCACTTCAGCGCCTTTCTCATTGCCGTCAAGAATTTTGACTTTGAGGGTTTGATAATCGCTTAAAGTATCTGTGCCGGGGATGTCTTTTCTTTCTTGTGAAAGAATTTCTAAGACTTGCGCTTTCGCTGTTGTCCTACTTTCAGGAACCAGGTCTGCCGCTTTTACACCTTGTATCCCTCCAAGGAATGCGAGAGCTACTAGAATAAAAGAAAAAAAGTATTTCATATCGCTATTCTATCGCACTTCTTCCACTCCTTAAATACTTGCGAAATGGATAGCGATAAAGAGGACTAGAACGCCGAGAAGCGTCATTCCCGTTGTCAAAAACTTTGGATGCGCATGATGGCTCTCTGGTATAAGATCGCTTGCGCCGATATAGAGAAAAAATCCTGCAAAGAGTGCGAGCACTATGCTCAAAGCCTGTTCGGGAAGAGTAAAAAAGAGGGTAGAGGTTGCCCCAAGAACCGGAGCGACCGCATCGAGGAGGAGCCATTGAAAAGCATTTTTCTTTTCTCCGCTGTTCTTTAAAATGAGGCTCACTGTGTTTATGCCATCAGAAAAATCGTGGACAAGGACTGCTATTGTTACCACAGCACCGATAGCGACAGAGACTTGGAATGCGAGACCGATCGCTACACCGTCGAGAAAGCTGTGAATGGAAAGACTGCCGGCTCCGAGAATGCCTCGATGTGTCGTTTTGTGTTCATGTTCTTCGTGATCGTCTTTATGAGTATGAAGGAATATTGTTCTATCGAGTACCAAATAAATGATAAATCCGAGTGCGACGCAAGAAGTGATTGTGGAGAGAGAGTGAAATTTTTCGCCAAGCTCAATTGCTTCAGGCATAAGATCAAAGAAAGCGACGCCGATGACAGCTCCGGCGCTGAATCCAAGTACAAGATGGAGCTTGTCTTTAAAGCGGATAGCGAATAAGCCTCCGATAAGAGTGGCGATAAAAGCTGCGAAACTAATGAGTATGATCATTTTGTTATTGATTATTTATTAACGCACTGATTACAAATTCCAAAAAACTCAAGCGAATGGTTCATGATGGAAGAAAAATTTCTCGTCTGTCCTAAAACGCTTTTTTCGACTCCTTCAAATTCACATACGTCTACATCCTCCACTTTTTCGCATTTCTTGCAGATGATATGGTGATGATGTTTTCTTCCGGCCACAATCTCGTAATGTGCATGGGAATGTTCAAAATCGACTCTCCGGACGATTCCCACATCGGCGAAATCTTCAAGCGCTCTGTAGAGAGTAACTGTATCGATTTTTCCCCCCGCTTTCTTTTTGATCGCTTCGACAGTGAGGGGTTTTCTTTCTTTGGAAAGCAACTTCAAGAGAGAAACCCGGCCAGGGGTAGCTTTCAGTCCGGTATTTCGAAGCAGGGCGGGGAAGTTGATTTTATGCGCCTTTTCTTTCATTCGTAGAGTATATTACAAACGCAAATAATTTGCAATTAGTGAATAGGTTGACTAAGTGGCGAAAAATTATGCTAATTTTTCAGCGCTTGACTCTCGTTTTTTCGAGCGTATTATAAAAATATGAACGACACAGGATTTAAAGGACTTGTCCTCGGCCTTCTCCTCCTTACAAAGGGTGGAGGCTTTCTTCGTGTCTAACTTCTCGAACTAACTAAGATAGATACAAAGAAGCCCTCCACCCGAGGGCTGATTTTTGTCACGCAAAAATCATGTCGAAAGATTTTTAGCTAGTGCGTAAAAATTTTCGACATAAATTTAATAGTTCTTTTGTGTTTAGTTCTTTCACATTGTCATTGTGCAGTTTGAGATTTTGGGGGATTTGCGGCCTACGGGTCCAGAAAGGGGAAAAGATCATGGCGTGGAAACTTGTAACGTTCTCGACCGATCTCAAGGATAAACCCGGCTTCACTTCTACCGGTATTCTCGTCACTGTCACTGTGCAGAAAGGCAAGAGGGAGCTAGTCAAGGGAGCTGGCGCAGATCCTGATCCATTCCGTGCGGGCTGGCTAGCGGTTGAGAATGCTACCGGTGTCACTCCAAATGGACATGTCCCGACGGCAGGACTGGAAGAGTATCTTGCGGTCTGCGTGAAGGAAGTGAATGGCATCGAGCGCACGAGGCAGAAAAGGAGGGAGAGGAAGTGATGAAACCATGAAGTCATACCAGCGCGTCAGCGCTGGTTTTTTGTTTGCCCGTATTCTTTTTTCTTTCTTTGTGTGTTCTCTTGTTGTTTTGAATTTGCATTTTATATAAGAAGAATATAATGAGGGTAGGGTTATTTGAGGTATTTTCTAGATTAAATTTATATTCAGGGAGCCATTTCTTTGTGTACGCTTTGGCGCACACTCGGCGGCACCCACCTAGTTCACACTAGGGGAATACCCGAATAATCCTATAAAGAACACCGCGTTTACGGCGTTTTTTGTTGCCTTTTTTCTGATACAATGAGAGGATGAAAAGAAATTCACTGCTCTATACTTCCCTCGGTCTTTTTTTGCTTACGGCGCTTCTTCATATTTTCGCCATCGCTTTCTCTGTCTACTGGACTCTTGTCTGGTTTGATTCTGTTGTCCACGGATTCGGAGGAATGGCTCTTGGTTTTTTCGCACTCTGGCTCGGTACTCCCTCGAGAGAAACGTATGTCTCTCCATTTTCTTTCCAAATGTTTTTTCTTGTTCTCGGCGGGACCCTCTGCGTCGGACTTCTTTGGGAATTTTTTGAATACAGTGCTGGTATTACCTCTCTCTTGTCTCGAAATTACGTACCCGATACGCTCGGAGATTTAGCGATGGATGTTGTAGGAGGCCTGGCAGCCCTTGTGTACACAAGCATTACTCGCAAAGCAATTTTCTCATGACGAGCGGAAATCATTCGAAACTTACATTTTGGGGAGGAACAGGGCTTGTGACTGGAGCGAATTTTCTTCTCGAGATCGAGAACACAAATGCGAAACCTCTTCGTATTCTTGTTGATTGCGGATTCGTGCAGGGAGGAAGCGATTCACACGAACTGAACGCAAAGAATTTTTCTTACGATCCGCGCTCTATCGATATTCTTTTTATAACTCACGCCCATCTTGATCATGTAGGGAAAATTCCGAAATTGGTGAAAGATGGTTTCAAGGGAGTTATTTATTCTACTTCCATGACTCGCGAGCTTGCGCAGGTGATTCTCGAAGATGCTGCGAAGCTCCTTATGCGGGAAGCGGGGAATAATCCGAAAAACGTTATTTACAATGAAGAGGATATTCTCTCGGCGATGCGCCTGTGGAAAGATATGCCATATCATACGAAAACGGAGATAGGCTCCGGCGTGAGCGTATATTTGAAAGATGCTGGGCATATTCTTGGTTCTACTATGTACGAATTCTCTCGAAATGGACGAAATATTGTCTTTACGGGAGATTTGGGTAACTCGCCTGATCTTTTGCTTCCGGATACTGAAAAGATTACCGATGCGAATTATCTTGTCATGGAAAGCGTCTATGGCGACCGCAATCATGAATCAAAAGAAGATAGAAGAGCGAAATTTATCAGAATTGTGAAAGAGAATATCGCTCGGAAAGGCGTTCTTGTAATTCCAGCTTTTTCTCTCGAAAGAACACAAATTGTGCTCTATGAACTCGATGAAATGATCGAGAGGAAAGATATTCCTGCTGTGCCGGTATATCTTGATTCTCCGATGGCAATTCGGGTTACGGAGATCTACCGAAGAGCGATGCCGGAAGGTTTTAATGAGGGAGTGAAAAAAGATTTTGCTTCCGGTGATGATATTTTTAAGTTTCCGGATTTAAGGTTTACATTGACCACTGATGAATCGAAAGCGATTTTGCATGCGCCGAATCCAAAAATTATTATCGCTGGCTCGGGAATGAGTAATGGCGGACGGGTGATTCATCACGAAAAGAATTATCTTCCTGATCCCAACAATACTCTCCTTATGATGGGATATGAAGCTGTGGGGACGCTCGGAAGGGAACTCATGGACGGAGCAAAGAATGTAAATATCATGGGAGAAAATGTTGAGGTGAGAGCACGAGTGGAAAATATTCAGGGATATTCGGGGCATAAAGATTCTGATCACTTGATCGCATTTGTTGAGGATACTCACGAAACAGTCGAGAAAGTATTCTGTGTTATGGGCGAGCCGAAATCATCGCTTTTCCTTGTGCAAAGGCTTCGGGATTATGTTGGGGTGAATGCTATGATGCCCAAACTCGGGGATAGTTTTGATCTTAATTTTTAGAAGAAAAAACCGCCGGCCCTTCTGGGCCGGCGGTTTTTTGAATTTTATTTAAATTGCTTTCGCAACAAGTTTCTTCATTGTTTCAGGATGAAACTCGATAAGGTCTGCCATAATCTTTCGGTCAACCATAATGTTTTTCTTTTTCAAAGCACCAATGAATTTGCTGTATGAAGAACCGTTTGCTTTGAGGTATGCGCCGATCTTTACGTTCCAGAGCATTCGGTAATCATTCTTCTTATCTTTTCGGTGAGCGAATGAGTATTTTCCAGCGTGATAGAGAGCTTCATACGCTGCTCGCTCATTTTTTGAACGTCGAAAACGATATCCTTTTACTTGTTTGAGGACATTTCGTCGTGTCTTCAGTGCATTTACTCCTTTCTTTACTCTGGTCATTTCAGTATCGAATTATCCGATAATAAATCTAGCCCTGTCTTTGTTGCTAATAGGGAATGGGAAATCAGCTCCTCGGCGCTTTGCCATTTGAGCTCGTCGTGATTCTTTCGCGTTAAAGTGGTTTTGGCCCGCTTTTCGAGCAGTAATTTTGCCGTTTTTGCTCACTTTTAAGCGCTTCATGTATGACTTGTTTGTCTTCATGTATAGGGCAGTATCCTACAGGAATAAGGCGAATTTGTCCACTTTTGAGCCATGAAACAGCACTTGACTTTTTGGCTATATATGTGATATAATAGCGATAGTTTAGAACCTTAAAAAAGCAAAGGAAATCAAGTCGCCATAGCCACAAGTGCCCGCAAGCCGGACGTTTCTGGCTATGGCGAAAATGATCGCCCACTAGCAAATTCAAAAGGCGCAACATTGTTCGTAAGAACTGTTGCATACAAGGAGGATGACGCCGTGGATAAAACCATGACCCCGTCCGAGAGCATCAGCACCGGAAAGATCGGCAAGATTCAGGAACTTCTGGGAGCAGGGCTTCGCAAGTCGGGATTGCCCGACGGTCCGGTTCAGAAAGTGCTTGAGCATCAGGGCGACGCGCTCACCACAGAACTCGTCGCGGTGATCCGAAAGTTTGTCGAAGCGATCGGCGAGATGTTCTCGCGCATCGTCAAGGTGAACCGCAAGCGCACCCCGAAAGAGGCGCTCAAGGCCACCGGCCGTAAACTCTACGTCAACGACGACGTGGTGGAAGCTATGCCGCGCGGCGAAGGTACCGAAACGGAGGTTCACTTCTTCAAGGTCGGTAAGTATTTGACTGACGAAGAACTCGACAAGGAATACGAACTCCGCGGGCTCAAACCCGCCGATCCGTACTCCGTCGCCGCGGTGAACGAAGCTGATCCTGCCTTTGCCGATGAGAAGCCCAACGGCACTCACTGGAAAGACAAAGACGGTAAGTGGTGTTTCGCGGCGTTCAATCGCTGGCGCGGCGAGCGCAGGGTGGGCGTGGACCGCGACGACGACGGCTGGAGTGGCCACTGGTGGTTCGCCGGCGTCCGCAAGTAGCACTTCGTACTTGCGACACTTCGCACTTTTGGATCCTTTGTCCTTTGTTCGCAAAACGCTTTTGGAAGATACGCGTCAAACTTCCAGCCCGGTACATCTGTATCGGGTTTTTTCGTGCTAAAATAAAGACGGCTGTAGGTGAATATGCAGAAGATTACGATTTTCTGCTGCCGAAACCAGTATCCGCAAGTTGAGAGCGTCTGCGATCACGGTTTCAGACGGAGGACTTGCGAAGACACTTCACAAAAAATGAAGCTACTTGGTATAAAGTGTTAGGGCATTTCGATGCCGGATACGATACAACCTTGAGAGTATTCAAGAGGTGGTGACAAAGAAGGCATTTTATACAATTTCGCGACGTTCAATCGCTGGAACGACGAGCGCAAGGTGAACGTGAACCGCAACGACAACAGCTGGAATGACAACTGGTGGTTCGCCGGCGTCCGCTACTCGCTTCGTTTCTCTCCTACTTTTGTAGGAGAGTTTCGTTTATCCCGAGCATTGTCGAGGGATTTGGAGAGTTGTCCGCTCCAACCACCGAGCATTTTGCCGATCTCTTCGATTTTTAGGGAAAGAGCGATGTATTTTTTGTTGTCGATCGACTTTGTTTCCCAGAGAACCATCACTAATATTTTCAGAGTGTCTATTTTTCGCACAGCCAGACGCACGTAGGGAATTTTTTCTTCACGAGAAAGAAACGTCGCAATACTGATCGCTTCTATGCTTTCGACAAACAGTGAATCAACCCTTTGTCCGAGGGAATGCCGATGGGCTTTCGGCAGGATTTGATAGTAGCTATACCAAAGGATATAAACATCTTTTATTTTCTGGAGAAGTGGAAGAAGCTTTGCGGGGGGGGGGGCATAGAGGCTTGAGAATTCATGGTGTAATATGTTTTGATGCTGAAAAAACTTGATAATGCATACGACAATATCATATCTTTGGAAAATTTACTTTTAGCATGGCAGGAGTTTTTGAGCGGGAAGAAGAAGCGAGAAGATGTGCAAGAATTCGAGCGAAATTTGATGCAAAATCTTATTTCACTTCATTCCGATCTTTCCGCGAAAACATATCGTCACGGAGCATACCATTATTTCGTCGTCTCTGATCCGAAACGGCGCGATATTCATAAAGCGACTGTCCGCGACAGGATAGTGCATCGAGCAGTCTATCGAATTTTGTATCCGTATTTTGATCGGAAATTTATTCCTGATTCGTATTCTTGCCGGAATTTCAAAGGAACGCATCGAGCACTCGATCGCTTTCGGGATTTCGGGAGAAAAGTTTCCCGAAATCACACTTGCACCTGTTGGGTCTTGAAGTGCGATATCCGCAAGTTTTTCGCTTCGATTGATCACAAAACGCTTTTTACAATTTTGGGAAAGCACATTTCGGATGCAGATACGCTTTGGCTTTTGCGAGGAATTGTCGGCAGTTTTCATTCAAAAAGAGAAGGTGTCGGATTGCCACTTGGAAATTTAACTTCGCAACTTCTGGTGAACATTTACATGAACGAATTTGATCAATTCGTAAAGCATCGACTGAAAGTAAAATATTACATTCGCTACGCTGATGATTTTGTTTTTCTCCACGAGGACAAAGCTGTGCTTGAAGAGCTTTTGCCGAAGATTGGAGATTTTTTGGAAGAGAAATTAGAACTTTCTTTGCATCCCGACAAAGTGTTTATTAAAACATTTTCCTCTGGTGTGGATTTTCTCGGATGGATGCACTTTCCGAATCATCGAGTATTGAGAGCAGCGACGAAGCGAAGAATGATGAGGACTATAGAAGCGAAAAAAGGAAAAACAGAGACCCTTCAGTCTTATCTTGGGCTTTTATCTCACGGGAATACAAAAAAACTGCAGAGAAAAATACGAACCATCAACTTGGAAGCTTGGCTTCCAAGTTGATGGTCAAACCTTTGGTGCGGGGTTTTCCGGTTTTGGCACGATCGGAGCTGCTGCAGGAGCTTTTTTAGCTAAAAGAGTCTGCACCCCGCCTGTTCCTTTTTCGACAATGATGGTGATACCTTTGGGACTCTTTGTTGGGCCGTCGGCGATTCTAAATTCTTCGGTGATGAGCATGAGGATGCGGTTCAAGCGTTCTTTGAGGAAATTAAAATCCATGTATTTTGCCCGGCCGGAAAGGAAGAGGTCGATTTTTATTCTATGACCTTCTTTGAGCCACTTACTCGCATTTTTCGCTTTCAAATTGAGGTCGTGGTCTCCAGTGCCTATTTTCACTTGGAGTGTTTTCATCTCGATGATATGCATTTTCGACTTCGCGACTTTCGCTTTTTTATTTTCGTCGTATTGATATTTTCCGAAGTCAGTAATTTTGGCTACAGGAGGTACTGCGGTAGGGGAGATTTCTATAAGATCGAGTCCGAGCGCCGCTGCTTTATCCATCGCGTCTTTAAAAGAGATAACGCCAAAATTCTCGCCTTCGGGACCGATGACGCGTAGTTCTGCCGATCGTATTTGATGATTAATTCTAGCTTTCAATTGTGATGTGTTTAATGAGGTTTCTGATACTTGGTCGCGAAATGTAGTATTTTAAAAACGCGACATAAAACTTTGCTAAGTTTTTGCTATGCTCGGCCCAGCCGGCCTGCGCAATGTTTTTAAAATACTACATTTCGCGACCTGCGTTCTACAGGAATCTATGTAACGGATAACTTAGGTACTGAAGCATCTTATCAAAGAATGGCCGATTTTTCCATTCCGAATAAATTACTTCTCGCGAAGTCTTCAAATCTGTTTCAAAATGTCCGGCGAGCTCGTCCACAAATTTTTTGTCCGTACTCTCGATATTCGCTTCGTAATTCCAAAGCAAACTCAAAGTATCGAGGTTCAAACTGCCCACCGTTGCCCATTTTCCATCAATGACAGCTGTCTTCGCGTGGAGAATTCCATTTTGAAACAGAAATACTCGGATGCCCGCTTTCAGTGCTGGTTCAATGTATGAATATGCTGCGATATTGAAAAACATTACGTCTGATTTTTCCGGAATGATAAGTTTTACCTCAACCCCTCTCTTCGCAGCAAGACGAAGCGCTCGGAAAAGTCGGCCATCAGGGATGAAGTAGGGAGTAGTGAGAAGGATGGAATGTCTAGCGCTTCGAATATTATCCACGAGTACGTGATAGATGTGTCTTTGGAAAAAGTGGGGGACATTCGTAAGCAAATTAAATTTGCGCATTTTTCGGAACCACTTTCGAAGCAGAAATATGTTTCGGCGTTTTGATTTATTCCAAATGTCGTCAAAATTTGTCTTCATTGCGTCCACGATATCTCCGGTGATAGAAAGATGCGTGTCTCTCCACTTTCTGATATCTTTTCGTATCCCGACTCCTCCGATGAAAGCAACTTTGTTATCGATGACCATAGTTTTTCTATGATTTCGGAAATACCATGCAGTGAAATTTGCTACTCGCCACGGACTTATGATGTTGAAAAATCGGACTTTCGCTCCCGCATCGCGTAATTTTCCTGGCCACTCTGAACTAAAAAAATCAAAACTCCCCACGTGGTCACAAAGAAGCCGGATCGCCACTCCCGCTTTGGCTTTAGAGATAAGTTCTTGGAAAAATTGAATGCCAATTTCGTCATTGCTCCAGATATACTGCTCGATCTCGATGCTTTTTGTCGCGCCCTTAATTGCCTCGAGCATCGCGTCTTGAGCAGTAGCTCCGAAAAGAAAAAAACGCCAAGATGTCCCATTTTCAAAGGTTTTCTCTATTGTGCCGGCTTTTAGCATCCAAGTAGTATACCCCCGCCCCAACTTTTAAAAAAGTTGGGGCGGGGGTGTTAGAAAAAGGGGACAAAAGTGGAAAACCTTCCCCGCGATTCTGCTATTATAGAGAGTATGGACTCCCTACTTCTTCATTTAGGAGATCAGTCGATTTTAATTTTTTTCGCGTATCTTCTCTCTGCCGTCTCGCTTTTTCTCTTGGCTTTTTTTGTTTTCTCTAAAGGGTTATCAAAATCCCCGAACATCCTTTTTTTCATTTCTTCTCTTTTGCTGACATTTTTTCTTTTCGCGAGAGCTTTCGGACCAGGTCTCAACATGGCGCTCGGGGTTAATTGGCTCTTTATCGGCCAACTTCTTATTTTAGCTTCGCTTCCTTTTGTTCTCCATACGCTATTCTGTTTTTTCAATAGAACGCGTTTTCAAAAAGTTATCATCTCTATCGCGTATGCGTGGAGCGCTATTCTTATTTCTGGATTTCTCTTTTTGCCCCGAGAGATGGGAGAGCAGATTTATTATTCTTTATTTTTCAATCCTTTTCCTAAAAATATCGATATTATATCGACACTTCTTTTTTTCTCTGCCCTTGTCTTTCTCGTCTCTCCCTTTCTCTTTGCGCTTGTCAGGAGAACCTATGTTGACAGGCCTTCAAAGAGACAATTTTGGTGCCTGTGGTTTTTCTTCGCGATCTTTTATGCGGTGATCTTTTTTCTTATTCTGCCTTTTTGGAACAAGGGGGCGTCTTTCGCGGCTCCGGCGCTTCTCACTATCTTTGTTTTATCACTTCTGCTCGCGCTTTTTCGGTACGAACTTTTTGGAGTGCGTATTCCCACGAGCCATTCTCCCGTTTCGGCTCTTTCGATTTTTATCGTTACTTTGATTATTGCTCTCTCGAATTTTTACGCCAATCTGCTTGTAAATTATTTTCCGTCTCTCCCTTTCTTCACCTTTCCCCTGATTTCAGTTGCGGCCGCTCTCTTTTTGGGTTGGTTTGTGTGGTGGAGGGAAAAGCGCACTGATGAGCTTAAAGCGGAATTTACCAATGTAGTGACGCACCAATTCCGTACCCCTCTTACGTATATCAAATGGTCTATTGGAGATTTGAGGAAAGATCAGACGGAAGCGGAACGAAAAGCGTCTGTTGACCAGATAGAAGCAGGAAATGAAAGATTGGTTGAGCTTGTGAATATTTTGGTTGGAATTTCAAAAACCGATGAGCTTTTCTCGTATGCTTGGACAGCCGTTTCCCCACGCGAGCTTGTTGAGGAATCTTTATCGCACTATGGCACGAACCTTCGTCAAAAACAGATCACTCTGACTCTTAACCTTGCAAACGACCTGCCTCTTCTTGCTGTTGATGCAAATCGCTTGAAATTGGTTGTAAGCATTCTCCTCGAAAATGCTATTTCCTATACTCCAGAGCACGGTTCGATATTTGTTTCTGCGATTAAGAAAGAACATTCTGTACTCTTTTCATTTAAAGATACCGGTATTGGAATTTCAAAAGATGACATGCCGCATATTTTCAAAAATTTCTATAGAAGCAAAGATGCGCAGGCGGCAGATACGACTGGGATGGGACTCGGGCTTTACATCGCAAAAAGTATTATTGAAAGGCATGGGGGGAAGCTTTGGGTTGAATCGCCCGGGAGAGGAAAGGGCGCCACATTTTCTTTCGAGTTGAAGTTTTAAAGAGGAAACAATTCAGGCCGCATATCTGCACCTGGGGCAGATATGCGGCCTGTCACGTATTTACTTCTGGAACGTCATAATAAGCAAGGAAATAAAGACTTAGGTCGATTTTCATTATCAATTATTTCATTAAAATTATGAACAAAAAAACAACTATAGGGACTATCATTGTTATAGTCGTTATTGTTATTATTGGGCTCTTCATCTGGGGCGGATCCACTCCGGCAAAAGCAGCTGGCCATGTTGTGTTTGCCATTACTGATGCAGCAGCCGACATGGGGAATGTGAGCGAGATAACAGTTACGGTAAGCGAAGTCGATCTGCATTCAACGACGCAGGGTTGGGTGACAGCTTCTACGGATACAAAGACTTTTAATTTGCTTGCGCTCAAAGCTGCAGGACAATCGGCTCTGGTAACTGCTACCGATCTTTCAGCCGATACGTATGATCAAGTTCGCGTTACTATTACAGATGTGAAAGTGACCACGAAAGATGGCGTGACTACCGAAGCCAAGCTTCCTTCGGGCGAATTCAAAATGGACGGACAGGTTCTTGTCGAAGCAGGGAAGACATCTACGGTGACGCTTGATTTTCTCGCCGACGCTTCGCTTCATCTGACTGGCACAGGAGCATTTATTTTCGCTCCGGTTATCAATATGCGTTCGACAAGCGAGGCTGATGTTACAGTTTCCTCTGATGAGAAGGTGAAGGTAAATAATGGCAAGAGTACCGATAACCGCAAAGCCGGAATGGATATTGACGGTTCTGTGAAAGCTGATTTCCAAGTTCCACAGGATGAACAACTTGATGTCGATGCCACAGGAGTTATTCAAGTCGGGAACGCAACCTCGAGTCTTCATACGGGCGGCATGATGACTGGCAACTCTACTTCTACAAGTCATGCGAATGTCAACGGGAATGTGAATGTCAAAGTCCCGCCGGTGAAAGTGAAAGTTCCGTTAGTGACGTATTAAGTTTCTCTTTCATTCAGAAAAAGAAAATCAGCCCGCTTATCGCGGGCTGATTTTTGAATTGTGGAGATGCCGGGAATCGTTCCTTACAGGAACAGTACCCCCGATGGAGATTTTTTACGTTCGATTACGAACTTAAAAATCTGCTCATCGGGGCTTCGATTCCCGCACAAAAGCGCCCCGCGCTTTCTCGTCCCACAAATTAAAAACCACCCGAAGGTGGTTCTTAATTTGTGGTGACATCCTAACCTTTGCGCGAACTTTTTTTGAACAACATTCCTAACGAATTCCGCCACGCGCGAGTACGCGCGTCCGCCCTCGACCCCGCCCACTCTCCATGCAAATTTTGTTTCGCGCGGATTTCTTTTTTCGGAATGGGTGGGCGGGGTTTTCGGGACGGACTTTTTCTTTAAGGAAAAAGTAGGCGGAATTCGAATACAATTCGGTGCCTCGTGCATCATTTTAGCATAGAAACGTCTGTTGTCTTCGGGTGTCCCTTCCGCTTCGCTCCAGAGGCCCCCTCAGACCAACAGACGTTTCTTATTTGGAGCACGAGGACTCTTGTGATATGTGCTTGCCCACCCAACCCACCGCGCACAAATTCTCGTCGTCTCCAAGAAAAATAGAGACGACTACTCCCTTGCGAACCTGAACGGCTCAAATGGTGGAATTGAGCTGTTAGGTTCGTTAGAACAATTTCTATTTAACAACTTTGTACACACGCCACTTTCGTCCGCCTCCCATCTCCTTTTCTGATACAAGAGAAAGATTCGGTTCACTTTTAAATACTTTGATACCTCCTCCGATTTTTTCAGGAAGTACATTTAACACAACCCTATCTATCAGATCATCTTCTAACGCAGATGTATTCAATGTGGGACCACTAGATACTAAAACGTTCGCCCCTAAAGTAAAAGCCTCTGTGGGAGAATGAGCAATGGTGTACATTGGTTTCGATACAAAATGGACATCATCTGTAACTACAACTTTTTTAACATCTAAGTCTTCGAATTCTTTTATCATCTGTCGCGGATATTTCTGAATTGCCTCGTATGTTTTTCTTCCCGTTACAAATAAATCATGCTCTCTGCATATATCAAGAAAATCATTCCAGACAGTGTCAGGAATAAAATCCTCGTCTCCGTTTTCTCGAGCGATATACCCATCGGCAGAAACTACATTGTAGAGAGTAACCATAATCTTTTGTTTCTATTTTAGCCTAACCAAACCAAATTTCTTCCCGTATTTTTGTTTCATCCAAAGTCGAGCGTCTTCAATAATTTTGTCTCCATGTTTATTGTCTGGAGCGAGAACAAAGTCCACAGACCAATCTTTCTTTTTTTGTTTCGGTGTCTTAAGGATAACCAAAAAATCAACGTCCGCAGGACGTTTCTTTTTTGTTGAAAAACTACCCATAACAAACATCTCTGACACCGGCAGATGAACATTTTTGAGAACTTTTTGAGTTTCCTTCCAAAGTTCTCTTCTGTATTTTGAATTAAGCAGTTCTTTAGGAATTTTCATATCAAAACTCTATAGTGTTTTTTGGTTTTTTAGTCAAAGAGATATTCTTTTCTTGCAGGAGCAATCAAGTACGTTTCTATTTCTTCAGGGGTCATAGATACCTTTAGTTTTTGAGACATGTCGCAGAACTTTCTTTTAAAGTCTTCTAACTTTTGACTTCTCTCCTCTTTGGACAACTTACTTGATACATCCCCCTCCCAAAAGAAAGTTGTTACTTCTCCTTGGCAGTATTTAAAAAACATAGTATTTAATCTACCTTGGTAATCTGCAGGGAAGAGTTCTGTACTTTCTGGATTCTGTAATAAAAATATAATAAGACTGTCGCGAGTTTTCGAATGTCCGCTTCCTCCCCGCGAAAAACATTCTCTAATGGCATGCAGAAAAAGTTCTCTCGCCAGATCCGGTCTTTCTATGAGAAGTTCCTTTGCTTTCTTGCGATCCCAAAGTGCGTGTTGTACGACAAAGACCTTATCTCGTAACTCTTTATTAGATTCGGGCACAGAATTCAGAGCATCTTCAGAAAAGCTTACTCTTGTTGAGTAAAGGGCCACATTTATTGCGTCTTCCAATGATTTCCCTGTATACCCGTGCAATGAACGATCCATCATTGGAAATCTAAGTCGAGAAAAGTGTTTAGATTTTTCATCTTCCTTTTTCCGCTCTATTCTTCCAGTAACATAATGGTTCGAAGTTTCTTGGGGAGAACCAATTTCGATAGAAGACTCAAGGCCAAATCCACTATATCGCGTAGTTCCATCATCTAAAATTTCTACCGTACCTCCTTGATAAGGGATTGCTTCACCATCTGGTCTATCTGGTAACGCTCCACCAATGATTGTTATTTGATTTGGGAATCGAACTTGCTCAATAGTTTCTTTTTTTAGTATTTGTTCTGCCTCTATATAATTTAAAGCCAGACCAGACTCCATTTTTTGCTGTAGCTTTTCCGCTTCTTCTCGAGCTTTTTCTTCAGTATATTTTTCCATAGTCATTTAATTTTATCTCACCAACCTGCTTTTGGAAACCCCGAGCGCATCTGCCAACTTCACAATCGTAGAAAGTGTCGTGTTAATCTTTCCATGCTCAATATTGCTTATATACCCTCGGCTCACGCCGATAAGCTCCCCAAGCTTTGCTTGGGGCATTTTCTTGGACATTCTTAGCTTTTTTAGGTTTTTGCCAAACTCCAACGCTTCCTTTTTCATTATCAACAGTATAGCAATTGTTCTGTTTTGCAAGAATGTTATGATATATAGTAACATTCTATATCGAGCCCTCGACCCCGCCCACCCATTCCGAAAAAAGAAACCCGCGCGAAACAAAACCTGCATGGAGAGTGGGCGGGGTCGAGGGCGGACGCGCGTACTCGCGCGTGGCGGAATTCGTTAGGAATGTTGTTCAAAAAAAGTTCGCGCAAAGGTTAGGATGTCACCACATATTAAGACTTCCGATTCAGGGAGCAAAAAATTTGAGCGCGCCGAAGGCGCGCGATCTCCGGTGAACCCGCATTCCGCCCTGCGCCCGCAAGCGAATTCGGAGGGTGGGCATGGGTGCAGAAATGAGACACATACGGATTCTCCTTTTTTCGTAATCTAAAATGAACAAACCAAAATTTTTCTTATACGCGCGAAAATCAACGGAGGACGACGATCATCAGATCATGAGTATTGAAGCGCAACTTTTTGAGCTTCGAGAATTCGCGCGTAAAGAAAATCTTGAAATTCTGGCTGAATTTCAAGAGTCGAAAAGCGCAAAGAAACCGGGTCGTGAACTTTTTAACGAAATGATGGCCCGCATTGAAACTATGGATGGTGTCGGTATTCTCGCATGGCATCCTGACCGACTTGCTCGCAATAGTGTGGACGGCGGACGCATCATTTACGCTGTAGACACGACCAGAATCGTTTCTTTGCGATTTCCGACATTTTGGTTTGAACCCACTCCGCAAGGGAAATTTATGTTGCAAGTGGCGTTCGGCCAGTCCAAATATTATTCAGACAATCTCGTTGAGAATATTAACCGAGGTATCCGCCAAAAAGTGAGAAGAGGCGAATGGCTGGTGAAAGCTCCGTTTGGCTATGTGAATAATCCGAGAACGAGGAATATCGAACCTGACGCGGTGAAATCACGCATTGTGGTCGGAGCTTTCAAAGAGTACGCCACTGGCAAGCATTGTTTCGGATCACTTTCGGCATTTTTGGCGGATAGAGGTGCTGTGACGAGATACGGAACGCCACTTGCCAAAGCTTCCGTCTCGATTATGTTGTCGAACAAAGCATATCTCGGTCTGGTCAAACATCGCGGTGAATTTTTCGCCGGAAGCTTTGCGCCAATTCTTTCTCTCGACTTGTTTGAAGCCGTACAGAAGATTTTGCGAGAACGAGCAAAGCCCCGCAAAACAAAAACCGGTCACAATTTTCCTTTCACCGGACTTTTTCGTTGCGGAGAATGTGGAAGCATGATTACCGCTCAATGGTGCACCGGAGAACATGGCGGACGCTATCGCTACTATCGCTGTACGAAAAAGAAAGGAAAATGTGAACAGAAGTATTTGCGGGAGGATGCGCTCGCCTCGCAGGTGAAAGCACGGCTCAAACAAGTCGGACTTCCCGACGACTGGACCGACTTTATGCTAAACAAAGTGCAAGATTGGGAGAAAGTGGAAAAAGTGTCGTCGGGAAGCCTTGTCGAGCGGATTAAGGAGAATGAGCGAGAGACGGAACAAAAGCTCGGGAAGCTCGTCACTTTGTTTCTGGACGGCGATATTCCCAAAGAAAATTATCTCGCCAAGAAAAACGAGCTTTTGAAAGAAAAGGTGTCTCTCGCTCAAAAAATGGATTCCGCCCGACAAGAGAGAAAGAATTGGGTCGAACCCTTGCGAGAGTGGATTTTAGATACGAAAAAAGCCACGCAATTGGCTTCGTCCGATAATTTTGAAGAAATGCGGACATTTCTTCGCCGAGTCGGAACGAACCCAAAATTGCGGGACAAATCCGTCTCTGTCTCATTTTGCCCACCCTCCGAATTCGCTTGCGGGCGCAGGGCGGAATGCGGGTTCACCGGAGATCGCGCGCCTTCGGCGCGCTCAAATTTTTTGCTCCCTGAATCGGAAGTCTTAATATGTGGAGACGGCGGGAATCGAACCCGCGTGCAAGAGGTTTCCTTGAATGGTTCTACAAAGGGTAGTTTATTTTTTCCGCTTTCGCGGATTTCGAACTCGTCCGTCTAGAATAAACAAAACCGAACGTGTTCTAGTCTCATTGGCTTTTGGCCTTCAAGTACGGCTCGAGACTGTCCATACTTTATCCCGAAAAATGACACTTCACATTCCTCTATCGGGAAGTCGAAGAGGGAAGCGTCGCTTAGGCTATCGCGTAAGCGAAATCGTTTGCTCCAAAATATGGAGAAGCGATCTTTTGTGCAACTTTTGCAGTTGACTTTTGAAGCGGATTTAAGAGTCACTTCAGCTCTCCTTTGCACATACGAAGGGGAATCTCCTGTCTATGCCGATCATCCCCGTTTTTTTTGCACATGGATTCTGCAAAAAAAACGAGGCCGAATTTTGCCACACAAAATTCGTGCCGGAAACTTCCCGTTAGGGAATTTCCGGCCAATTTTATTCTCCTTTCAAAGTTCTCTGCACCTCGCGATCGGTATCGCGCTTTTTGATAGACTCTCGTTTATCAAATTTCTTTTTTCCTCTTACAACGGCGATTTCTACCTTTATTGTACGCCTTTTATTATACATCGAAAGTGGCACTATTGTCAACCCTTTTTGTTCGGCTGTTTTAGTGAGTTCCAAAATCTCCTTCTTTGTCAGGAGTAATCGGCGGTTTCTTCGCTCTTCGTATTCAGCAGGAGTGTTTTTCGGCTGTAACGGCGTCACTCCTGCTCCTATAAGAAACGCTTCACCTCCACGGAGCGTTACATGCGAGCCATCAAGCGTTGCTCGTCCAGCACGGATGGATTTCACCTCAAAACCCAAAAGCTCAATCCCTGCTTCGAATCGCTCGAGGATCTCATAGTTGAAATGGGCTTTTTTGTTTGTGACGAATGTGGGCATACGCTCAATAGTAGCAATCGAGAAGTGTTTTGACAAAATATATTTGGAGGCATACTCTAGGGTCTGGTTAGTCTTTTTGGGAGGTTCACATGTTCGAAAAATGCGGTTTTTGGTTCATCATGGCCAGTACATACTTTTTTCTTGCCCTCGTAATCTGTTTCTTTTTCGTCTGGCCATCGGAGAAAAAAAAGAAGAAACAGAAGCGAGAGGATGCAAGGAAAAGGGAAAATGCTCGCCGGCGTCTCCGGGAATATCGCATGTCTTGCGATCAGTGCCCGGACTGCGGAGGGGGAACGGTTTTGCTTGAGTACGATGGAGGAGCGTACTGTCGTTCCTTGGAAGACGAGATGTTTCATCTTGGATGCAAGAAATGCGAGAAAGATTTTCTCCTCATCGTCATAAGGACTTCTTCCGTCTCGATTGATGCTTCCGAAGAGGGAGATATATTCGCAGCGTAAGCTTTTCGTTGGTACGAAAAGCTTATTTTTTTTGAATTAATCTCCAAAATAGATTATACTGGGCTTTCATGGATCCATACGATAAAAAGCCTAATAATAAGGGAAATCGAAAGAATTCGAGACGCGCTCCCGAGGGTGGGAAGTTTTGGCGTAATATCATTACAGTGCTATTGGTGTTTCTTCTTCTCGCTAGTCTTTATTCTGTAATCGTTGAAAATCAGAGCACTACTCCGACGATCGCTATTTCGGAGCTTGTGCAGGATATCAACGCCGGCAAAGTGTCTTCAGTCACGGTGGAAGGCGATACTTTAAATATAGAATATAAAAAAGTTGGAGATGCCGCACCGGAAACGAAAACTGCGCAGAAAGAAAATGGCACAGCTCTGACCGACACCCTCGCTCATTACGGAGTTGATCTCAATAAAGCGAAAGATGTGAAGATTGAGGTGAAAGATGCGGGCGGATTTCTTGTGTGGGTCGGCATACTTTTGCCGTTTTTCGGCCCGATCATTCTTATCGTAGTATTTTTGTGGTTTATGACTCGGCAAGTGAAAGGTTCTGGCATGCAGGCGTTTACTTTTGGACAGTCGAAAGCTCGGCTCATTTCTCCACACGATAAAAAACAGCGAGTTACTTTTAAAGATGTTGCGGGAAATAAAGAAGCGAAACAGGAACTTTTTGAAATCGTGGATTTTCTGAAATATCCAAAGAAATTTCTTGATATCGGCGCGAGAATTCCGAAAGGAATTTTGCTTATGGGTGCTCCGGGAACGGGAAAAACTTTGCTTGCGCGTGCGGTTGCAGGAGAAGCTGGTGTTTCTTTTTTCTCAATTTCTGGATCAGAATTTGTCGAAATGTTCGTAGGTGTCGGAGCATCGCGAGTACGAGACCTTTTCAAAATGGCAAAGACCGCCGCTCCAGCAATTATTTTCATAGACGAGATTGATGCTGTTGGGCGTTCCCGAGGGGGCGGAGTCGGAGGAGGAAATGATGAGCGAGAACAGACCTTGAACCAGATTCTCGTCGAGATGGATGGATTCGAACCGAATGAAAAGGTGATTGTAATGGCGGCAACAAACAGGCCGGATGTTTTGGATCCTGCGCTTTTGCGACCCGGACGATTTGATAGGCGAGTGGTCCTTGATCTGCCAGACCGCGCTGATCGAGAAGAAATTTTGCAAATACATTCAAAAGAAAAACCTTTTGCGGAAGATGTTGATTTGAAAGTGATTGCGGAAAGAACCCCCGGATTTTCCGGTGCCGATCTTTATTCTCTTATGAACGAAGGAGCAATTCTTGCAGCTCGGGAAAATAGAACAAAAATTGCTCAATATGATCTCATTCGCTCGATTGAAAAAGTGATGCTTGGTCCCGAAAGAAAGAGCCACATTCTCTCTGCTCGAGAAAAAGAGATCACAGCGTATCACGAAGCAGGCCACGCAATTATTGCTTCAGTTCTCGAATACGCCGATCCGGTACACAAAGTTTCGATCATTTCACGCGGACGTGCGGCTGGGTACACTCTGAAACTTCCAATTGAGGAGAGGAGACTTCAGTCGAAGAAAGAATTTTTGGATGATATTGCTGTGTCGCTTGGCGGATATGTAGTAGAGAAAACTATTTTCGGCGATCTTACGACCGGTTCTTCAAATGATCTGCAAGTTTCTACTTCGCTTGCTCGAGACATGATCACGAAATATGGAATGTCTGAAGTGATTGGTCCTGTTGCTCTTGAATCAACTCCAGGACTTTCTCCGACCGGCAAGATCTCTGTTGAGCGCGACTATTCTGAAAAGACAGGAAGCGAAATTGATAAAGAAGTGCTTGAACTTATGAACCGAGAATACGTTCGGGCCCTTGATGTTATTACCAAATACCGTACAGCACTCAATGCAATCGCAAAAGAACTTATCGTTGTTGAGACTATCGAGCGAGCAGAATTCGAGAAAATTCTCATCGCAAACGGCATTATGCCGAAGAAGAAAAAGATTCTTGAACCGGAGGTATAAACAAAAAGCACCGCTTACGCGGTGCTTTTTTAGTCACGTCATCACAAATAATTTCTCGCCGTCGCTCGAAATTTTCGCGATCCCGACTCGTGGTTTTGCTTGGTAGCAAAACATCACTCCGTCTTGGACCACTAGCAAAAAACTCCCGCAGGGGAGTTTTTTGCTAGTGGTCCACCCTCCACGATTCGAACGTGGGACCCCCGAGGTATAAGCTCGGTGCTCTAACCAGCTGAGCTAAGGGTGGATGATTGCTATGGTATAGAAAAAAGGACGCTTTCGCAATCACTTCCATCATTGACTCTCTTTTCTTTTTGAGTACTCTTACTCTAGGAACTCGCTCTCGAAGAGCAGAAAGGAGGTATCGTGCTCGTCGTAATCCATTGTCCGGATGTAAAGCAAAGTGCTACTGCCGCGCGGGGCATCGAAGAAGCCATGATCCTCTCTCTTCAGCTCGAAAGAGCTTTCTCTTCCAGGGGGTACTACGAGACTCTCCGCTTGAAGAGGAAGGGGAGGAAGCATTTATTGCGCGGGTGTCTGCTCTTTCCCTGGAATCTTGGGGTTGGAGTAAGGACTTTAGGCATGTTTCTGGCACAGAGCATAAAGATAAAGTATCTTCCCTTTATGCTCCCTCCGACTTCTTTGTGTGAAATTGGGGGTGAACGGGTGCTTCGGCGCATTGCCGCAATGCCTTTTGACCGGTATGACCCGCTTGTCCTTATTGTAGATAAAGAATACGCAAATTCTTTTCCTTCCGATCTCATTGCTTCCCACGGCATGCCAGTGCCAACAAGGAAATTAATGTCAGGAGAAGGAATTATTATCAATACAGATCTCTGGGACTGGGAACCTCTTGGTCCATACTAATCATGACAGCGCTTTCTTGCAGGCTGTTGTGATTTTTTTATCACTCAAAATGAATTTTTTGTTTTTGTGATTCCATCCTCGCTTTGAGGAGAGGGAAGTTTTTGAGTTCCGGATCGTTCGCGATAATATTTTTCGCTTCAAGGCGCGCAGCTTCCACCATTTTAATATTTTTTATCGCTTCCATTGCAAGGTCGCTCACGCCCCACTGTTTTCCTCCCGAGAGTGAGCCTGCTCCGCGGAGTTTCAAATCTTCTTCGGCAAGCTCAAAGCCGTTTTTTGCGGTTTTGAATGCTTTCAATCTATCGATGGTTTTTTGCCCGTTACTTTCTGTAAAAATGTAGCAATATGCTTGATGATTGCTTCGGATGACTCGGCCTCGAAGCTGGTGGAGCTGGGCAAGGCCGAAACGCTCCGCCCCTTCGATGACAATGACGGTTGCATTCGGGACATTTACTCCCACCTCCACTACAGAAGTGGCGACAAGGATGTGAATATTGTGCGCAGTAAACTCGGCCATAATGTCATCTTTCTCTTTCGGCTTCATCTTGCTGTGGAGAATTTCTATTTCATATTCCGGAAATATTTTTTCTTTGAGCCTTTTCGCTTCTTCTTTGACTGACTTTGCTTGGATTGCAAGTTCTTTGTCCGGATCCGGCTCATCAATCCGTGGACAGATGATGTAAACTTGCCGACCGGCTTTTAGTTCAGTGCGAATTTTCTCGTACGTTTTTTCTCGTTCATTGGGAAGTACTACTTCTGTAATGATTGGTTTTCGTCCGGCAGGCATTTCATCGAGAAGAGTGAGGTCGAGATCTCCGAAAATAGTGAGAGCGAGGGTGCGGGGAATCGGTGTTGCTGTCATTGAAAGAAGGTGGGGGAGTACGTCGTCTTTTCTTCGTAATTTTTGTCTCTGTGCCACTCCGAAGCGGTGCTGTTCGTCGATAATGATGTAGGCAAGATTTTTGAATTTTACGGCCTTTTGAATAAGTGCATGCGTGCCGATGAGGATTGGAATCTCTCCAGCCTCAACCCATTTCAAAAGCTGATTTCTCGAAATGTCCGTATATCCGGATGAGTCTACTTTAGAAGGAAATTTTTTGCATCCAGATGAGGTAATGAGTGCGATGTTTATCGGTAAATGTCTGAAATACTGAATGAAAGATTCGAAATGCTGTTTCGCCAGAATCTCGGTAGGAGCCATGTATGCCACCTGAAGTCTTCCAAAATCTTGCCCTTTCGGTCTGGTGGTGATTGCTGTGTATACAGTCGTCGCGGCAACAGCAGTTTTCCCGGAACCCACATCTCCTTCGAGAAGCCGTGACATTGGATGTCCGCTTTTAAAATCATCGAGGATATGCAAGATGGCTTTTCTCTGCGCTCCCGTCGGCTCGAAGGGGAAGCGTTTGATGAATGTTTCAATTTCTTTCGGGTCTCTGTCGATTATGAAAGAATCTTTATTCTGATATTCAATTCGTTCACGTTCATTTTCAAGCTGAATGAAAAAAACTTCTTCAAATGCAAAACGCTTTCGCGCCGCGTCGGCATGGGCTTGTTCCTTTGGTGCGTGCATCCAGACGATCGCACTCTGAAGCGTCGGGAGATTATATTTTCTAAGAATCTCTTCCGGAATTGGGTCGGCGAGCTTTTCTAAAATTCCGCTTTTTAAAATTTTCTGAATTGCATGATAAATCCAGTTTGAAGTAATGCCTCTGCTCTCTGGATAGACGGGGTAGAGTGTGTGTTCTTCTCCGGCATCTCCAAAAAGATTTTCTCCGACGCCGATCGGCAATTTCCCCACAGGCTCGATCTTTGGATTGCTGAAATAGAGTTCATTTGTTTTTCTCCTCGCTGAAACTTTCCCTTCCACGCGGACGAGTGAGTCTTCCGCAACCATCTTTGCGATGTAAGGCTGGTTGAACCATACAGCTTGAATTTTCCCGGTCTCGTCGCTTACTGTCGCCTTTGCCATCGTCATTCGCGTCTTAAATCCTTTGCTGGCTTTGAGCCCATTGATTTTTCCAAAGATGACAGCATTCTCACCGGCGACAAGAGAGCCGATCGATTTCATCTCGGATGTATTTCCATAGCGAGCAGGGAAGTGATAAAGGAGATCGCGAACCGTTTTTATTTTGAGTTTCGAAAACGCCGCTTTCTGCGACGGCACAAGACGAAAATGTTTTTCGAGCAAATCTTCTGGCTGCATGGCAATTATCATAGCCCATAACGTAACCAGAGTCTCTTTATGTATTCTTGCTTTTTTATGAAAAAGTTGTATCGTATGCATCGGTTGCTCTCAAGGGAAATGTGTACTCGATACGGCCTGAAGCTGTGTTGGGTGAATCTCGATGGGGCCTGAAGCCTCAGGATTCCATTTTCAAAAAGAGCCGGGAGATCTTTACCATGGTGAGCCACGACAAAGCAAAAGTTCTAATCGGAGTATGTAAAGATATGAGGCGGTGCCGCGCGGCAGAGCGATGGTGCTTGGCATTTTCGCTCGTAGCCTTCGTGTCGTCTTCTTTCTTGCTTCTCTATCAGGCACTTGGGACGAAAGAAGCGATGGAGGGTTTCGGCCTCGTCGTTCCTTGGTGGGCCTGGGTATACGCGATTGCCGACCTTTACTTTTGTTGGGTAATGGGGAGAAGGAGCGGGTCGTACCGGATGGAAGAGCGCATCCTATCCGAAGGGAACCAGATTCCCGTACTCTGTGATGTGCTTCGTGCGGCTGACGAGGAGATATCTCCAAAGAAGATTGCCAGGATGGTTCCAGAAGACTTTCTGTCACTTGCCAAGAATGCTTTGGCAGGGTTCGCCTATAAGAGAGTCGTGCTAGAACATACGCCGCTTCGCAACCGTACACAAAGCTTTGCCAAGGATATGGAAATCACAGCGACTTTGTTTAAAGGCGCGCATGAGTTTCTCCGTGATCTTTATTTAGTCGAGGATGGCTATGATCCTTATTTTGAAATAGCCAAACGAAGACTGTCGGCAAAGCAGATGGGGGCTCTGCAGAAACGATTGGATGAAGAGACGGAAGCGGGAAATGTTTCAAGGACTCGCCGAAGTCCGCAGATCGACGCTACACATTTAGAATAATACCGATGCCCGAGTGGAGAAATCTGCTCGGGTGTTTTTTTTGCGGAGGAAGTGAAAATTTCGGTCGTTACACGACCAGTAAAGGCGAGATTCGGTCACAAGTATTTTTCTGCTGAAAAATCTCGCGACCCCGACTCAGCACCCATGCGCTTCCGTCTTTCGAATCTCACTTCCTCTCGCAACGTCAAACGAAAAAAGATTTTCAATCTTTTGTCGGTCATTGCGGAGGAAGTGAGATTCGAACTCACGGAGCCAATTAAGGCTCGGCGGTTTAGTAAACCGCTGGTTTAAACCACTCACCCATTCCTCCAGGTTTTCTAGTCTAGCATAAAGCTAAAGACGGAGGGAGTTTCTAAATGGCTCAACAGTTTTTCTCTTCGATTTATACTCTGCTCCGTACTTATGGAGAAAAGCGAAAAAATATGTTACTCTGTTTGAATTCTGGAGACGTGTCAGAGTGGTCTAACGTACCTCTTTGCTAAAGAGGCAGGGGCTTTAAACCCCCTCGAGGGTTCGAATCCCTCCGTCTCCGCATTTGAGAGAATTCGGGTTCCGCGAAAAAAATCGGGTCGGCGCGAAGCGCCGATGTGTGGAGTGAACCCCCGCCAAAACAAAACCCGCCAAGGATTTTCCACGCTCCGCGGGGCTCAAAAAGTACGGTTCGATCTTTGATTTCAAAGTTCGAACCGACTTTTTTCAACAAATGAAGTTTTTCTTCATTTGTTGCATCGTTTGCCAATTCCATATTGGATTTGAGCCACTGGTCCGTAAGTTCGAACCGATTATTCGCTTTTTGCTGAAATGCCGATAATTTCTCTTTGAGAAGCTGTTTAGCGTTAACCAGTGCGTTCTTGGCATCGCGATATTCTTCGAGCGACAACGCACTCTCAAGATACGCGCTCATCAGCTTCTCAATCTTGGAATCCACAAGAGAAATTTCGGCTTTCACGCTATCCGCAAAAAGCACACTCGATTGATTTTCTGATTGCCGATCTTTTTCATTCTCGGCAATCATCCACTCTAGCCAATCGAGTGGCAGAGAAACTTTTTTGATCTTCTCCTGAATTTGGGAAGTGATGAACTCCTCGCGGACATATTTTTGCAAACAAGGATTTTTCCGTTTGGTACAGCGGAGATAGTTATGACCTTTCTGGGTTTCGGTTGTGATGAAGCAACCGCATTCTCCGCAACGGAAAAATCCTCGGTATAAATATTCCTTTAGACCGCGAGCTTTCGGCTTGCTCTTTCTTTTCATCACTTCCTGGCAAGTATCAAAAAGTTTCTTTGAAATAATCGGTTCGTGCTTACCCTCGTATATTTCACCACCGAAGCGAATCAGTCCGCAGAAAATCGGATTTTTCAGCATATTGTGAATGTCCGAAATGGAAAGTTCATGCTCCTTTCTCGTTTTCAGTCCAAGTAGAGCTGTGATGTCCCTAACTTGTCGGAGCGTATATTTGCCACTGGAGTAGGCCTCGAACGCTTTTGCAATACACGGCGCACGCTCGGCATCGGGGAAGATAGTTTTTGTCTCGGTGTCGTTCACAAATCCGAGCGGCGCATTTCGAGGCCAAATACCTTCCTTCAATTTCTGACGATGGCCGCGTTTAATATTCTCCGACAAGTTATCTACATAGTACTTGGACTGACTAAAAGCGATTGAGAGCATGAATTTTCCTTGCGGTGTCGGATCAAACCAAAAAGTACTAAATTTCAAATCTAGAATCACTTTGGTATCAACGAGGTAGATGATTTTTCCTCCATCTACCGAGTTTCTCGCAAGTCGATCAGGATGCCATGCCAAAATACCGGACGCTTCTCCGTGTTCCATTCGTCCTATCATTTCGTTGAACACGGGACGGCCCGGTATTTTGGCTGTCTGCTTTTCGACAAAGACATCGACAATTTCAATCCGCTCTTTCAACGCTAATTCTTTCAATTCCGAAAGCTGGTCGGCAATACTGCGGACTTGTCTGTCTTTGTCGTCTGTCGACTTGCGAGTATAGATGAAGAACTTTTTGGTTTGAGAATTCATATTTGTATTGGCAACGACGAGCCCCGCGGAGCGTGGAAAATCCTTGGCGGGTTTTGTTTTGGCGGGGGTTCACTCCACATATCGGCGCTTCGCGCCGACCCGATTTTTTTCGCGGAACCCGAATTCTCTCAAATGCGGTGTTTATTGAACGAAGTTCGAAACTATTTCGCAGAAAACCCCGATGACTGCATCTAATCGCACGCGCCGCGTGCGTGGTGACTTGAAACTCCAAACTACGCTCCACCAATGAATTCCGCCCCAACGCCGAGGAGTACCTCGGCGTTGCCCCCACCGGAGAAATCTCTCTTTGCTGGATTGAGTCGCGCAGGATTTTTTCAAATGGAAAAGGGATTTTCCGGTGGGGGGGTCAAACATGTTAATTATATTACACTATTGTAAAACAATGCAATGACACTTATCATCAAAAGATGTCTAAACTCCCCGTTTCGAAGCAATTTGGGCAAAATCTAAAAAGACTACGCCTCAAAAAGAGCTTATCGCAGGGCGATATTTCTAGGAGACTGGACGTAGACCGCTCCTATGTAAGTAATTTGGAAAATGGTAGAATGAATCCGACACTTTCGACGATTAAAAAATTGGCGAAGGCTTTAAATACTTCAGCAGATAAGTTGCTGAAACGAGTATAAATTTATTATGAAAAATTTTCTAAAAATAACTGCACCTATTCTTGTGGTTGCCCTTTGTATAATCGCATACTTCGTCTACACGATTTATTATTTGCCACAAAAACGAGCAACTGAGACTGTCCAAAAAGCAATAGATTTTGAATGTGATTTTAATTCTGTTGCCAAAAACACAGTTCAGGAGTCATTGGGTGCTTACCACACTATTTCTTTTTCTTATCCTTCCTGTTTTAAACCAAGTACAATGCCTAACGAACCGTACGGTTACAGACACACTTTTGACAGAGCAGATTCAACTCGAAGCTATCAACCTCCTTATCTCACTGTTGAAATAGGATTTGTCGTGCCAGATATTAGGACAGGCGGGAACAATTATGCAGTTTTCCCAAAGACTGTTCTGAAGAAAACGACTTACATGGGTATTCCTGCTGAATATGTCACATATAAAAACCCGGAGTGTTTAAGTAATTCTGCAAACTGCTCGGCGTACTCCACAGATATAATAGCTTTTCGATTAGAAAAGGATTTTGACGTTGAAAGAGCTGTAAATTCAGACCCTGATTTTGTAATTGCTATTCATACTTCCCCAAAAGACACAAAAGATTATCTTCCTTTATTGGAAAGTGTAGTTTCGACATTAGTCATCAAATAAAATGAAATATTTTCTTCCCATTTTAGTTGTTATCTTAATTATTGTTGGTCTTTATTATTACTACTTCAATGCTGGCCATATTGTAAGTTCATTAAAAAAAGTTGACACAGTGTCAATTCCGGCTGAGTTCATTCCAAAACAAGCGAACTGGGATGAATACCCGGGTGCAGTCAGAGGAATTTCTCCAAGTGGGAAATATGATCTTTCAATTCTGCCTCCTTCAGAGCAAAAAGATTCTCAAAATGTTTCATTTCGACTCATTGATCTAAAAAATCAATCAAAAGAAAAACAAATTGCTGTGGCTGGACTTGGACCAATACCAACCAATACAGGTTTCGACGTGGAGGTGTCTTTCCAATGGATAAATGATTCTACTGTGCTTATCTACAAACGCATGCCTTTCGCGGCTTGGTATCTGAATGTTGAAACTGGAAAGTCTCATATAATTTTCTCGGCAGAAGATGGAAGGCAGGGACTTTACAATTACAGTCAAACCGGTCAAGCTCTTTGGTATACATTGAGTGGCAAACTTCACAGATTCGACTTTCTATCTGATTCCGACACTATAATATCTGGTTATTCTGAAGCAAGTGGTACACCAAATCAGTTGATTTTATCCAATCGAGGCGATAAATTCCTAAAAGTTGTAACTAATAGCGCATTTGTGGTTGATGCAAGTAGTGGTCAGGAAGAATTTATCTTTTCAGATCCACGTTTTCATGGAATTGAGAAACATCTATTCCAAGCATGGTCAGAAAACGACAAACGAATTAACCTGCAGTATCCTTTCGTGTACGATCTTGAACATCACAAATCCATTGATTTGAAGGATTCATATGCTGAGCTCTCAATAAATTTAGGACAGAAATGGTATGGAGATGATGCTCTCGTCGTTCACAACTCTCGAGATGGGAGTTGGTACTTATTGAATATCTTTGATAAGACATACAAAAGGATCGTGCAATAAGTCCCAATGTGTTAATATAAAATCATGTTTAGTCTTATATTCCTAATAATTCCGATTCTATTCTCGTTTCTGCACATATATTATGCAGAAAAGGGTAGAAAAAATCCTCTAGAAGGGCAGAATAAAGCGTTTCAAGCCGCGACTGCTTTTGTTGATGTCGTACTTGCACTCTCTGTAGGGTTAATCACGTTTAGCGGCATGTTTTTTTATCACCTTATTCTTTATCCGATTCATTGTAATATGGAATAATCATGAATTCGTCCGCAAAATTTTTTAGTGCGCTTTTAAAAGGAGTAATAATCCCCCTTGCTCTTTTTTGCGGAATTTATTGGCTTGATAAATACACTCTTGGTATCGGCCAAATTTCTATATATGGATTCGTAGGCATTCCCGCAATTACAGTAATGATTCTTTTCTATTATTTTTTGAGGAAATCCTATTAGGGTTAGGCTGCCAAAAGTAAGGCAAAAAGAAGAATTAAAAACACTCTAGGAATTTGTTTCCAAAGTGTTTTTTGTTTTGACAATAAAACTGGGTACAAAAAACTGATGCAATAAAGTGTCCCCGCAAGAATAATCAGGAAATTGAATGGGGTACGAATATACAATTTGGCCAGAAAGCTTAGACTTAAAAGACCAATGATCGCAAGCGAGCTAGAGATAATAAGTATTTTCTTACTCCCAAGCAGGGACAATGGCGTTATCTTTTTATATTGAGTATCGCCTCGTACGTCTTTAAAGTCTTTCAGAAGTACTTTCGATATTCCAAGACTCAACAAAGCACCGAATAAGAGTATTGCATCCAACCTTGGTTTTGATCCTGTAGTAAGAAAAAAGCCACTCCAAAATGGAATAAAGTAATATGCAAGAATCAGCAGAAAAGTCGAAAACCAACCTTTTCTGGACAGTTGTACCTTAGGATGTGAATAAAAAATACCAAGAAGAATAATCAGTGAAGTTCCAATTATCGATATTATCCCACTACTTATACTAGCTAGAATCGCGCAAACTGCTGAGCTGATGGCAAATACAAGAGCATCCTTTTGAGATAATTTACCTGAAACCAGAGGTCGATTTGGCTCATTGATTCGATCAATATCTTGGTCGTAAATATCATTCATTACATTTCCAAAACTGAATGCCAAGAGAAGGCCAATACTTGCCGGAAGCCAAAGATTAAGGGAAGAATGAGATTTATTCGCCCAATAATTTCCCATATAGAAAGTCAGAAGAATACCAGTCAATAATGCTGGCCTCATGAGCTCTATGTATGATTGCGTAATCTCACTTATTTTTCTCGATCTTAACAGCATAAATTAGTTCTAAGTTCCATCTAATTGCTTCTAAAACTAGAGTTATTTTCTTAGGCTATTATGACCTTTAGATTTAAGCTATAAACAAGTTGCTCCTAATTTCTTCTAATGTATTACACTAAAAGTTTGCTTCATAGTAGCTATTTCGTGATTCACCTACCAAATGCAGAAGTTTCATCTCCTGCATTTTTTTAAGATCATAATTGATTGTTTGTCGAGGTACATCCTCCATAATCTTCTCACACTCCTTTGCTGTTATTTTTTTGTTCTCGACAAGGTGATTCCAGATCATTACTTGTCTTTCGTTCAATCCACTAAGCTCATTACCCATCAAAATGACCTTAAAACTGTTAGTCGTATTCTTGAAAATTGGTGGCAATAGTTTCCACTCTTTCATATTATTGAAAACAATATCAATTCCTCGTCCATATTCCTCAAGATAGTCTAATTCTTTTAATCTTGCTGCAATAATCTCGTTACGACTCATTTGAGCATCTTTTATATTTTCAACAGTAACCCCCGGCGGGAGACAACCCGGATTGAATATCTCAATTCGATCTTCAAAGAGATTCACTTGAGTATAGGTTTCCGTAATTTTGTAATCTCGGTGTATAACAGCATTCGCCACTATCTCTCGAATAGCTTTCTCGGGATATTCATATCTTTCAACTCTTTTTGTTCCAACTATCTTGGCACTTTTACGTATATTTCGGAGAATAAATTTCTGTATTGTCTCAATTTGAGTATCTAACGTTCCATCTACATCTACTGAATCAATAATATCTGTGGCTACGTTTGATCCTTCGTATTTAACACATCGAACAATATATCTACTGAAATTTTGTTTATCTTGTGGTCTGTTTTTAGCAAAGATAAGAAACCCTGCCACAGTAGGAGATTTGTTGCCATCAAAATCGTCAGCTATGCCAAGATTTTTCAGAAGCTCGAAGTTAATCTCATCTATTGACGCTTCTCTTTTTGTTCGTTTGCCGCTTTGAATTAGTAAATCAAGAACTTTTTCTTTAGATAGTTCCTCGATTGAAGTACCTTCTGCGCGCAAAGTGTCGAATTTTAGTTTTTTTGAATTTTCGATCAAACTCCGCATTTCTTCGTCTGTCATTTTTCGATCTGTATTACCATCTCGAATGCGGGCACCGTTTGGCATTCCTGCTGGTTTGTAGTAGCAAGGTTTAAACTGTTCAGGACACTCCGGAACGTATATTGCCAGAATATTTTTACCCTTTATCTCTAAAATATGGTATTCCGGTCTGATAGTTACACTCATTTCATTACTGACAACATTGCTAAAGTTTTCTTGTAGTGCAGCTATATTTTCAACCCCAATAATTTCGAATTTTTTGTTTCCGTTTTCGATAACCCCAAATGCGATAATTCCACCACCGGGCGCGTGTGAAAATGACGAGATGCTTTCCCATGCTTTTCGTGGTACTCCGCTCCGCCCATCTTTGAATTCAACTTTTGGAGTTTCAGAGTTATGTTTTATGGCCTCCTCAATAAATTTCATTACTTCCTTTTTTTCCATTTCTCAATTTTAGCACTTTGTTGAAACTTAAAATAGATGGAGGCAGAGTTTTAATTAAAGAAACACTTTTTCAACTCGTACTAAAATAACCCCATGCCCCCAGACGAAACCACGACTCCAGAACCTGTTGCCCCCGGCCCCGAAACGCCAGTTTCGGGCGATTCCCCAGAACCCCCAGAAACCACCCCTCCCGAAGAATCAAGCCCCCAAGCACCCCCTGAGGCCCCAGAAGCCCCTAGAAGCGACGGTAATTTAGGAGCGGTCATGGACACAGCTCCTAAAACCGAGCCCTTTCTTTCAAGGGAGCCCGCCACGCTTCCCGAATTCGCGTGGCGGGAAATCGTGCGCGCACGGTGGGTGGGGCAAGCACATACAAAATTGAGTCTCGGGCTCCTCGGGCATTTTCCGCGACGGGCTTTTTACAATAATGAGCGCCGACCCGAACGAAGAGAAGAAACTTTGGTAGCGAAAGCGACACCACGAACATGAAGATGAAAACGAGCAAGGGGGTTGTGCGAGGGTGTGAAAACAACCCGACGCTGGGGGGAGGATTCCTTCCTCCCCCCAAAGGGAGCGTGCATGGCTGAACGGCTCATATGGTGGAATTGAGCCGTTCAGCTTCTGCACGCACCAACACATCTAGGCGCGAGTAGCCCTAGCGGAAATGCCCGAGGCGGATGCCGAGTGGTGAACCCGACGGACAAGTACCACAGAAGGTCAGATATGATAAAATAAGCCCGAGATTCCGAATTGAATTCCGCCTTCCAGTTTTTACTGGAACCCCACCGGAAAATCCCTTTTCCATTTGAAAAAATCCTGCGCGACTCAATCCAGCAAAGAGAGATTTCTCCGGTGGGGGCAACGCCGAGGTACTCCTCGGCGTTGGGGCGGAATTCATTGGTGGAGCGTAGTTTGGAGTTTCAAGTCACCACGCACGCGGCGCGTGCGATTAGATGCAGTCATCGGGGTTTTCTGCGAAATAGTTTCGAACTTCGTTCAATAAACACCGCCGCTGTAAATATGATAAAATAATCTCATGTCCATCCTCAAAGAATTCAAACAATTTTTGCTTCGCGGGAATGTTGTTGACCTTGCAGTTGGAGTTGTTGTCGGTGCAGCTTTCGGAACCGTTGTCTCTGCACTGGTGAAAGATATTCTCACTCCGTTCATCTCTGCGATCGCTAAAGTGCCAGATTTTGCCGGGCTTGCTTTCACGCTGAACGGCAGCAAGTTTCTGTACGGCGATTTCCTGAACGCCCTCATTTCATTTATCCTTGTCGCCGCTGCAATTTTCTTTTTCATTATCAAACCGATGAACCTACTCATTGCTCGAAGTAAAAAGGGTCCGCCGGCTGACCCGACAACAAAAAAATGCCCGGAATGTTTGAGCGAAATTCCACTCGAAGCAAAACGATGTTCGCATTGCACCCAGACGATCGTGCCCGGGCTCTAACTCTTAATGAGCTAAAGTAAAAGCCAATACTTTTTTTGCTCCTGCTTTCAAAAGAGTTTCTCTCGCTTCAAAGAGCGTCGCGCCCGTGGTTGTGACATCGTCAATCAGAAAACATGTTGCCCCTCGTATGTTCTCGCTTTCATCGATGCCAAACGCACCCTTGAGATTTTCTAGACGTTTCTGTCTATTTCGAATCGACACTTGAGTTTTCGTTTCCTTTCTTTTTTGAAGCAACGATGTGTTTATCGAGAATATTTTTTCTTGGTCGAGTTTTTTTACAGCATCTGCCAAAAGATATGTCTGATTGAACCCTTTTTCTCTGAAGCGTTTCCGAGAAGAGGGGATGGGGATAATCACAATGGACATTTGCCCGCTCTCACTTTCGCCCACTCTTTTTTTGAGCATTTCTTTATACAGACACGTACCTAAAACAGACGCGATTCTTTTATTTCCTCGATATTTAAGCTCCCAGATTGCTCTACGGACCATAGGATCTCTATATGAAAAAAGAGTATTGATAAAGGCAGGCTGATTTTCAGGATGAGAAGATTTTGTAGCTCGCGAGGCGAATACTTCAGGCTCCATAGTCTCAATATCTCCTGCAGGAAGGACAAAATCAATGCAACGAAAGAAGATTTGTTTCCAAAAGTCCACAACGTTATTCATGATTTCGTGCATATGGGTAAGGGCTTTTCTGTGAAAAGGGTATGATATACTAATTGTAACCTTTTTCGCTAAAAATGTTTTTTCGATAGTACAGAGCGTATGGACAATCCTTTTAAAAAAATCTTTCAGGGAATGTTAAAACCATCGAATCCAAGCGTTCTTGGTATTGATGTCGGTTCTTCTTCAATCAAAGTTGTACAACTTAAAAAGAAAGGAGGAAAAGCGATTCTGGAAACCTACGGAGAGCTGGCCCTCGGTCCGTATTCTGGGCTCGAGATGGGAAGAGCCACCAATTTACCGACTGATAGGTTGAGCGAAGCTCTCAAGGATTTGCTGCGCGAGTCAAAAACAAGCACCAAGCAGTGCGGAGTCGCAATCCCTATCGGCTCAAGTATGGTGACGATGATCGAACTTCCGAAAGTTTCCGAGAAAGAGCTCGCACAAATGATCCCGCTTGAAGCTCGAAAATATATTCCCGTCCCAATTTCAGAAGTTTCTCTCGACTGGTGGGTGATTCCTGAAGAGCCGATGGAAACATCTGAACAAAGCGAAGCACAAACGCCCGAACCTGTTTTGGGAAGAGTAGAAAAAGTGCAGGTGCTTATCGTGGCAATTCATAATGAGGTCATCAGCCGTTACCAAGATATAATCGCCAAAAGCGGAATTGAAGCAAGCTTCATCGAGATAGAGATTTTTAGCACCATACGAGCATTAATTGATAAAAGTCCGGGAGCAGTTATGATCATCGATCTCGGTGCTGGTTCGACGAAGCTCTATATTGTTGATCGAGGAATTGTCCGTAATTCGCACACCATCAACCGTGGTTCGCAAGATATCACAATCGCGCTTTCATCTTCGCTTGGTGTAAGTATTCCAGAAGCGGAAAATATTAAACGAAGTTTTGGGGCGGTGCAGAGGACCGATGAGAAAGCGGTTGTCGACACTATTTCTCTCACCACAGACTTTATTTTTTCGGAAGCAAATCGCGTGCTTCAAAATTATCAGAAAAAATATAACAAAAATATAAGCAAAATAGTGCTTGCAGGAGGGGGCCTGGGCTACAAGGGTCTTTTGGAATTAGCGAAACACTCTTTTGAAGTCGAAGTAATACTCGGAGAACCTTTCTCGAAGGTGGAATTTCCCGCTTTTCTTGAACCAACGCTTCGTATGACCGGATCAGAGTTTTCAGTGGCTATCGGGGTGGCCCTTCGCCGTCTCCAAGAGCTCCCATAATCTCGCTTTCTTAAAGTTATTCACAGACCCCCTCTCTTTTCCGTAGTAAAAAGAGAGTACACATACTATAATAGAGAAGATGGATCCCAAGCTCCAAACATCTTTCATACCAAAAAAAGCTCTCACTGACGGTGATAAAGTATCCGGTGGCATCAATCTCGTATCTCTTATCACCGCTCTTATTTTTATTATCACTCTCGCTACAGCCGGAGGTCTTTATGTCTATTCTGGAGTTATTGATAAACAGGTTACGAAAGAAACGCAGACTCTCAAACAAAACGAAGACGCACTTGAATTGCCGACGCTCGAACAGTATATCCGCCTCGATGATAGAATTGAGGCTGCAAAGCAAATTCTCCACAACCACATCGCAGTGACCCCGATCTTTGATACGCTGCAGAAAACAGTTTTGAAATCGATACAATTTTCCGATCTGACTCTTACTTTTGGCGGTCCTGATAAAATTAGTCTTGCTATGAAAGGACAGACATTGAACTATGGTTCCATTGCATATCAATCAGATATTATTTCAAAGGATGAGGGGGGACTTCTCAAGAATCCTATTTTTTCTGATTTGAATCTCGATGCGAGCGGAAATGTCACGTTCAGTTTCGCTGCCACACTTGATCCCTCACTCATTCTTTACGAAAGAAATCTCAATACCGGACTTCCAGATAGCACTTCGGATGCGACTGGCGATGCAACAGGAACTCCAGCAGAAGACGCAAGCAGTACTTCATCACAATAATTATCATGTTTAAGACTCTCACACCCATTATTCTCCTCATAGCTTCCATTGGACTCTTTTTTGGATTTATTGATCCGCAATATAAACAGATCCAAGCAAAGCGCGCTAAACTTGCGCAGTATGATGAGGCCCTCGGCAAATCGAAAGATCTTACTAACAGAAGAATTGAGCTCTCTGAAAAATATAAGTCTATTACTGATGACGACAGAGTTCGCTTAAGTAAAATGTTGCCGAACGCTGTTGATAATGTTCGTCTTATTCTCGATATTGATTCGATCGCAAAACTTCATGGTATGAAAATTCGGAACACCAAGATCGACCAGGGACCCTCTCTTGATGAGAAAAATAATCCTCTTATCGTCGATGAGAGGAAATATGGTTCCATAGGACTCGGTTTTTCAGTGACGTCTTCCTATAGTAATTTCATTAATTTCTTGGACGATCTAGAACATAGTCTTCGTATTACCGATATTGTCAGCTTGAGCCTTCGGCCACAAAAAGTGGGGGTATATGATTTTGCCATTGACCTGAAAACCTATTGGTTAAAAGCAAAATAATTCAGACACATTATTTTATGAAAACTATCATTATTATCATCATACTCGCGGGGGTCCTCTTTCTTGGATATTGGTATTACAGAAGCCCTGGAACTCCTTCGGGTGCTCTTTTGGTCCAGACGACTGGAACGGGCACAGATGATCAGGGTCTTGTAATTGGTCAGAAAACCATAGCTCTTCTCCAGGAGCTTCAGAAGGTGAATATAGACAATAGTATTTTTTCGACAACAGCTTTCCAAAGTCTTCAGGATTTCGGTGTTGAAATACAGGCAGAGCCTGTAGGCAGACCCGATCCTTTTGCTCCCGTTGGATATGAGGGTGGAACTGTTGTCACTTTTGGGACAACTACTTCCGATTTTGGAAGGTAATCCTTTTCGGGGGAACGCTGTTTGAACCATATTATGACTCTGCTCGAAGCGCTCGCGCGTAAAAATCTCATATTAGAAAGTGATATTCCCGGCATAGAAGCGGAGATGGCTTCTTCTGGCGAGTCACTTGCACAAGTTCTGGAAAAAAGAGGTATCAGTCCCGCGGAACTTATAAAAACCGGACGAGAAGCTGTTGATATTCCCGAAAGACATTTGGGAAGTACCAGGATTCCATACGATACTCTGAAATATATTCCGGAAGAGTCCGCAGTGCATTATAAATTTGCTCCGCTCGGGGTAACTGATGGCGTGCTCGAAGTTGGGCTTGTCGATCCAGAAGACATGGAGGCTCGGGATGCGTTGAATTTCATCTCTTCGAAACTCGGGATGCCTTTCAAGATTTTTTCAATTTCAGAGGGTGATTTTAAAAAGATCGTTGATACCTATAAAGGCCTTTCGGGAGAGGTAACCAAGGCGCTGACCGATCTCCAATCTGATGTTGCGGGGGACATGGGAGATAATATCGAAATATCCCGCTACAACGAAGATGGGGAGGAAGATATTTCCAAAGGCAAAGACGCTAAAATTGTTGAAGATGCTCCTGTTACTAAAATTGTCGCGACTATTCTCCGCTATGCAATCGAAGGGAATGCCTCTGATGTCCACATTGAACCAATGCGCGATAATGTACGAGTACGATTTCGAGTAGACGGAGTCTTGAATACAAGTCTCATATTGCCGATTAATATCGAATCGTCTGTCGCGGCACGCATCAAAGTGCTTTCAAATATGAAGCTTGATGAGAGGCGCAAACCTCAAGACGGCCGCTTTTCCGCCAAAATTGACGGAAGAAAAATCGATTTCCGTGTCTCGACATTTCCAACTTACTTCGGTGAGAAAGTGGTGATGCGAATTCTTGATCAGGAAAAAGGCGTCAAGAAGCTCGATGAGATGGGGCTTAGTCCTCGCAACCTCGCGCTTTTGAAAGATGCCATTACTCGGCCATACGGACTCATTCTCATTTCTGGTCCGACTGGTTCCGGAAAGACGACCACGCTTTACTCAATGCTTAATGAAATTGATCGTGAGGCGAACAACGTGCTTTCTCTTGAAGATCCAATTGAATACAATGTGCCAGGCATGAGTCAGTCTCAAGTCCGTCCGGAAATCGGATATACGTTCGCGAACGGACTGCGCACCACCCTTCGTCAGGACCCCGATGTTATCATGGTCGGTGAAATTCGAGATAAGGAAACCGCAAAGCTTGCTGTGCAGGCGGCGCTTACCGGACACCTCGTGCTCTCGACCATTCACACCAACAATGCCGCGGGAGTGATTCCTCGACTTGTAGACATGGGTGTTGACCCATATCTTATTGCCCCAACTCTCATTCTTGCCGTCGCCCAAAGACTTGTTGTGAGAATATGCCCCGGTTCCGGGAAACCGATTCCGATCGAGGGAAGCTTGAAGGCTATGATCGACAGCGCATTTGCCGATCTCCCTGAAAAGTTTAGGAAGGAAATACCGATTCCGGATCATATACTTGGAATCGCTCCCACTCCTGAATGTCCAAGCGGTACTCGCGGAAGAGTCGCTGTCTTCGAAGTGCTTAAAATGGATAAGGATTTGGACAGCATCCTTCTGAAAGATCCGACAGAGACTGAAATTACAAAGGTGGCGCGGCAACAGGGAATGCTTACGATGAAAGAAGACGGGCTCGTAAAGGCATTTAATGGCGATATTCCATTCGAAGAGGTCAATAAGCTCTAGGAAGCTTAATTCACAGTGGATAAAGTTTCTTCCCGGGTCTTGTTTGGTATATAATAGAGGAGATTAGTTGCACGAACTTATATGGATAAAGATAAAACATACAGATTACTTATAGTAGACGACGACAAATTTCTTCTGGATATGCATTGTATGAAATTCAAGAAGGGGAATTTCGATGTGCACGGAGCTTCGAGCGGCGCTGATGCTCTCACGACTCTTCGGGGGGGTTTTGTACCAGATATTCTTATTTTGGATCTTGTTATGCCGACAATGAGCGGGTTCCAGCTTCTCGAGACCATCAAGGCAGAGCATATCGCGGATAAAGCGGTTGTAGTTGTTCTTACCAATCAGGGCCAATCTCCAGATATCGAGAAAGCGAAAAAGATGGGAGTAGACGGATACATTGTAAAAGCTTCGACAATTCCGTCGGAGGTGGTAGAGCAAGTGATAAAGATTTTTGGCGAAAAGAAAAAATAAAAATGGATTATAAAAAAGAACTTGAAGAGCTGATTGAAATTGTTGTGCGCGAAGGCGGTTCGGACATTCACTTTTCAGAGGGGATGCATCCTACTATTCGAGTTTCTGGATTTCTTGTCCCAATCAATAAAAAAGCCGTCCTCACAAAAGGCGATACACTCGGATTTATCACCGAACTTTTGAATCGCGAAAAAAAGGAGCTGTTTCTCAAAGAGCAGGAGACTGATTTCTCCTATGCATATGGAGACAAGGCGCGTTTTCGAGGCAACGCCTTTTTCCAAAAAGGTTCCATCGGTATCGCCCTTCGTCTCATTCCCACTGTCATAAAAACTATTCAGGATTTGCATCTTCCTCCTATTCTCGAAACTTTCACAAAAAAACAGCAAGGCTTTTTTCTTGTCGTAGGCCCTGTCGGTCAAGGAAAGACAACAACTCTTGCGAGTATGGTGGAGATGATCAATAACGACCGCCCCGAGCACATTATTACGATCGAAGATCCGATTGAGTTTATCTATGAGCCGAAGAAATGTCTTATCGATCAGCGAGAAGTGCATATTGATACGAAAGATTTCCATATCGCTCTCCAGAGTATTTTCCGTCAGGATATTGATGTGCTTATGGTGGGGGAGATGCGAGGGCTTGAAACCATCTCGACTGCAGTGACTGCTGCCGAGACAGGACATCTTGTGCTCTCCACGCTTCACACCAATAACGCCGCGCAGACCATTGATCGTATTATTGACTCGTTTCCTCCCGATCAACAAGATCAAATTCGCACGCAACTTTCAGAAAGTATGAGCGGTATTTTCTCTCAGCGGCTCATCCCTCGCATTTCCGGAGGTCTGATTCCCGCCTACGAGCTACTCGTCAATACAAGCGCGGTTGCCAATCTTATCCGCGAGAAACGTACGCACGAAATAAACACCGTCATCGAGACTGGTCTTGAAGAGGGAATGATCGACATGAACCGATGCCTCGCAGACTTGGTTCGTGCAGGAGAGATAAGTGTGGAGAATGCCTATCTTCGTTCGTTCAATCCTAAGACTCTTCAGAAACTTCTTTAATTTTTTCTATGCTTTTTAATTACACCTCAGTAGATAGCAAAGGACAATCTATTCCGGGCTCGATTGAGGCGATTAATGTCGACATCGCTGTTAATTCTCTCCAGAGACGCGGGCTTGTTGTCTCTTCAATTACTCCCGCAGACAAGCCGCAAGGATTTCTGAAGAAGAATATTTCTTTCTTTGATCGAGTCTCAAACGGAGAAGTCGTTATTCTGGCGCGCCAAATCTCGACTCTGTTTGAAGCTCAAGTTTCCGCTCTTCGAGTTTTTCAACTTCTCGGTGAACAGCAGGAGAATCCACTTCTGAAAAAAACGCTTTCAGAAATTTCAGCCGATCTGCAGGGGGGTTCCTCTATTTCGAAAGCCCTGGCAAAGTTTCCCAAGATCTTTTCAGACTTTTTCGTCAACATGGTGGTGTCGGGGGAAGAGTCGGGGAGACTCGATGAGACATTTAGATTTCTTGCCGATTATTTGGATCGCTCCTATGCGGTTACGATGAAAGTGCGAAATGCTCTTATCTATCCGGCCTTTATAATCATCACGTTCTTTGTGGTGATGATTCTTATGTTCACATTGGTTATTCCGCGTATTAGCGCCATTCTTATTGATTCTGGGCAAAGTATTCCTTTTATCACGCAGGTCATCATCACCATTAGCGGTTTCTTTGTGAATTATGGAGTATTTCTTTTTATTCTTGTTGTTATCGGCGGTATTTTCCTTTTTCGATTTTTCCGGACAGATGCGGGGAGTGCCTCTCTCTCTCGTTTCAAGATTTCAATACCGTATATTGGCATGCTCTACAAGAAATTGTACCTCTCGAGAATTGCCGACAACTTAAATACCATGATTCTCTCCGGTATCCCGATGCTTCGGGTTCTCGAGATCACAACGTCTGTTGTGGGCAATAAAATCTATGAAGATATTTTGAAGCGTTCAGCTGAAGCGGTGAAAGCTGGTAGTGCGCTCTCTGACGCATTGGGGCGCAATCCTGAAATTCCAGGGATTATGATGCAAATGATTAAAGTTGGAGAGGAAACTGGAGAGCTCGGGAACATTATGAAAACCCTCGCTAAGTTCTATCAAAGAGAGGTGGAGACTACCGTTGATACTCTGGTGAGTCTCATCGAACCAGCAATGATCGTGGTTTTGGGTACCGGTATCGGCTTTCTCCTTGTTGCGGTACTTCTTCCAATTTACAACCTTTCTTCAGCCTTTTAGGCCCATTTCAGAGTGATCTTCCCGTTCCGTTGAGGTTATCCACACATCCTTTTTGTCCTTTGGGGGGTTGTTGTATAATAAGAGCACCGTTATACATGGTTTTCTTAGGGCGATACCTAAGGAATAAATGAGGTCGTCCGAGTCGCATTTTGTGCGAACCCGGTAAAACCAATTAGAGTAAAATTATTAACCATTTATTAGTAACAATTAAAGTATGAATAAGAAAAAAGGTTTTACGTTGATCGAACTTCTCGTGGTCATTGCTATCATCGGTATTCTTTCCGCGATAGTTTTGGCGTCTCTTGGTACTGCAAGAAGCAAAGCAAAAGATGCTTCGATCCAAGGTTCTCTTTCTAGTACTCGTGCTCAAGCTGAATTATATTACTCAACCTACGGCAACTATGGTACAGGATACGCTGCAGGTACTGGTCTGGTCGCAGCTGGCGTTGATATGACCCCAACAGCGTCCTGTGCTACGACAAATGCTGCTGCCACAAGTATGTTTGGTACTGCTGCTTCAAGTAATGGATTGGATGGTTTGATAAAGGCAATGTGTACTGCGGGCGCAACAAACATCATGGGCTCGGTTGACGCTGCGACAGCAACGAAATGGGCTATGTCAGCTAAAGGCGCATCCGGCAGTAGCTGGTTCTGTGTTGATAGCGGTGGCGTTTCGAAATCCTATACAAGCGCTCCGACTTTGGCTACCGCTTGTCCGTAATCTCAAATCGTACAAGAAGTTTTTCAAAAACACCGCTTTGGCGGTGTTTTTGTTATCAACATCTCCGCTCTGGTCTGTTTTCATTTTGGATTCTATACTAACGGTAGTATTTTCTCCCAAACAATGTTTTATATGAAAAAGAAAGGTTTTACACTCATCGAACTCTTGGTCGTTATTGCAATCATTGGCATCTTATCTGCTATTGTTCTCGCATCTCTTTCATTGGCAAAGTCGAAGGCGAAGGATGCAACTATACAGGGGCAGATAAGCGATATGCGCGCTGCAGCAGAGATATATTTCGGATGGAATGGAAATAGTTACAATACATCCGGTTTGGCCGTTGCCGATTGTGCGAGCGGTATGTTTGTGGATACGTCTGCGTCATCGAACATTGCCGGTCTTATCACTGCAACCAAAAATGCCGTCGGTTCAGGAAATATGGACTGCGGAATTACAGCCGATGGGGTTGCGTGGTCAGTCACAGCTCAACTGCCAAGCACTGTAGTCTCTCCCTTTAGCTACTTTTGCGCAGACAGTACCGGTAAAGCTGCAAGCTACACTTCGACTGCAATCCAAGGAGCAGCTGGTTCTCCCCATGACAGCGTAGGCGGCACACATTGCCAGTAGGGTGTATTATCTATACTATTAAAACACATGATTCAAAATAAAAATTGCCAAAAGAAAGGTTTTACACTCATCGAACTTCTTGTGGTTGTTTCAATTATCGGCATTCTTTCAGTTATTGTACTTGCTTCTCTCGCCACTTCTCGGGCAAAGAGCGCGGATGCAGGAATTCAAAGTGAGCTTGTACATGCGAGGAATCAAATAGAACTTTACTACGCTGCTTATGGGAATTATGGCGCGAACTATACATTGGGTGGAACTTCCCCAACTCTATGTGTCGCATCATCGGGTACTATTTTTGCAGATGCAAAAATAAAGTCTATTCTTGATAATGCAGGAAAATTGAGCGGTGGTAATGATTTGAATAAGGGTGGTTGTATGGTTTTGGGCAACGCTTGGGCTGTTGCTATGCCTCTTAAAACTGATAGTACCTACGCTTGGTGTGTAGATAGCACTAGCGCTTCAAGGAAGATTTATACAACTGGTGGGTCAGGATCGCCTTCCACAGTGATCAATTCAAGCGCTGCTTGCAAGTAGCTAGAATGAGAGAGTAATGATTTTTATTACAGGAATTTTTGTTTTTATCTTCGGCCTCATTGTTGGAAGTTTTTTGAATGTCGTCATACTGCGCTATAACACCGGCACGACCATCGGCGGGCGATCCTATTGTTTTTCGTGCGGGAAAACGCTCCATTGGTATGAACTCATTCCGCTCTTGAGTTTCTTGATTCAGCTTGGCAAGTGCCGTTCATGCAAAGCGAAAATATCCTGGCAGTATCCTCTTGTTGAATTGTCCACCGGAATTTTATTCGCTCTGACACTTCTTTCTTTCCCCGTATTTTCGTCTCGGGATTTGTTTATTTTATTTTTCTACTTGATTATCGAAAGCATCCTTATTGTCATCACAGTTTACGATCTTCGCCACAAAATTATCCCCGACGCCCTCGTTTACACTTTCGCTTTTCTTTCTTTAGGAGCCATTTTTGTTCCCGCGCTACACGCTACACGCTACACGTTCTACGACCTCCTCGCCGGTCCGATTCTCTTTCTTTTCCCATTCTTCCTCCTTTGGTTTATTTCGAAAGGCAGGTGGATGGGACTCGGGGACGCGAAACTTTCTCTCGGGATTGGCTGGTTTTTAGGCCTTGCCTACGGCATTTCCGCCATTATCCTCGGATTTTGGATAGGAGCGGGGGTAAGCCTTTTGCTTCTTCTTGTACAGAAGATAGCGAAGGGGAAAACGCCGTTGATATCTGGGCTCGGAAACCTTACAATGAAGAGTGAGATACCGTTTGGCCCGTTCCTTATACTCGGCGCTCTTTTGGTACTTTTCCTTCGCATCGATATAACAGGTCTTGCGAACTTACTTTAGTTTCTATGGCTCTTTTTCTAAAAAACATTCTTGCAAAATCAAAATTTGTGAACAAAATTTCCAGCGGTTTCACTTTGATTGAGCTTGTCGTCGTTATGGGTATTATGATGATTGTGACTACCGTAGTCATTTATAATTTTCAAAACTTCAACAGCACTACCCTTGTCACCAATTATGCATACGAAGTCGCTTTTGCTGTGAAAGAGGCGCAGGTATATGGTTTGAGTGTTCTCAAGGGCGGAAGTGTGAGCACCGCCGGATTTCTCCAAGGGTACGGTGTTCATCTTGATAACGCTAGTTTAGATGTACCCGCTACATTTATTCTTTTTGCTGATTTTCCGCTTGATTACACCCAATCTCCTGTCGGAGATGGCGTATACGCTTCAAGTACCCAGGATTCACTCCTGAAGACTTACAGTTTCGCCGGTAGGTACAAAGTAAAGCAATTTTGTGTCCCTTTGGTGAGCGGTGGTGTTGCGACTGACTGTGCGTCTACGATCGGAACTAAGATGAAACTCGACATTACCTTTGTGCGACCAAATCCCGATGCCCGCATAAAAATAACGGAAGAAGATTCATCCACAAGAGATAATTTGAGTAGCGCAGAGATCACCATCGTCTCACCGCAGGGTAGTGAGAAGAAAATCGTAGTTTATTCGACGGGGCAAATTTCTATCCAAAATTCCCCATGATAAATTTTATTTCACCGAAAAAAACCCAAAATAGCGGTTTCACTTTAATCGAAATGATGGTGGCAGTTTCTATCTTTGCCATCGTCATGACCATCAGTATGGCCGCGCTTTTGAATATCATCGCTATCAACCGGAAATCGCAGGCAGTGAAAACAGTCATGAACAATTTGAATTTTGCGATGGAAGAGATGTCGCGAGATATTCGATTTGGTTTGGACTATGAATGCGAAGACAGGGGATTCTACGATACAACGAGTCCTCCGAATAAGGCAGGAAAGGGGTGTGTAGCCGGTGTATCAAATCCATTCATTTCTCTTAAGTTTCGAGGGATAAGAGACTCGGCAACTAAGATCGTCTACTATTATTTGGCGCCGCAGACTCTCGACACGAGTTGTTCATCGATTTACAAACAGACCCGGAATCTAAGCAACACCATTACTGGAGATAATCCGATCACCGCTCCCGAGGTGTGTATAAAAAATAATGCCGGCGATTCTAATACCGGTCTCAAATTCTTTGTGCAGAGCGCCGCTCGAACTGATGATACACAGGCCAGAGTACTTATTATCTTGGAGGGACATGCGGGAGCTGGGCAGAGCAAAACGGATTTTAATCTTCAGACTACTGTGACACAGCGTCAAATAAATATCTGATGAAGAGAATAATACATAAAAAACGAATAGGCGGTCTGGCCCAAAGTATTCGCGGTTTCACTTTGATCGAGACTCTGATTGCCATTTCCATCCTTATGATTGCAGTCATTGTGCCCTTGAGTATCGTAGCCAGTGCTCTCCAATCTTCATATTATGCTCGCGATCAAATCACTGCGGCGTATTTGGCACAGGATGCAATAGAGTATATTAGGAGTTTAAGAGACAGTGATGTCGCGTACACGAATAATCACAGTGGTACTCCTAACCCACTTGGCTCATGGTACTCACTTCTCGCAGCATCTTGCACAAATGGAACAGGATGTGATGTGGGCACTCTTGATTCGGGCAGTAATGAAAGTACTGGCGACTCTGTCACTCCGGGGGCGTTGAAATATGATAAGGATACAGGTCTCTATCATGCTTCGTGGTCTGCTTCAGGCAGCTCTTCGAGATTTACGCGGACGGTAAAAGTCTCTATAGTGCGTCCTTTGCAGACAACTGAGGAGTTTCAAGTATCTGTACACGTTGGTTGGACCGGCAGCGGAGCGGGGAATAAGAACATGGATGTAAGCGAATCTCTCTTTAATGTGTGGCAATAAAATAATATGAAGCATTTTTTCCAGAAAAAGAAAACATATTTGAAAAGGCGCGGAGTCACTGTTCTCGTCGCTTCTCTTGTTGCCAGTATTCTCCTCGCGATCGGACTCTCTATTTTTAATACCACAGTGAAAGATCTCTTTTTCGCCGCTACAGCAAAAGAGTCGCAGATCGCTTTTTATGCTGCCGACACAGCCGCGGAATGCGCGCAGTATTGGGATTATAAAGGAGCGATATTTGCAACTTCTTCGAATTCAATACAGACGGTTGCGGGAAGTGGGAGAACTTGTGTTTCTTCAAACCAAGATATCACATCAGGTGCCAAGTGGGTGCCCACTGCTCATTCGAGCGCCTCTCCTGCCTATTTCGATACCCAATTTCAGATCAGTTTCACCACCCCAAACAATGCTTGCGCTGATGTAACTGTTACGAAGACGGCTCTTCCCGATGGCATAAATAGTGCTACTACTATAAGCGCGTATGGATACGATACAAGTTGTGCCGATGTGAATTCAGGAAATCCCAATCCCCGTACGGTACAAAGAGGGGTTGAATTTAGTTACTAACTTTTTTCTTGAGCTAGGGTAATGGCTAAGCGGCGGCTTTTTTCTTATACCCGGGCACCAACTTCTAAAAAAGTTGGTGCCCGGGTATACTAGTGCCATGCCGAAGGCCCCAAAGGAAACCATCGAACGTCTTAACAAACTCAAGAAGACTATTGAGGAATTTCGCTATGCTTCGCATGTTTTGAATGAATCTCCTATCTCTGAAGAAGCACTTGATTCGCTCAAACGTGAACTCGTTGAAATTGAAACGAAATATCCGGAACTCGTTACTCCAGATTCTCCAAGCCAGCGAGTTGCGGGGAAACCGCTCGAACAATTCAAAAAAGTAAAACATAAAGTGGCGCAATGGTCGCTTAATGACGCTTTTACTGAAGAAGATATCAAGAATTTTGATGAACGTGTGAAGCGATTTTTGAAAGATGCCGGAATTACAAAAACGCCCACCTATACCTGCGAATTAAAAATTGATGGGCTCAAAGTGGTACTTGAATATGAAAAAGGGCTTTTGAAAACAGCCGCTACCCGCGGGGATGGAGTCGTCGGTGAAGATGTAACAATGAACGTGCGGACAATCCAATCGGTGCCGATTCGTCTCGCAGAGCCAATGAACTGCATTGTTGAGGGGGAAGTGTGGATGGGAAAGAAACAGCTTGAAAATTTAAATAAAGAGCAAAAAAAGAAAGGCTTTGAACCGTATGCAAATCCCCGAAATCTCGCCGCGGGAACCATCCGCCAGCTTGATCCGAAGATGGTTGAGGAGCGCAAACTCGATTCGTTTATTTATGATTTGGCTGAATCTGATGAGGCGTTGCCAGAATCGCAAGAAAAAGAGCTTCATTTTTTGAAAAAACTTGGGTTTAAGGTGAATCCGCATTTCGCCCTTTGTAAGGGCGTGGAGGAAATTATTTCGTTCTGGAAAAAATGGGAGAAGGCAAAAGAAAAGGAGAATTATTTGATCGACGGAGTTGTGGTGAAAGTGAATGAGAGTGAATTTCAGGAAGGTCTTGGGTATACAGGCAAGGCTCCGCGATGGGCGATTGCTTTCAAATTTTCTGCAGAGCAGGTTACGACGGTTGTTGAAGATATTACTTTGCAGATTGGCCGCACGGGAGTTTTGACGCCTGTCGCCCATTTACGAGCAGTTTCCGTTGCGGGTTCTACTGTTTCTCGAGCAACGCTTCATAACGAAGATGAAATAAAAAGATTGGATGTGCGGATTGGCGACACGGTAATTCTCCAAAAAGCGGGGGATGTGATTCCCGATATTGTGAAAGTGCTGACAGAGATGCGCACAGGAAAAGAAAAAGCATACAAATGGCCGACTCATGTTCCGGAGTGCGGAGGTGATGGGAGAATTGAGCGAATTCCTGGACAGGCGGCATGGAGGTGCGTGAATAAAAATTCTTTTGCACAGCAGAAGCGGAAGTTCTATCATTTCGTCTCAAAGCACGCATATGATATCGAGCATGTGGGCCCGAAAAATATCGACATGCTTCTCGATAACGGACTCATTGCGGACTTCGCTGATATTTTCAGTCTTGAGCGAGGAGACTTACTTGCACTTCCTCGGATGGCTGAAAAGTCGGTGGACAATATGCTCGCTTCGATCGAAACAGCGCGAAAAGTTCCTTTTGCTCGATTTATTATTTCACTTTCTATTCCTCAAGTGGGGGAGGAAACTGCGAATGATCTGGCAGACCATTTTGGAAAACTCTCTAAATTACAGGAGGCGACATTTGAAACATTACAGTCTATTTATGGAGTGGGGGATGTGGTGGCAAAATCGATAGTGGAATGGTTCGCTGATAAGCATAATCAGAAACTTGTCGGCAGGCTTCTTGAACAAGTGAAGATCATTTCGCCAGAGAAAAAGGAGGCAGGCTCGCTGCCGCTCGCCGGAAAAATATTCGTATTGACTGGAACCCTTTCTTCGCTCGACAGAGACGAAGCTGGTGCAAAAATCCGCGCTCTTGGAGGAAATGTCTCCAGTTCAGTATCAAAAAATACATCCTATGTGGTGGCGGGAGAAAGCGCTGGTTCTAAATATGACAAGGCGATAGAACTCGGCGTGCCCGTCTTGAATGAAGAAGCATTTTTGAAATTGATAAAATAAAAACCACGCTCTTTCAAGCGTGGCCCGTCTATTCTTTCCTCGTTACGTGTCTCCATCGCAAGGAAACAAGTGTCCCTCCAAAAGACACAAGAAGCATCGCCATTATTCCGAAAGCGAATGACCACTTCAAGTATTCCTCTGGAATAAATCTGCGCATCATCCAAAATGCAAACAGATCAAGTCCTCCATTTAGGAGAGGGAAACTTATGCTCAGTGCAAGTACGGCCCACCTTTTTCGCCAAAATCCACTCGGGCGAAGGCGAACAAGGTATAATCCGGCTATGCACAGTCCGAGGACGGTATTACTGAGAAGGACAAAGCGCCAAATGTTTATGGCCAAGGCGCTTTCTCCCATGATCCCAGAGAGCGGTTCGTCCATTTTTCTCTGCTCCTTTCCTTTCATAACTATTACACACTTTAATATTAAAGTCAAATAAAGGTATTTTCTGGAAATTCCAAAGAATGCTATAGTTATCTTTATGATTTCGACACAGGATATAGAAAAACTTGCGGAACTGGCTCGGATTGAGCTTAAAGAGGAAGAGAAAGTCAAACTCGCAAAGGAGATTGATGGCATTTTGGGTTACATTGATCAGATTAAAACCGCTGGTTCAAAAGATATTGCTCGGGCAAAAGAACCTGTCCGAAATATATTTCGGGAAGATAAAAATCCGCACGAATCCGGTACCCATACTGATGCGCTTGTCGCTGAATTCCCGAGAAAAGAGGGGAATTATTTGAAAGTGAAAAAAATACTCTGATGAAAATTGATCTCAACACGCTTACGATACAAAAAGCCCATGAACACCTGGTGAAAAAGGATTTTTCTGCCGTGGAACTTGCCGAGGCGTATCTTTCTGAAATTTCGAAAAAGAATAAAGACATGAATGCGTATCTTGAAGTTTATGATGATGTAAAAATGCAGGCCGAGGAAGCGGATAAAAAAATTGCTTCTGGAAAACCGACTGTTCTCACTGGTATCCCAATCGCTCTCAAAGACAATATTTTACGAAAAGGAAATATCGCAAGCTGTGCTTCAAAAATTTTGGCGAATTATCATGCCACGTATGATTCAACTGCCGTAGCGAAATTAAAAGAGCAGGGGGTTGTTTTCTTGGGACGAACGAATATGGATGAGTTTGCCATGGGGAGCTCAACACAAAACTCTGCGTATGGTGTGACCAAAAATCCTCACGATACTTCTCGCGTTCCGGGAGGATCTTCTGGCGGGGCGGCTGCATCTGTCGCAATGAATGGGGCGCTTGCGTCTCTCGGGACAGATACCGGAGGCTCTGTGCGACAGCCGGCAAGTTTCTGCGGGCTCGTCGGACTCAAACCTACCTACGGTTCAATTTCCCGCCATGGAATTATTGCTATGGGCTCTTCACTTGATCAGATCGGTCCTCTAACAAAGACTGTCACTGATAATGAAATTCTTTGGAAGATTCTTCAGGGAAAGGATCGATACGACGGTACTGCTATCGACGAGAATACCTATCCAAAACTTCCACTCAAAGGAAAGAAGAAACCGATTATCGGCATTCCGTATTCATTCATGGATCAGGGAATCGATAAAGAAGTAATGAAGAATTTTGAAGAATCGGTAAAAAAGCTCAAATCTCTCGGGTATGAAATAGAAGATATCTCACTCCCAAATATCGGTTATTCGCTCGCTGTCTACTATGTGCTTATGCCTGCTGAAGTATCATCAAATCTCGCGCGCTTTGACGGAGTCAAATACGGTCTTCACGCTGAAGGGAAAAATCTTATTGAAGATTATCTCAAAACTCGAGCACAGGGGTTCGGACCGGAGACTCGTCGAAGAGTGATTCTTGGGACGTACGTTCTCTCTGCTGGATATGCCGACGCGTATTACAACAAAGCCAATCAGGTCAAAGCCCTGCTTCAGAGCGATTTTGAAAAAGCGTATAAAAAAGTGGATTTGGTACTGACTCCGACGACACCGACTCCCGCATTTAAGATAGGGGAAAAAACCGACGATCCCGTGCAAATGTATCTTGCTGACATTTTTACGGTTACGGCGAATATTGTCGGAGGGCCAGCGCTCTCTGTTCCTTCTGGCACCTCTCTCGTTGAAGGGAAGAAATTGCCTCTTGGAATTCAATTTACTGCTCCAAACGGCCGAGAAGATCTCCTTTTCTCTGTGGGTAAAGAATTTTTAGGCGAGTAGTTTCTTGATATAATAGATAGATAGTTATGACCCCCTCATCTTCTTTTCTCGAATATTTCTTCGGCTCGATCATAGATTTCATTACAAATTTCTCTGCATCAGGTATTCTTGATTCTCTGAGCTCTTTCTATTCGACCCTCAAAATCATCGGAATCATTTTGAGTCTCATTCTTATTTTTTTGTGTATCTATGCACAGGTGAATCTCATCCGTGTTGAAAGAGAAGAGGATGAGCACGAACGGCATCTACGCGAGCACTATAAAGCTCACCACGGTCATGGGAGCAGCCAGCCATACACCAATACTCGATGGATGAAGATCGTCGATCATATTAATTCCAAAAATCCGAGCGATTGGCGTCTCGCCATTCTTGAAGCAGACATTATTCTAGACGAAATGCTTTCAAAGTCTGGCTATCATGGAGAAACAGTGAGCGACAAATTAAAATCTATTGATGAGAGCCAAATTTCATCCATCAACAGCGCGTGGGAAGCGCATAAGATACGAAATGCTATTGCTCATGAAGGGAGTGACTTTTTGATTTCGGAGAGGGAAGCAAGGCGCGTTATAGGACTGTACGAAAAGGTATTTAAGGAGTTTCATTTTATTTAGCAGTCTGAACGCCGAGTTCTGTAATTGCCCCTTTAATTCTTTCTAAGAGATTTGTCCCACGGCGAACTTTTACTCGCAAGGTGCCGAAGTGTTCTCTCATATTTCCGTAAATTTTTCTTTGAGCCGTTTTTATGAGGCTTATTTTTGTGAATTGCGTAAGAGGGATTCCGGCAATCTCTGACCAGTATCTCTCTACTTCTCTTGCTCTGTACTCATGGAGCTTATTGATACTTACTCGAAGAATGAAATCTTTTTTCTCAATTTTGTAGAAGCGCATGAACCAATGAAGTGTCGTCTGAATAATAATCGGGTCGCTGTTGGTAAATCCAACTTCACCCCGGCTCTTTTTATAGCCTTCTCCCCAGTAGAGAGCTAAGCCAGCAATAAAATATTCTTGATTGCTTATTTTTCGGACATCTTTTTTGCCTTGGAGTCGATACCGGATAATCCTTCTATTTTTGTCGTTCTTTATTTTGGTTCGGTATTTTTGCAAAGCATTGTTGCTGGCCGTCTTTTGTTTTTGTTTTAACACGGTTTTTTGTGTACCAGAAAGTTCGATATTTCTGCACCAAAGGCTTACGGTGCTTTTTGAAAGATTTAGTGAAGAGGCGATAACTCTTATGCTTTCTCCTCGCTTCCGCATGTCTTCTGCTTTCCGACGTTTCTCCAATTTCATAGTATTATCATAACATAAGGTAATTAAATATACTATGTTGGTACGTTTGCTTTTTTCCTTTGATGTTGTACACTTGTGCCATAGCGGGGTAGGGTAACAGTATCCCGTCAGGCTCAACTTATAGGGCTCATGAGATGGGAACGTCTCAATGATAATTCGTCAAATTCGGTGAAACCTTCCGCGAAAGTTGCGATGGCAACGCCGAGC